>NZ_FMHJ01000033.1:0-1162 GCF_900090125.1 Streptomyces sp. WMMB 714
ATGGCGAGGGTGACGAGGCGTGCTTGTGCGCCGTCGTGGAGGTCGCGTTCGATGCGGCGCAGGTCGGCCGCGGCGGTGTCGGCCACCGAACCACGATCCGACTCCAGCTCCTGGACCCGCGTCGCCAGCCGGGACGGGCCGAGCAGCCCGGCCACCAGCAGCCGGTCCACATGGTTGAGGCCCCGCACCAGCCACGGCGTCAGCAGTACGAGTCCCACTCCGGCGGCGCTGGTGAGCGCCATGTCGGGCACGTTGTCGAGGTAGGTGTCGCCGACCGTGGCGGGCCCCACCGCGGTGAGTCCGTCGGGCCCCCACTGAAGGCCCGGTTCCCCGAGGTAGCGGGGGAAGACCCACTGCCAGGCCGGGTACAGCGCCAGCGACCATCCCAGGGGGAAGAAGACGGCCGTGAGGACGAAGGAGAAGAGCGCCCAGGGGAAGTGCACCACCGTGTAGAGGAGGTGCCGCCACGAGACGCCGCTGCGCAGCAGGGCGCCGACCCAGGACAGGAGTCCGCTGCGGCGCTGCAGGACGTGTACGGGCCCGGGTTCCGCGACGTCCAGCCGCAGCAGGCCGCGGGCGCGGACTCTCTCCAGCCGCCCGATGGCGCGGCAGCCCATGAGGCCGGCCGCGAGGAGGGGGACGCCCACGAAGGTGATCAGCAGCCCGGCGCTGGCCGAGACGAGGGTCACGGAGTAGGCGAAGCTGAAGCAGGCGATCGGCAGCCCGGTCAGGACGTAGAGCAGCTCGCGCCAGTTGCGGCCCTCGAAGGGGGCGCGCAGTACCGCCGGCACCGCGTGGGATCGCGGCTGCGCGGTGTTCGTTGCGGTGGCCATGGCGAGGTCCCGTCCTTCCCCGATCGGGTGCAGCGCGGTCCGCCTGCCGGCGGCCGGGCTGCTGCTTCACCGTCAGGATCCGCTGTGACCGGGGGCGGTGACCATGGCGCCGGCAGGTCTCAGGGGGAGGGGGTTTACCCCACCCCGGCGCCCCGGCGGGCGTCCCCCGGCGGCCGCTGCCGGCCTTTGGAGAAGCCCCTGCCGCCACTCTCCGCGGTGAACCCTTCCCGCTCACGCCAGGGGAGTTCGGCGGTGATGGTGGTGGGGCCGCCGGTGGGGGAGTCGATGAGGAGGAGGCCGTCGACGGCGTCGAGTCGTTCGGTGAGTCC
>NZ_FMHJ01000030.1:0-1927 GCF_900090125.1 Streptomyces sp. WMMB 714
TGCCGCGTGGTGGCCCGGGGTGTGTGGGGATGGGTGGCGGTGGTGGCACCGCGACGTCCGGCCTCGGACCGGCCCTGGCACACGCACAACCAACCCGCAGGGGACGGGGTCGTCCGCTGCCGCTCGCAGCAGGGCTTCCTGACTTCACTCGCGCTCGCCCAGTTCCCCGCCGAGTAGGGCAGCACGCTGATCGACCCGGCGTGGTGACCGACGGCAGGGAAGGGCCAAGGAGCGGCTGACCCGCGCGAGATCAACTACTTACGGTAGTCGTGTGGGTGGCTCGTGTAGTGATGGCCGGTGGGAGTCGTCCAGGTGACTGTTCCGGTTGCCTTTTCCCTCTCGACTCCCCATCCGGCGCGGTGTTTGAGCAAGTGATGTCGTCGGCACAGCGGAATCATGTTCTCCGGCGTCGTCTCCCCGCCCTGCTGTGGACTGTGTCGGTCGAACGGCTCGACATGGTCCAGATCGCAGCGGTGGGCAGGCATTTGGCAGGAGGGGAACATGCACACCCGATCGCGGGCGACGACATGTCGCGCTGTATCAGCAGTGGGCTTGTAGGTGGCGGGATCGGTCTTGACGACCATTCCCGAGTCCGGGTCGGTCAACAGCCGCCGCCACACGCTGTCTTCGGCGAACGCGATCGAGCGGGCCTGCGACGCGGTGATGGGCCCGTATCCCTTCAGCTCTCCCGGCTCCTGCCCGACTCCCAGCAGTGCATCCAGCGAGACCGTCACCTGCACCACCGCCGCCGCACGCCCGGACGAACCGGCGCCCCGACCGGAGCCGTTGAGGACCAAGTCGACCAGAGCGTCGACGCGGCGCTGCGCCAACGTCCATTCCTCCGCGCGCTCCCGCCCACTCGTCTCGAGCAAGGTCTCCGCGTGGGCGTCGACGGCCTGATCCAGCCGGGCGGCCTGCTCGGCAGGAAGGTAGGCGCCCCAGTGCGCCATTCCGTCGCCGAGTTCGCGATGCGTGATCTCCCGGTCCCGCTTGCGGTGCATGTGGCGCACCTCCACACCCTCCGGGTCCAGACGGGCCACCGACCGGTGCAGGGCGCGACGCGTCTGCCCGCACGCCAGAGACGGCATCTTCGGTGCTACATCTGCCTCGACGGATGCGGCGACCTCCGGATCGAGAACGTCCGTGATCTCGACCATCGCCTTGGCCTGCATCCAGGAGATCTCCCCTGCCTCCAGCAGGCCGAGCGTCGTCGGCAGGCGCGCGTCCAGCTCCCGCGCCACATGGAGGCGGTCCTCGGCGGTCGCACCCGAAAGCTTCAGAGCGCAAGCGACCTCCTCGGCCGCGAAGTTCCACTGCCCGGCCACGTCCTTGTTCCAGGTGCCCTCCGGAAGGGCATCCTCGGCGTCGTCGTGCAGGGCTGCCAGAAGCTGCGCCTGCCGGGCGTGGATCCACGAAACATGGCGCTCGAGCGCTTTCAGGGCGTCGATGCGCCCTTCGTGTGAGAGCTTCTCCGCGCTGAGCACGTCGAGCAGAATCGCTGTGTCGGCACCCGGCACTGCCTGAGTGAGATACGAAGCCCATTCGTCCGGCGTTCCCGGTTCTGATGTTTCCCCGCGCTCGCCCACGGCCGCCCCCCTTTCAGCCCCAACTCCCGTCTCCCAGACGGGCCTTCAGCACTCCTCCATTATCTCGAACTCAACCACAAAAGCCCAGCTCAAGCCTGGTTTTCACTCGAACGAAGACGCATCCGAGGAAGCGGGAACTCCGCTCCTCCGGCTCAGCTCTGACGACGTCTTGCACCGCTCGGCCTCGGGCTGATCGAAGCGCAAGTGGAGAGCCGAGCGTGGCCCCGGGATGTCGTTCCTCGGGTCGGTTGGTTGTGCGTGTGCCAGGGCCGGTCCGAGGCCGGACGTCGCGGTGCCACCACCGCCACCCATCCCCACACACCCCGGGCCACCACGCGGCA
>NZ_FMHJ01000029.1:0-2995 GCF_900090125.1 Streptomyces sp. WMMB 714
CACCCGAGAACTCCGGCACCGGCAAAGCAGCCCGGTCCAACTTCCCGTTCACCGTCAACGGCAACCGCTCCAGCACCACGAACGCCGACGGCACGAGGTGCCCCGGCAGCGCGTCGACGGCGACGTCGCGCAGCTCGTCCGCCGTGACTCCGCCGGACGAGGCGGGCACCACGTAGGCGGCCAGGCGCTGTTCGCCTTCGTGGTCGCGGAGCGAGGTGACGAGGCATTCGCGGACGGTGGGCAGCGCGGTGAGCGCGGTCTCGATCTCCCGGGGCTCGATGCGGAATCCGCGGATCTTGACCTGGTCGTCTGAGCGGCCGAGGTACTCGACGGATCCGTCGGCCCTCTGCCGGGCCAGGTCGCCGGTGCGGTACATGCGGCTGCCGGGCGGCCCGAACGGGCTCGCCACGAAGCGCTCCGCTGTGAGTCCCGGGCGGTTCAGGTAGCCGCGGGCCAGGTGGAGTTCGCCCGCGAGGTAGAGCTCTCCCGGTGAACCCGGGGGCAGCGGCCGCAGGTTGGCGTCCAGGATGTGCGCGGTGACGTTGCGCAGGGGGTTGCCGATCGCGGGCTGCGCCGGATCGTCGGGCGACGGTTCGGCCATCGTCGCGTAGACGGTGGCCTCGGTGGGCCCGTAGACGTTGAGGACGCGGCAGCCGGGCAGGGCCGCACGGGTGTCCCGCACCAGACCCGCCGTCAGCGCCTCGCCCGCGTACAGCAACGTGTGCGGGCGCAGCGGTAGTTCGGGGTCGGCGAGCAGGGCCGCCATGGCGGACGGGACGGTGCTGAGCATGCCGGAGACGCGGGAGGCGTCGCCGCCGGCCAGCGCGAGGACGTCGTCCTCGAGGTCGACGCGGCCGCCGCAGAGCAGCGGCGAGAAGAGCTCGAAGACGGACACGTCGAAGCTGAGGGAGGTCGTGGCGGTGACGGCTGCCAGGCCGTCGGCGCCGAACTCGCCTTCCGCCCAGGCGGCCAGGTCGGCCACGTTGCGCTGCGGGACGACGACGGCCTTGGGGCGCCCGGTCGAGCCGGACGTGAAGATCGCGTACGCGGCGTTGTCCGGGGTGAGCGGCCGTACGCGTTCGCCGTCGCCGAGGTCGCCGTCGGGGTACGCCGCGACGGCCTCGCGCACGCCGGGGTCGTCGAGGGTGATGCGGCGGGCCGCGTCGGGAAGCCGGGCAGCGCCGTCGCGGGTCGTCAGGACGTACGCCGGTGCGGCGTCGTCGAGCATCAGCGTGAGCCGCTGGGCCGGGTAGTCGAGGTCCAGCGGCACGTAGGCGGCGCCGGCCTTGAGCACGGCCCATACGGCCACGAGGAGTTCCGGGGTGCGCGGCATCGCGATGCCGACGAGGTCCTCGCCGCCGACGCCGGCGTCCACCAGGTGGCGGGCCAACTGGTTGGCCCTGGCGTTGAGTTCGGCGTAGCGGGTGTCGGTGCCCGCGTGCCGTACGGCGACCGCGTCGGGTGTGCGGGCGGTCTGGGCCTCCAGCAGCTCCGGCAGCGTGGCGTCGACGGGCCCGGCCGCCGTGTCGTTCCACTGCTCAAGGCGGCTGTACTCGGCCGGGCTGAGCAGGTCGACGGCGCCGACGGGCCGGTCCGGGTCCGCGACGGCCTGCCGCAGCACCGCGACGAGGCGGTCGGCGAGGGCGCGGACAGTGGCGTGGTCGAACAGGTCGGTGCTGTACTCCAGGACTCCGTCGATGCCGCCCTCCGTGCCGTCCGCTCCGAGGCTCTCGCGCAGGTGGAAGGAGAGGTCGAACTTGGAGATGCCGACGTCGAGCGGTTCGGGACGCACCCGGAGTCCGGGCAGGGCCGTCTCGGTACGCGGCATGTTCTGCAGGGCGAGCATCACCTGCACCAGCGGGTTCCGGGACAGTGAGCGCTGCGGGTTCAGCACCTCCACCAGACGCTCGAACGGCACGTCCTGATGGGCGTACGCCGCCAGGTCGCTCTCGCGCACCCGCCCCAGCAGCTCCCGGAACGACGGGTCGCCCGAGACGTCCGTGCGCAGCACCAGCGTGTTCACGAAGAAGCCGACGAGATCGTCCAGCGCCTCATCGGTACGCCCCGCCACGGGCGACCCCACCGCGACGTCCGGGCCCGCGCCCAGCCGCGACAGCAGCGCGGCCAGGCCCGCCTGCACCACCATGAACAGCGTCGCCGACGACTCGCGCGCCAGCGAGGCCAGGCCGGCGTGGAGCTCCTCGCTCACGCGGAAGCGGACGAGGGCTCCGTCGTAGCCCGCCACGGGCGGACGGGGGCGGTCGGTGGGCAGCGCGATCTCGGCGGGCAGCTCGGCGAGGCGTTCGCGCCAGTGTCCGAGCTGGCGGGAGAGTTCGCTGCCCGGGTCGGACTCGTGCCCGAGCAGCTCCCGCTGCCAGAGGGCGTAGTCGGCGTACTGCACGGGCAGCGGCGCCCACTCGGGCGCTCCTCCCGCGCACCGCGCCTCGTAGGCCGTCATCAGGTCACGGGCGAGCGGGGCCATGGACCAGCCGTCGCCCGCGATGTGGTGCAGGTTCAGCAGCAGCACGCACTCGGTGGCGCCGGTGCGCAACAGGTGGACGCGAAGGGGCAGTTCGGCGGCCAGGTCGAATCCCTCGCGTCCCGCCGCGGTGAGGGCGGCGGCGAGGCCGTCCTCCGTCGTGTGCACGGCCGTCACCGTGACGCGGGCCCGGTCGGCGGGCACGATGTGCTGGCGCGGGTCTCCTCCCTCGTCGGGGAAGAGGGTGCGCAGGCTCTCGTGCCGGGCGACCACGTCGTCCAGGGCGGCGCGCAGCGCGTCCTCGTCGAGGCGTCCCGACAGCCGCAGGGCGTAGGGGATGTTGTAGGTGGGACTGGGCCCCTCCATCTGGTTGAGGAACCACAGGCGCCACTGCGCGGGTGACAGCGGGATCTGCGCGGGACGTTCGGCCGGACGCAGCGGCGTACGCGCCGCGGCCGCACCCTCCAGAGCACGCACCAGACCCGCCGGAGTCGGACTGTCGAACAACGCCCGCAC
>NZ_FMHJ01000028.1:0-3178 GCF_900090125.1 Streptomyces sp. WMMB 714
CACCCGAGAACTCCGGCACCGGCAAAGCAGCCCGGTCCAACTTCCCGTTCACCGTCAACGGCAACCGCTCCAGCACCACGAACGCCGACGGCACGGTGGGGGCGGGAAGCCTGTCGCGCAGGTGGTCGCGGAGCTCCGGGACGAGGGAGCCGGCCTGGCTCGCCCGCCGCGGGCTGTTGGCGAACGCCGCCGGGTCCGCTCCGGCCCCGGTCGCGCTGTAGAGGCCGTCGATCACCGGGCCGGGGTCGTGCGCGGCGTCGGTGAACAGCACGTCGACGGCGCCGTCCGGGGACGTGGCGGACCAGGTGACGGCGGTGCGGTAGCCGAACCGCTCGCCCAGGGCGTGCAGTTCCTCGGGGTCGACGGCGGCGTGCTCACCGTCTTCCTCGCGGACGGCACGGCGGGCCCCGGTCAGGTCGCCGGCGCCGTCGAGCAGCCGCAGCGCGGCGTTCTCCGAGGCGAGCCTGGCGTTGGGCACGTTCTCGACGCGCAGTGCGCCGGGCGCCTCGGCCAGGGCACGCTCCAGGGCGACCGGCCAGCCCAGGTCGCGCTCCCAGTCCAGGGTGCGCGTGGCGGGAGCGGACGAGGAGGGTCCGCCGCGCTTGCGCAGGACGGCGTCGTAGCGGTGGCGGCTGAGCTCGTTGTGGTGCACCGCCCGCTTGACGCGGACGTCGACGGCCTCGACGTCGGGCAGCCTGCCGCGCAGGGCCGGGAAGAACTCGGGGTCCACGAGGAGTTCGGTCTCCAGCAGGACGCCCTGGTCGACGGCGCGGGACACGGCTGCCGCGTCGCCGCCGTCCGCCTGGTGCAGCTGCACGGCCGCGCTGAAGCAGCGCAGCAGGCGGTGGTTGCGCACATCGCCGATGAACAGGTGGCCGCCGGGGGCGAGCAGCCGCATGGCTCCGGCGACGACGTCGACGAGGTACGCGGCATGCGGGAAGTAGGGCACCACCGAGTTGACGACGACGGTGTCGAAGTGCCCCTCCGGCAGCCCCTCGGTCTCGTCCGCCGCCTGGACGCGCAGCTCGACGCGTGACGCGATGTCGGGGAGGTCCGCGAGCTGGGTGTGCAGCGCCTCGATCGCGGCGGCGGAGAAATCGGTCGCCCAGTAGCTCTCGCAGTCGCCTGCGAGCTCGGAGAGGATCAGGCCGCTGCCCACACCGATCTCCAGGACCCGCCGCGGCCGCAGCTCGCGGATACGCTCCACGGTGGCGGCGCGCCACTCCTGCATCTGCGGCAGCGGAATGTTCCGGGAGTCGTAACTGCTGGTCCAGCCGGTGAAGTTCTCACCGAACGGGATGGCGGCGGCGTCCTGGTAGACCTCTTCGTAGACGTCGTGCCACTCGGCGACCTGCTCGGCCTCGCCGTCGTGGTCGCGGCCGGAGTCCTCGCCCGGCACCACGTACGCGACGAGCTGCTTCTCTCCGGGCCTGTCCTCGCGTACGAGGGCGACCGCCTGGGCGACCTGGGGGTGGCTGCGCAGCGCGGACTCGACCTCGCCGAGTTCGACGCGCCGCCCGCGCAGTTTGACCTGCGAGTCGGCGCGGCCGACGAAGTGCAGCCGGCCCTCGCGGTCCTGGCGGACGACGTCGCCCGTGCGGTAGAGCCGCTCACCGGGTCCGCCGAACGGGTCGGCGACGAAGCGGCACGCGGTCTCGGCGGGGGCGCGGTGGTAGCCCCGCGCCATGCCGGCGCCGGCGATGTACAGCTCGCCGGGCACGCCCGCCGGGACCGGGGAGAGCCGGTCGTCGAGGACGTACAACCGCATGTCGTCGAGCGGTACGCCGATGGGGACGGGCAGTTCCGGGTCGCTGACGCCGCGGAAGGTGTGGTGGGAGGCGTAGACGGTGGTCTCGGTGGGGCCGTAGCCGTTGAGGATCGCCGTGTCCGGGCAGTCCTCGGCGAGGCGCGCCGCTGCCGCCGGGGACAGCACGTCGCCGCCCGTCCACAGCGCCGCGAGGCCGCGCAGCCACTCGGTGCGGTCGTCGGCGACCGCGTTGAACAGGCCGGTGGGCAGCAGCAGTCCGGTGATCTCCCAGCGCGTCACGGCGCGCTCCAGCACCCGCAGGTCGAGCTTGCCCTGAGGGGCCATGACGACGTGCCCGCCGGACATCAGCGGCAGCCAGAACTCCATGTTGAAGGCGTCCCAGGCGTGCGCGGAGTGCAGCAGCACCCGGTCGAGGCTGCCGGGAGCCCAGCAGCGGTCGTGGCGCAGGCACTCGATGGCGCCGTGGGTGAGGGCCACGCCCTTCGGCCTGCCGGTGGAGCCGGAGGTGAACATGACGGCGGCCAGCCGTGCGGGGTCCTCCACCGGCGGCAGCGGCGCGGGCTCTCCGTCGGACAGCCGCTCGTCCTCGTCCAGGACGATCAGGGGCAGCCCGTATCCGGCGGCCTCCTCGCGCAGGGCGCGGTCGGTCAGCAGGACGGGTGCTCCGGTCTCGGCGAGCACCTGGGCCTTGCGGGCGGGCGGGTAGTCCGAGTTGAGCGGGACGTACGCGCCGCCCGCCTTGAGGACGCCGAGGACGCCGGCGGCCAGGTGCACGCCGCGCTCGGTGAGCATGGCCACGCAGGTCTCGTCGCGGACGCCGTACTCGCTGAGCAGGTGGGCCAGCAGCCCGGACCGGCGGTCGAGTTCGGCGTAGCTGAGCGTGGTGCCGTCGGCGGAGACCGCGGGCGCCCCGGGCGCCGCCGCGAGCAGTTCCGCGAACCGGCCGGTGAGGGTGGCCGGCGGGGGGCTGTCCGGGCGGGCGGTGTCGTTCCACTCCGTCAGCACGCGGTGCCGTTCGCCGGGTTCGAGCAGGCCGACGGCGCGGACGCGCTGGTCGGGGTCCTCCACGCAGGCGCCGAGCAGCGTGATGAGGCGGTCGGCGAACTGCTGCACCGTCTCCCGTTCGAAGAGGTCCCCGCTGTACTCGACGAGGCCCCACACGCCGTCCGGGTCGCCGTCGCCGGTGTGCGCCTCGGTCATGAAGACGGCGAGGTCGAAGCGGGAGACCTCGGGCCGGATCCGCTCCGGCTCGATGACGAGTCCGGGCAGCCGGAAGTCGGCGTCGGGGGTGTTCTGCAGGGCGAGCATCACCTGAACCAGCGGATTCCGCGACAACGAACGCTGCGGATTCAGCACCTCCACCAAACGCTCGAACGGCACATCCTGATGCGCATACGCCGCCAGATCACC
>NZ_FMHJ01000032.1:0-1369 GCF_900090125.1 Streptomyces sp. WMMB 714
AGCGTGGTGCGTTGTTGCCAGGCGATGTCCCCGTCGGGGGTGAGGAGTTCGGTGGGGGTGCCGACGAGGTCCGTGATGATGGCGTGGAAGCGGACGTCGTAGTCGGCCGGAGTCTGCTGTTACCCCATCCGACTTTCGAGATGCAGGCGGGGTGAGGTTCCACCTCGCACCCAGCCTCCCCGGCACGACTCACGAGCTTGCAGCAGGGCAGCCAAGCTCCGGGGACCCATCTCGGTCGAATGGTCGCTGCTCACCTCCTGTCTCTGGACGCTCAAAGGCTCGCGCCGTACCGCGTCGATTGCCCAGCGAGTCATTTGTCACTAGGCGCACTGCAACGCTGCCGAAGCTTCGCAACGTGGTCAACACCGTCGGTAGCAAACCGACCTGCTGAACGGAGAGCGGGTCGGATCCAAAGCGGGCCTGCTGAAATCTTGACATCACTAAAGCCGGGGGAGGGTCACCTGCTCTTGCAGAACATCGCAACATCGTCGAGGCCGTCGCCAGCTGAGCCCGCGGTGCGTTCATCTGTTAGCAGGTGGCGGATAGCCTCAATAGCGGTCTGAGAAACCTCACCGTGCAGTCTCGCCAGATGTCCCAAGCTGATAGCCGCTGCACTTCTCGTAGAGGGATTCTCATGCCGGGAAAGGTGAATTACCCACCTTTCCACCCACTCCCGATCTTCGTCGTGCAGTGCGGCCGCGATGATCGCCTCGCTGACCTCTTCGGGGCGGCCTTCGATAAAGATTCTTTCTGACTCGGCCTTTGTCTTTGGCTGCGGGGACCTGTATTCCATGTCGCCACCTTGAATCGTAGGTTGAGGTGCTGATAGAGCTTACACGACTCATTCGTCCTGAGGGAGGATTTTCCCCTTCTTGTTTACCATTCCCGCCTTTCTTAGAGCCGCCTGTTGTTGTGGGTTCAATTCGCCCCACTCGCGAGAGTGGCCATGGAAGATCCCCGAGTCGTTGTGGGTTTCGTCGAAAATTGCGAACTCTCCGGTATCGTAATTTGCGGCGACTCGGCGCGTCGTATTCTGGTTATACTCTATAGATTTCTCCAAAGTTTCTTGTGGGTTCAGAGACTCTGGGGCGGCATTTCCTCGTTGTTCTTTACCGTGTTTTGGTGACGGTTCGAACTTGAGATCATTACAAGACTCCAGACCCAGCGGGTCGATCCAGGCGAGAGGGTTGTGGACGTACCCGTGGTGGTTGTCGGCGGGGTCGAGGCCGAGGGGGTCGGGGGCAAGGTACCGGGCGGTTTCGGGGTCGTAGTAGCGCTGGTTGTTGTAGTGGAGGCCGCTTTCGTCGTCTGCGTACTGGCCTGGGTAGCGCAGGGGGCAGTCGATACCACCGGAGCCAGTCGGACTGGC
>NZ_FMHJ01000026.1:0-6898 GCF_900090125.1 Streptomyces sp. WMMB 714
GGGATCACTGTCGAGCGCGTCCTCACCGACAACGGCGCTTGCTACAAGTCCTACGCCTGGCGCAACACGCTGGCCGCGGCCGGCATCTCGCACAAACGCACCCGCGCCTACCGGCCGCAAACCAACGGGAAGGTCGAACGCCTCAACCGCACCCTGCTGGAAGAGTGGGCATACGCCCGCCCTTACCACTCAGAAAGCCAACGACGCGAAGCGTTCCCCAACTGGCTGCACACCTACAATCACCACCGCGCGCACACCGCGCTCGGCGGCCTACCACCCGCCAGCCGCGTTCCTAACCTCACGGGTCAGTACACCTAGACCCTCTCGCCCGGCAGTCCAGCAGGCCCTTTCCCGCGCCCCGTGCGCACGCCCCGCCACGGCGCCCCCTCCGCCCGCCCCCGCCCCCGGCAGGGAACTGTTGCCCCGCGCCCCGCGTTGACCAGGGCGAGAAGGTCCACGGGACCGTTGCATGACCACCCCGGCTCGGGGTTCCCCTGCCGCAATTCTGGAGGGCGTACTGTGCACCGGCACAACGGGCTGAGGACAGCTGTGCTCCTTGGGGGCCTGTCCGCTCTCATCCTCGTCGTCGGCGGCTTCTTCGGCCGTACGGGGTTGCTGCTGGCGCTCGTCGTGGCGCTGGCCACCAACGGCTACGCGTACTGGAAGAGCGACAAGATCGCTCTGCGTGCGATGCGCGCCCGTCCCGTCAGCGAGTTCGAGGCTCCGGAGCTCTACCGCCTGGTCCGCGAGCTGTCCACCGCCGCCCGCCAGCCGATGCCGCGGCTGTTCATCTCGCCGACGCAGGCGCCGAACGCCTTCGCCACCGGCCGGAACCCCCGGCACGCCGCCGTGTGCTGCACCGACGGCATCCTCCGCCTGCTGGACGAGCGCGAGCTGCGCGGCGTCCTCGGGCACGAACTGAGCCACGTCTACAACCGCGACATCCTCATCTCGTCCGTCGCGGGCGCTCTCGCCTCCGTGGTGATGTTCCTGGTGAACTTCGCCTGGCTGATCCCCCTCGGACGCGGCGACGACGAGGAGGGCCCCGGTCTCGCCGGAATGCTGATGATCATGGTCCTCGGCCCGCTGGCCGCCGCCGTGATCCAGCTCGCCGTCTCGCGTTCGCGGGAGTACGAGGCCGACGCCGCGGGCGCCCAGCTCACCGGCGACCCCCTCGCGCTGGCGTCCGCGCTGCGCAAGCTGGAGGCGGGCGCCAAGCAGCTCCCCCTTCCCCCGGAGCCGCGCCTCGAGACGGCGAGCCATCTGATGATCGCGAACCCGTTCCGCCGCGGCGAGGGCATGACCCGTCTCTTCTCCACGCATCCTCCGATGGCGCAGCGCGTCGCGCGCCTGGAACGCATGGCGGGCCGGCGCCTCTGAGCCGGGCCCCCGGCCGGGCCTCCCGGAGGGTCCCCATTCCGGTGCGTTCATGGCCCGTCCGGCTCCCGTCGAGGAGCGTCCCGCCCGGGGGTGAGCTGTACCACGTACGAAACGGTTTCGTTTCGCTGAGCGCCACGGTAGATTCCCGGTGTACGAAACCGTTTCGTCCGGAGTGGGGAAGTGCATGGCCGAGGCAGCGACGGCGCGCCGCAGCCGGATCACACCCGAGCGTGAGTCCGAGCTCTACGCGGCCGTGGTCGCCCTGCTCCGGGAAGTCGGCTACGACGCCCTGACCATGGACGCCGTGGCCGCCCGCACCCGGTCGAGCAAGGCCACCCTCTACCGCCAGTGGGGCGGCAAGGCCGAACTCGTCGTCAAGGCGCTGCGGAACCAGAAGCCCGTCCAGCTGGCCGACGTCGACACCGGTTCGCTGCGCGGCGACTTCCACGAACTGGTCCGCTGCCAGGACGACGTCCAGGTGGAGCAGCACTCCGAGTTGATGCGCGGCATGGCCATGGCGGTGCACGGCAACCCCGACCTCCTCCAGGCCTTCCGCGAGTTGCTGATCGAACCGGAGCTCGCGGAGCTGCGCCGGATGCTCCACCGTGCCGTCGGGCGCGGGGAGCTGCGCGCGGACAACCCCGCCTGCGAGTACGTGGTGCACATGCTGATCGGCGCCATAGGAGTGCGCACTCTGATCGACGGACTTCCCCCGACGCAGGAGTTCCTCCGCTCCTACATCGACGCCGTCGTCCTCCCCGCACTGGGGGTGTGACACGCCCTGCGAACCGCCGCTCCCGCCGGAGCGCGTACCGCCGCCCACGCGAAGACGCGTTCCGCCACGAGCACCACGCCCAGAACGAGCACCTGACGCGACCGCTCACGTCGTCGGGCCGACCCATACAGCCCCTCAAGCCACCACGACCTGACCGGGAGTAAGCCCCCGTGGCCACATTCCTCTACAAACTGGGCCGATTCGCCTTCCGGCGACGGCACTTCGTCGCCCTCTTCTGGGTGGCCCTGCTGACGCTCGCGGGCGTCGGCGCCGCACAGGCGCCCGTAGCGGGGTCGGCCTCCTTCTCGATCCCCGGCACGGAGGCGCAGAAGGCCTTCGACCTGCTGGAGGATCGCTTTCCCGGCGCGAGCCCCGACGGAGCCACGGCACGCGTCGTCTTCAAGGCGCCCGACGGGGAGAAGATCACCGCCCCGGGCAACAGGACAGCGGTCCAGAAGGCCGTCAAGGAACTCGGCACCGGCTCCGAAGTCGCCTCCGTCGTCGACCCGTTCAAGGTCAAGGCCGTCAGCCGCGACGGCACGACGACCTACGCGCAGGTCTCGTACAAGGTCTCCGGCATGGAGCTGGAGGACTCCTCACGCGACGCGCTCGAAGACGTCGCACAGGACACGCGGGACGAGGGACTGACCGTCGAGGTCGGCGGCGACGCGCTCCAGGAGATCCCGGAGACGGGCGCCACCGAGGTGATCGGCATCGGGGTGGCCGCCGTCGTCCTGGTGATCACCTTCGGTTCGCTGATCGCGGCCGGGCTGCCGCTGGTCACCGCCCTGATCGGCGTCGGCATCGGCGTCTCCGGCATCACCGCGCTCGCGAACGCGCTCGAACTCGACTCCACCACCTCGACGCTGGCGATGATGATCGGCCTCGCCGTCGGCATCGACTACGCGCTCTTCATCGTCTCCCGCTACCGCGCCGAACTCGCCGACGGCCGGGAGCGGGAGGACGCCGTCGGCAGGGCGGTCGGCACGGCGGGCTCCGCGGTCGTCTTCGCGGGCCTCACCGTCGTGATCGCCCTGGTCGGCCTCGCCGTCGTCGACATCCCGATACTCACGAAGATGGGTGTCGCGGCCGCCGGGACGGTCGCCATAGCGGTCCTCATCGCGCTCACCCTCATCCCGGCGCTGATCGGATACGTGCGCAAGCGGGTCCGGCCCGCGGGCGCGAAGCGCAGGCCGGACGGCGGACACAAGAAGACCCGGCGCTCCGCGAAGGACGGGCGCCCTGACGACGCGCCCCGCCCCGGCGCCGACTCCGGCGCGGAGGACGTCCCGCGCCGCGAACCGAAGCCGAACCTGGGCACCCGCTGGGCCGGGTTCGCGATCCGGCGGCCCCTGATCGTCCTGCTGATCGCCGTCCTCGGCCTCGGCGCCGCCGCCGTCCCCGTCAAGTCGCTCGAACTCGGCCTGCCCGACGACGGTTCGCAGCCCACGAGCACCACGCAGCGCAAGGCGTACGACCTGCTCTCCGAGGGGTTCGGCCCCGGCTTCAACGGCCCGCTCATGGTCGTCGTCGACGTCGCCCCGGGCGAGCAGCCGAAGGCCGCCGCCGGTGAGGTGGCGAAGGCCGTCAAGAGCCTCGACAACGTGCTCACGGTGACGCCGCCGACCTTCAACAAGTCCGGCGACACCGCCATGTTCAACGTCATCCCGGACTCCAAGCCGTCGTCGGCGAAGACCGAGGACCTGGTCGAGGACATCCGCGACGACGGCGGCGAGGTCCAGGCGGGCGGCGGCACGGACGTCCTGGTCACCGGCAGCACGGCGATGAACATCGACGTCTCGCAGAAGCTGAACGACGCCCTCGCCCCCTACTTGGCGCTCGTCGTCGGCCTCGCGTTCCTGCTGCTGATCGTCGTCTTCCGCTCGGTCCTGGTACCGCTCAAGGCCGCGCTGGGCTTCCTGCTCTCCGTGCTCGCCGCGCTCGGCGCGGTCGTCGCGGTCTTCCAGTGGGGATGGCTGGCGGACCTGCTGGCCGTCGAGGAGACGGGCCCCGTCATGTCGATGATGCCCATCTTCATGGTGGGCGTCGTCTTCGGGCTGGCCATGGACTACGAGGTCTTCCTGGTCACGCGCATGCGCGAGGCCTACGTACACGGGGAGCGGCCCAAGGAGGCGATCGTCACCGGGTTCCGGCACGGAGCGCGGGTCGTCACCGCCGCCGCCGTCATCATGATCGCGGTGTTCGCGGGCTTCATAGGGTCCACCGACTCGATGGTCAAGATGATCGGCTTCGGCCTCGCCGTGGCCGTCCTGTTCGACGCCTTCATCGTGCGCATGGCCATCGTCCCCGCCGTCCTCGCGCTCCTCGGACGGGCCGCGTGGTGGCTGCCCCGCTGGCTCGACCGCGCGCTGCCCAACGTCGACGTCGAAGGCGACGGCCTGCGCGACGCCGCGGGCCCCGCCGGCGACGGCACCTCCGGGCCCGGCGCGCCCGTGCCTCCGCAGCCGTCGGCGCCCCACGAGGAGGAGCGCGTGCCCGTCCCCGCCGGAGTGGCCGCGTCGTCGTACGAGCTGGGCGCCGAGACAGCGCACGAGGACCGGAGCCTCGCCATGACGGGCTCGGCCTCCATGGGCGGCGAGCCGTACGACCCGGAGGGCAGCGGCGTGCGCGGCACCGTCCGCAACGCGGACGGGTCGCCGGTGCCGCGTGCCGCCGTCACGCTGATCTCGCAGCGTGGACGCCAGATCGGGCGCTCGGTGGCGCACGCCGACGGCTCGTACGTCCTGGACGCTCCCGGGCCCGGGAGTTACGTGCTGATCGCCGGCGCCGACGGGCACCAGCCCCAGGCGTCCACCGTCGCCGTGGGAGACGTCACCCTCACTCACGACATCCTCCTCACCGGCACCAGCCGTCTCACGGGCGTGGTGCGCGGCTCCGCGGACGGGCAGCCGGTCGCGGCGGCGCTCGTCGTCGTGACCGACGTACGGGGCGAGGTGCTGGCCACCGGAAGGACGGGCCGGAACGGCGACTTCACCTTCGGCGAGCTGATCGCCGGGAACTTCACCCTCGCGGTGAACGCGCCCGGACACCGGCCCGCCGCGCGCCCGGTCGAGGTCGAGGGGCAGGGCGTGACCCGCGTCGAGATCGAACTGTCGGCGGGAGCACGCGTGCACGGCACCGTCCGCGCCGTCAACGGGCCGCTACAGGACGCCCGCGTCTCCCTGGTGGACGCCGCGGGCAACGTCGTCGCCTCCTCCACGACCGCGGAGGACGGCGCGTACGCCTTCACGGACCTGGACGCCGGCGACTACACCGTCATCGCGGCCGGCTACCCGCCGGTGGCGACCGCCCTGCACGTCGAGGGCACGGGTGTGGACGACTTCGACATCGAACTGAGCCACCCCGACGAGTAGTTCGCACCCCTCAGGCTCCCCGCCGGGCCCGTGAGCGCGTGTCAGCGGAGCACGCGCCCACGGCCCGCGCGGGGACGCCCCGGCCTCCCGCGCGAACAGCGCGGGCAAGGGACGGCCCGCCCCGGGCGGCGGGGCCGGGGCACGGACACCTCTCACGGGAGGCGCTCCGCGGACCTCCCCGACAGCACACGGCGAGGGCCGCGTCCCCGATGCGTTCGGGGACGCGGCCCTCGCCGTGCCGGCGTCGGCGCCGTGCGCCGGCGGACGGACCGCCCGGCCGGCACGTCCCGGCCCGTGTGCGGACCGGCCGTTCGCTCAGCGGTAGTTCACGAACTGGATGGGGAAGTCGAAGTCCTTCCCCTTCAGCAGCGCGATGATCTCCTGCAGGTGGTCGCGGCTCTTCGAGGAGACGCGCAGCTCGTCACCCTGCACCTGCGCCTTGACGCCCTTCGGGCCCTCGTCGCGGATGACCTTCGCGATCTTCTTCGCGTCGTCCTGCGCGATGCCCTCCTTCAGCGTCGCGGAGATCCTGTACTCCTTGCCGGAGGCCTGCGGCTCGCCCGCGTCCAGCGCCTTGAGCGAGATGCCACGCTTGATCAGCTTGGACTGGAAGATGTCGAGGACGGCCTTCACCCGCTCTTCGGCGTTGGCCTTCATCTCGATCCGCTCGCCCGACCACGCGATCGAGGCGTCCACACCCCGGAAGTCGTAACGCTGCGAGATCTCCTTGGCGGCCTGGTTGAGGGCGTTGTCGACCTCCTGCCGCTCGACCTTCGAGACGATGTCGAAACTGGAGTCGGCCATGGTGAGTTGGCTCCTCGTCGATAGATACGTCAGGGACGCGGTCCGCGTGCGAACCGCCGGTTCAGCCTAGTCACTGAGCGCCGCTCCCACCCCTGATCAACCGGGTGGCGGACCACCCCCGGTCATCGGGTATGGTTTACACCGTTGCCACAGAGCACCGCCTCAGGCGGTCCGGGCAGCGATCCCAGGCGGTGTGCCCGAGCGGCCAAAGGGAGCAGACTGTAAATCTGCCGGCTCAGCCTTCCCAGGTTCGAATCCTGGCGCCGCCACAGCCCAGAAGAGGCCAGTGACCAGCAAGTATGCGGTCACTGGCCTTCTTCGTTTTCATGCCTGAGTGGCATGAGTATGACCCTTATGTCCCGCTTTTTCTCACCCTGATTCGCGTGCCGACCCGTACGTGTGGGCATGCTTCGGGCTGCTCTACCTCGCCGTTCTCAGAGTTGCTTCGATCCGTGCGTTCGCTGAGTCCGTTGTCCATGGGGCCTCGTCGTCATGAGCTAACTGATCAAGCGTGGGAGCGGATCGAGCCACTGTTGCCGTCTTCCCGGATGGGGCGTCCCGTCCG
>NZ_FMHJ01000007.1:0-401336 GCF_900090125.1 Streptomyces sp. WMMB 714
TCGTCGCTACACACCAGGCCAGAAGGCCCTCACCCATTTCAAGATCACCTACCGGTGATCACCGTCACCAACCTCCATGGACAGAACACCTAGGCGTCACGCTGCTTCAGGACGATCCAGCCCGCGACGAGCGCGGCCAGCGTCCAGGCGACCATGATGGCCAGCCCCTCGTAGGGCCCGTACGGGCGGTTCAGCGACTCGGGCACCACGGCCGTCACCGTTTTCCCGGCCTGGTCCGGCAGGTACTGCGCGTACTTCTTCGTCGCCTCGACGGTCCCCAGGATGTTGGAGATCAGGAAGAAGAACGGCATCAGGATGGCGAACGCCAGCAGCGGACTGCGCAGCACGAAGCTCAGCCCCATCGCGAACAGTGCGATCAGCGTCATGTAGACCCCGCCGCCGAGCACGGCCCGCAGCACGCCTTCGTCCTCGATCGAGACGCTGCGCTCGCCGAGGAGCGCCTGTCCGATGAAGAACGCCAGGAAGCTCGTCGCCATGCCCACCACGAGGACGAGCGTCCCGGCGACGAAGACCTTCGAGAGGAGGAAGACGGTGCGCTGCGGCACGGCGGCGAGCGAGCTGCGGATCATGCCGGTGCTGTACTCGCCCGCGACGACCATCACGCCGAACGCGATCATCGCGAGCTGTCCGAGGCCGGAGCCGGAGAAGCTCGTCTGCACGGCGTCGAACGTGAGTTGCTCCTGCTTGGCCAGCTTGTCGAACTGGGAGGCGGTGAACGCGCAGATGAGGGCGGAGAGGCCGACCGTGACCGTCAGGGCCGTCGCCAGCGTCCACAGCGTGGAGCGCACGGAGCGGATCTTGGTCCACTCCGACCGTAGAACCCGGGTGGTGTGCGGCATGGTTAGCGCCTCCTCCTGCCGGCCTGGCCGTTCCGCCCGTCGGGCGTGGGGCCCTGCTCATGCGCGTGATATTCCACGGACCCCGCCGTCAGCTGCATGAACGCCTCTTCCAACGACGCCTTCTGCGGGCTCAGTTCATGCAGGACGACCCTGTACCAGGCGGCCATCTCGCCGATCTGGGCGGGCGCCATCCCCTCCACCTGCATCGCACCGTCCTGCTCGAAGACGGGCCTGACGCCGACGCTCGCCAGGACGTCCCGCATCCGCTCCGGCTCCGGCGTGCGCACCCGCACGAAGGTGCGCGAGTTCTCGGCGATGAAGTCGGCCATCGAGGTGTCCGCGAGCAGCTTGCCGCGGCCGATGACCACCAGGTGCTCGGCGGTCAGCGCCATCTCGCTCATCAGGTGGGACGAGACGAAGACGGTGCGGCCCTCGGAGGCGAGGTGCTTCATCAGATTGCGGATCCAGTGGATGCCCTCGGGGTCGAGGCCGTTGACGGGTTCGTCGAACATCAGGATCTTCGGATCTCCGAGCAGCGCGGCCGCGATGCCCAGGCGCTGTCCCATGCCGAGCGAGAACCCCTTGGGGCGCTTCTTGGCGACCTCTCTCAGGCCGACCAGATCCAGTACGGCGTCGATGCGCTTCTTCGGGACGTTGTTGGACTGTGCCATGCACAGGAGGTGGTTGTAGGCGGTGCGGCCGCCGTGCACCGCCTTCGCCTCCAGCAGGGCCCCGATGTACTGAAGGGGGTCGCGCAGTTGGTCGTAGCGCTTGCCGTCGATACGGACGTCCCCGCTGGTGGGCTTGTCCAGGCCGAGCATCATCCGCATCGTCGTCGACTTGCCCGCGCCGTTGGGCCCGAGGAAGCCGGTGACGATGCCGGGGCGCACGCTGAACGTGAGACGGTCGACCGCTGTCTTGTCTCCGTACCTCTTCGTCAGCTCGCGCAGCTCAATCATGCACCGACGCTATGCGGGCGCACGCCCCTCCGCCAGTCCGTTTGACGGCTCCGTACGAAACGTTTCCAGCAGACCAGGGGCGCTTCCACACGTTACGGGCCCTCCCGGCGAGGGGCCCGTACAGGGACGGAAACGCGCGATACAGGACGGGCGGTGGCAGCCGGGATCCGGCCACACCCCGGAGTCGTGCCCTCCGTATGTGGGCCGCTGCGCGTGGCCGTGCGCGCCGGCGGCGTTGCTCCCCGGAGCGCGACGGGAGGGGCGCCGCCTGCACAGTTCAACGGGAAGGGCGCAACGGGAAGGGCCCGGCACCTGGGTGCCGGGCCCTGAACCGCTCTCCGCCGTGCGGACGCCGTCGCCCCGTCACAAGGGACGGGCGACGTCCGTCAGCGGGACTGCTGCGCGGGAACGCTGCGCGTGGCGGAGTCCTCGTCGGTCTCCGCGTCGTCCGCGCCCTGGCCCGCGGCCGCGACCGCGGCACCCGTGAGGGTGGCCAGCATCTCGCGCACGTTGGTGAGCTGCGCGTTGATGCTGTCGCGGCGGTTGGTGAGGGCGGCGAGCTCGCGCTCCGACTCGCTGCGGACGCGGTCGGCCTTGGCGTTGGCGTCGGCCACGATGTCCTCGGCCTGGCGCTGGGCGGTCTCCACCGTCTGACGGGCACGGCGCTCCGCGTCCGTACGCAGCTTCTCCGCCTCCAGGCGCAGCTGCTCGGCACGGTGCTCGATCTCCGCCAGCCGCTTCTCCGCCTTCGCCTGACGGGAGGCGAGGTCACGCTCGGACTGCTCGCGGCGCTTGGCGAGGTTCGTCTCGAAGTCGGCCGCCGCCTGGGCGGCCTTGGCGCGGGTGTCCTCGAACAGCGAGTCGGCTTCCTCGCGCTTGGACTGCGCGTCCTTCTCCGCCTCCGAACGGAGAACGCCCGCCTCGCCCTTGGCCTTCTCGACGATGCGCGCGCCCTCGTCCTCGGCCTTGGACTTGCGGTCGGCGGCGAACGCCTCGGCGTCGTTGCGCACCTGCTGCGCGGCGGCCTCGGCGAGCTCGCGGTGCTGATCGGCGGCCTTACGGGCCTCGTCCCGCAGGTCCTTGGCCTCCTCCTCGGCGAGGCGGAGGATCTTCTCGACACGGGCGCCGAGCCCCGCGTAGGACGGCTCGGCGTCGTTTACCTGTGCCTGGGCGTTCTGCGTCTCGAGGTGGAGCTCCTCGATGCGCTTTTCCAGAGAGGTGATGCGGGCCAGTGCGCTGTCACGGTCGGCGACGAGCTTCGTGATGCGGTCGTCCACCTGCCCGCGGTCGTAGCCACGCCGCACGAGCTCGAAGCCGAAGGGGGAGGAAGTGTCGCTCATGGGGTTCCTGTCGAGTCAGACGGGTTATCAGACGGGGAGTGTTAGGGGAATCCTAGGGGCCAAGACGGCGTGTCATCGAGCCATTGCGGGTTTGATCTGGAGAATGTGCGCTCGTTCGAGTGGCTAGCTCCCGGAATCCTTGCCACCGGACCGAGTTGTACCTGCACCAACTCCCGCCGCCACGCCGTTGGTTGATCCGGCATCGCCGGCGCCCTTCTTGCCGCCGCCTTCACCACCGGCCCCCGGAGTCTCGAACGACTCCAGCGCCTCCAGGACGTCCTGCACGCGGGAGATCTCGGCGTTGATGTTCTCCTGCCGCCGCTCCAGCACCTCCAGTTCGCGCTGGCCAGCCTCCACCGTACGCTCCGCTTCGGCTTCGGCCTCCGCCCGGACCTGTTCGGCCTCGCGCAGGATGTCGGACTTGCGCGCCTCGGCGTCCTTCAGCAGCCCCTCGGCCTTCTTCACCGCGGCGATACGGACGTTGCTCGCCTCGTTGTCCGCCTCCCGCACCAGCCGGGCCGCCTTCTCCTCGGCGTCACGCAGCTGCTCCTGGGCGGCCTTGACCAGCTTGTCGCAGCGCTCGCCCGCCGTCTGCAGAGCCTCCGAGGACTCCCTGCGGGCACGCTCGTGCAGGTTCTCGATGTCGCGTTCGACGCGGACGCGCTGCTCCTCTGTCCGCTCCCGGATCGCGGCGGAGTCGCTGCGGGCCTCCTCCAGCATGGTGTTGGAGTCCGTGCGCGCCCTCTCCACCAGGTCGCGGCTCTCGTCGCGCGCCTCGCTGATCAGGCGGTCCGACTCGCGGCGGGCGGCGCCCACCATGCTGTCGGCCTGCTCCTCGGCGCTGGTCTGCGTCCGGCGTGCCTCTTCGCGTGCCTCCGCCAGCAGCCGGTCGGCCTGCGCGGCGGCGTCGTTCCGCCGGCGGGAGGCCTCCTCGCGCGCCTCGTCGAGGATCCGGTCGGACTCTGCGCGCGCCCGCTCCGACTCCTCCAGGGCCTCCGCGACCGTCGTCTCCGCCATCGCCTTGGCGGCCTCGGTCTCCTCCTGCGCCTCCTGGCGCAGCTCCGCCGCCGTCCGCTCGGCCGAGAGGCGCTTGCGCGCGATCTCCTCCTCGGCGCGCTCGTGCAGCCCGGCGACCGAGTCGCGAACCTGCTGGGCCGTCTCCTCGGCGGCGGCGACCATGTCCGACGCGCGCCTCTCCGCCTCCTCCACGAGGCGGGCCGCCTCGGTCTGCGCGTCCTCGACACGCTGACGGGCCGCGGCCAGCAACTCGTCGCTCTGCTCGCGCGCTTCGCGGCGCTCGCGGTGCGCCTCCTCGCGGGCCTCCGAGAGGAGCTGCGCAGCCTCGCGGCGCCGGCGCTCCGCCTCCTCGCGCGCGGCGGAGAGAGCCTCCGCGGCCTCCGTGTTCGTACGCTCCGCCGCCGCGTTGGCCTCCGACCTGATGCGGTCGGCGGTGTCCTGCGCCTCGGCACGGAGCCGCTCGGCCTCGGACGCCGCGTCGCTGCGCAGCTGCACGGCCAGCGCCTCGCCCTCGGCCCGTGCCTGCGAGGCGTCCGCGTGCGCCTCGGAGCGCAGCCGCTCCGCGTCCTCCTCGGCCTGCGCCTGCAGGGTACGGAGCCGTTCGGCCGACTCCGTGCGCAGCCGCTCGGTCTCGGTGCGGGCCTCCTCGCGGAGCCGCTCGGCCTCCGTGCGGGCTTCGGACAGCTCGCGCTCGGCGTTGCGGAGCTTCGCCTCGGCCTCCTCGTGGAGCCGCTCCAGCTCCTCGGCCGCCTCCGCCTTGCGGTCGCGGGCAGCCTGCTCGGCCTCCTCGCGGATGCGGCGCCCCGCCTCGTCGGCGTCCGTACGCGTCTGGTGCGCCTGCTCCTCGGCGGTGGAACGCAGCTCCTCCGCCTCGGAGTTGGCGCGCTCCAGCGCCTCGTCCGCCTGGCGGCGCAGCGTCGTCGCCCGCTCGATGGCCTCCGTGCGGACCCGCTCGCTCTCGGTGGCGGCGTCGCTGCGGGTGTCCTCCGCGTCGGCCTTCGCCTTGATCAGCAGCTCTTCCGCGCGGTTCGCGGCCTCCTCGATCTGCTGGACGGCGTCGCGGCGGGCCTCGCTGCGGATGCGCTCGCCCTCCTCGATCGCCTCCGCGCGAAGCTGCTCCGCCTCGTCCCGCAGCCGCCGGGCCTCCTCCTGGAGCTCGACGGTCTTCTCGCGGTACTCCTTCGTGTCGTCCTTGGCGG
This sequence comes from Streptomyces sp. WMMB 714, assembly GCF_900090125.1. NCBI lineage: Bacteria > Bacillati > Actinomycetota > Actinomycetes > Kitasatosporales > Streptomycetaceae > Streptomyces > Streptomyces sp. WMMB 714. Next base: position 5,376 of record NZ_FMHJ01000007.1, read on the forward strand.
CGCCCTCGAGCTCCTCGACGAGCCTGCTCGCCTCGTTGCGCAGCCGGGCGGCCTCCTCCTCGGCCTCGTGCCGGACGCGTTCGGCCTCCTCTGTGGCCGAACGCGTCGTGGCCTTCGCCTCCTCGGACGCCTTGTCCAGTACGTCCTCGGCCGTACGGGCCGCCTCCGCGAGCCTGTTGGCGGACTCCTCGGCCGACCTCGACCTGGCTTCCTCCTTGGCCTCGGCGATGACCTGCTCCGCCTCGGCCTTGGCCTCCTCGCGCAGTCGCTCGGCCTCGGCCTTGATGGCCTCCGACTCCTTGGTGGCCTCGCTGACCATCCGGGCGACTTCGCCCTTCGCGGTCCTGGTGCGCTGCTCGGTGTCCGCCTCGGCGTCGGCGATCTGCTTCGCCGCGGCGTCCGCCGCCTCGTTGAGCTTGCGGTCCGCCTCGGCGCGCGCCTCGCGCAGCGCGGCCTCGGCCTCCTGCATCCGCTCGCCGGCACGACGTACCAGGTCGGCGGCCTCGCGGCGGGACGACTCGGACTCGCTGGTGGTCGAGCTGCGGAGCTGCTCGGCGTGCTCGCTGGCCTCCTGCGCCTGCGTGGAAGCGGCGCTGAGGAGCCGCTCGGCCTCCGCGCGGGCCCGGCGCAGGATCGCGTCGGCCTCGGTGCGGGCCTGGTCGGCCTCGGAGGTGAGCCTGTTGCGGGTCTCCTCCGCGTGGCGCTGGGCCTCCTCGCGGGCCTGGGCGAGGGCGCGCTCCGTCTCGGCGCGCGTCTCCTCCATGAGGCGCTGCGCCTGCTGTTCGGTACGGGCGCGGAGCTGCTCCGCCCAGGCGACGTTCTCGTTGACGTGGGATTCGACCGTGGAGCGGCGCTCCGACAGCTCCTGGTCGAGCTGCTGCCGGCGGCGTACGGCTTCGGCGTGCAGCTCCGACTCCAGCCGGGACTGCTGCTCGGCACGCTCCTGAAGGAGCCGCTGCGTCTCCAGCCGGGCGTCCCGCAGCTCGCGTTCGGCGTCAGCCCGCATCTGGTCGGCCTGCAGCTGGGCGTTGCGGAGGAGCGCCTCGGCCTGCTGGGAGAGGTTGTCGTATCCGGCTGGGCGCGTGGCAAGAGCGCGGCGCGCCTCGTGCAGCTTGGCGCGCAGCACTTCGACCTGATAGCCGAGGTCGTCGGCATGGTCGACGGCCTTCTCCCGCTCCTTCTTCAGCCGCTCCATCTCGGCCTCGAACTGCGAGAGGTGGTCGTCAGCCTCGTAGCGGTCGTAGCCCCGCACTGCGCGGTCCCATCCGTCCCCTGGTCGTCTTGGTGAACTGACCCCTCGTGGAATGGTGTCAGATCATCGGCGGAAAAAGGGCCGGACTGCCAGCCCGATCCTCCCTCGGGAGGCGTGAAGGCCCCGCCCCGGCCGAGTGGTCACTCTACCGGGCTGAGAAGCGGGCGTCAGTGGTCCGTGGATGCCGGGGGGACGGAGGGGGCGGATGAGCCCGCAGCGGTCACCAACTCCGTGAGGACTCCGTGGCAGTCCTTCGGGTGCAGGAAGGTGATGCGGGAGCCCATCGAACCCGTGCGCGGCTCGTCGTACAGGACGCGGACGCCGCGTTCCCGGGCCGCCTCCGCGTCGGCGTCCACATCCGCGGTGCCGAAGGCGATGTGGTGGACGCCCTCGCCGTTCTTCGCCAGCCACTTGGCGACGGCCGAGTCCTCCCGCACGGGCTCCAGGAGCTGGATGTACGAGGAGCCGCCGTCGTCGGTGCCGTTGATGCGGAGCATGGCCTCACGCACGCCCTGCTCCTCGTTGACCTCGGTGTGGAAGACCTCGAAGCCGTACGTGGCACGGTAGAAGTCGACGGTCCGGTCAAGGTCGAAGCAGGCGATCCCGATGTGGTCGATACGCGTCAGCATTTCCCCAGTGCAGCGCCTCACCGCATGGTTACGCAACGTGCGCACGGTCACACCCGCTGACCGGTGACCGGGGACAGTACCGCTCAGTACATTGGCGGTGGCCCCTTAACCCTCGTTAACTTCCCCCTCTGCACCCAGCGATCCGGGGGACTCGCCCCGGGAGCCACGGGCCCCGGAGGGACCCTCAGGAAGGGATCTGAACTTCATGACTGGTACGGCAGCACGTACGTCCGGCACCTCCGTGATCGTCGCCGGTGCGCGCACCCCCATGGGGCGGCTGCTCGGCTCCCTCAAGTCCTTCTCGGGCGCCGACCTCGGCGGGTTCGCCATCAAGGCGGCCCTGGACCGCGCGGGGATCAGCGGCGACCAGGTCGAGTACGTGATCATGGGCCAGGTGCTCCAGGCCGGGGCCGGGCAGATTCCGGCGCGCCAGGCCGCGGTGAAGGCGGGCATCCCGATGAACGTGCCGGCCCTGACCGTCAACAAGGTCTGCCTCTCGGGCCTCGACGCGATCGCGCTGGCCGACCAGCTCGTCCGCGCCGGGGAGTTCGACATCGTGGTCGCCGGCGGCCAGGAGTCGATGACGAACGCCCCGCACCTGCTGCCGAAGTCCCGTGAGGGGTACAAGTACGGCGCCGTCCAGATGCTCGACGCCATGGCCCACGACGGGCTGACCGACTCCTTCGAGAACGTCGCCATGGGCGAGTCGACCGAGAAGCACAACACCAGGCTCGGCATCGCCCGCCCCGAGCAGGACGAGATCGCGGCGCTGTCCCACCAGCGCGCCGCCGCCGCGCAGAAGAACGGCCTCTTCGACGCCGAGATCACCCCCGTCGAGATCCCGCAGCGCAAGGGCGACCCGGTGGTCTTCAGCCAGGACGAGGGCATCCGGGGCGAGACGACCACCGAGTCGCTGGGCAAGCTGCGTCCCGCGTTCGCCAAGGACGGCACCATCACGGCCGGTTCGGCCTCCCAGATCTCCGACGGCGCCGCCGCCGTCGTCGTCATGAGCAAGGCCAAGGCCGAGGAGCTGGGCCTGGAGTGGCTCGCGGAGATCGGCGCGCACGGGAACGTCGCCGGTCCCGACAACTCGCTCCAGTCGCAGCCTTCCAGGGCGATCCAGCACGCCCTCTCGAAGGAGGAGGGCGGGCTCGGCGCCGCGGATCTGGACCTGATCGAGATCAACGAGGCCTTCGCCGCCGTCGCGGTGCAGTCAATGAAGGACCTCGGCGTCAGCACCGAAAAGGTGAACGTCAACGGCGGTGCGATCGCCCTCGGCCACCCCATCGGCATGTCCGGCGCCCGTATCGTCCTCCACCTGGCGCTGGAACTGCGCCGCAGGGGCGGCGGAACCGGCGCCGCGGCGCTGTGCGGCGGAGGCGGCCAGGGCGACGCGCTGGTGCTCCGGGTCCCCCGCAGGTAAGCGGGACGGAAGGCGGCCCGGCTGCCCGCCCCGCCCGGGGCGCGGCAGCCGGGCGCTCGGCCCGTGGCGCGGGCCGCGACTCCCACGGGCCGCGGTCCGCGGTGCGGGCTCACGGATTGGTGCACGAGAAGCGAGGAGCGCGAACGGCATGGCGGCAGACGTCCCCACGCTGGTGGAGCAGGCGAGAGAGGGAAGACCGCGGGCGGTGGCCCGGCTGATCTCCCTCGTGGAGGGGGCGTCGCCGCAGCTGCGCGAGGTGATGGCGGCGCTGGCTCCGCTCTGCGGCAACGCCTACGTCGTGGGTCTCACCGGTTCGCCCGGCGTCGGCAAGTCCACGTCGACGTCGGCGCTGGTCGGCGCGTACAGGCGGGCGGGGAAACGGGTGGGCATCCTCGCCGTCGACCCCTCGTCGCCCTTCTCCGGCGGTGCGCTGCTGGGCGACCGGGTGCGGATGGGGGAGCACGCCTCCGATCCGGGGGTCTACATCCGCTCGATGGCCACGCGCGGCCACCTGGGCGGCCTCGCCTGGGCGGCGCCGCAGGCCATCCGCGTACTGGACGCGGCAGGGTGCGACGTCGTCCTCGTCGAGACGGTCGGCGTGGGCCAGAGCGAGGTGGAGATCGCGGCCCAGGCCGACACGAGCGTCGTTCTCCTCGCACCGGGGATGGGCGACGGGATCCAGGCCGCGAAGGCGGGAATCCTCGAGATCGGCGACGTGTACGTGGTCAACAAGGCGGACCGCGACGGTGCCGACGCCACGGTCCGCGAGCTCAACCACATGCTGGGCCTGGGAGAGGCGCGCTCGCCCGGCGACTGGCGTCCGCCCATCGTCCGGACGGTCGCGGCGCGGGGCGAGGGCGTGGACGAGGTCGTCGAGGCCCTGGAGAAGCACCGCGCGTGGATGGAGGAGCGCGGCGTGCTGGCGGAGCGGCGTTCGCGGCGCGCGGCGCACGAGATCGAGACGATCGCGGTGACGGCGCTGCGGGAGCGGATGGGTGAACTCCGGGGCGGGCAGCGGCTCGACGCGCTGGCCGAGCGGGTCGTCGGGGGCTCCCTCGACCCGTACGCGGCCGCGGACGAACTGGTCGCCGGTGTGGCGGGCGCCGCGGAGGGCGGCCAGGGCTGACGCGCGGGCGTGCGCGGCAGGAGCGAGCGCGCGAGATCGACGGAGGCGCCGGGGCTGTCGCAGCCCCGGCGCCTTTCGCGTGGAGTGGGAACTCCCCGGCCGCCGGACGGGCGGCCGCACGGACGGTCAGTCCTCGTCGCCGTCCTCGTCGTGCTTGTCGTCCTTGTCGTCGCGGTCGTCGTCACGGTCATCACGGTCGTCGTCGCGGTCGTCCTGGGCGTCGTCGTCCGCCTTCTGCTGGGTGACGTTGCCCGACTGCGCGTCGACGGCCAGTTCGGTCTCCTTCCCGTCCTTGCCGGTCACCTCGACCTCCCAGTTGCGGTCGCCGTCGTCGCCGAAGTCCACCGAGGTGACGGTGCCCTGGCCGGCGGCCTTCTCCGCCGCCTCCGCCGCGGAGACCTTCAGGCCGGAGGGAACGGTGTCGTCGTCGCTCTCCTCGCCGTCCTTGTTGTCGCTGAGCACCTTCCCGCTCCCGGCGTCGAGCGTGACCTCGTGGAAGGAGCCCTTCTTGGTGACGTCGACCTCCCAGACCGGGCCGTTCCTGCCTTCGTCCAGGTCGATCCCGGTGACGGTGCCGGGCGCGGACTTCAGGGCCGCGGCCGCCGCCTCCGAGGCGTCGACGCGAGCGGAGGCGGCCTCACGCTTGTCGTCGTCCCGGTTGTCGCGGTCGTCGTCCTTACCGTCCCGGTCATCCCGGTCGTCCCGGTCGTCCTTGTCGTCGCGGTCGTCGTCCTTGCCGTCCCGGTCATCCCGGTCGTCGCGGTCCTGGACCTGGACGGTGCTCGCGGAGCGCTGCTGCTCGCCGTCGTCCGCGACGGCCGCGGCGGAGAGCGTGCCCGTACCGATGAGGGCGGCGGCGGTGACCGTGGCGATGGCGATCTTGCGCTTCATGGCTGTTCCTCCCGAGTGGGTTGCGATGTGAGTCCCACAGTGGAGTGCTGACCCTGAACGCAGCCTGAAGCCACCTGAAGATCACTTCAGGTGCGATGGGGGAGAGTGGACCCATGCGCTTGCTGATCGTGGAGGACGAGCAGCGGCTCGCCCGGTCGCTCGCCAAGGGGCTCACAGCCGAGGGTTTCGCCGTGGACGTCGTGCACGACGGAGCCGAGGGGCTGCACATGGCCACCCAGGGCGAGTACGACCTGATCGTGCTCGACATCATGCTGCCCGGCATGAACGGCTACCGCGTCTGCGGTGCGCTGCGCGCCGCCGGGGACGAGACCCCCGTACTGATGCTGACCGCCAAGGACGGCGAGTACGACGAGGCCGAGGGCCTGGACACCGGAGCCGACGACTACCTGACCAAGCCCTTCTCCTACGTCGTGCTGCTCGCCCGGGTACGGGCCCTGCTGCGCAGGCGCACGCGAGGCGCGCAGACCGTCCTGCGGCTCGGCTCCCTGACCGTCGACCCCGGAAGCCGGCAGGTCACGGTGGGCGAGCGGGAGGTGGAGGTCACCGCGAAGGAGTTCGCCGTGCTCGAACACCTCGCGGTACGGGCGGGGGACGTCGTCTCGAAGTCGGAGATCCTGGAGCACGTCTGGGACTTCGCGTACGAGGGCGACGTCAACATCGTCGAGGTCTACATCAGCGCGCTGCGCCGCAAGCTCGGCCCGGCGTGGATCACCACGGTGCGCGGCGCCGGATACCGGCTGGTGGACGCCGGTGCGTAGGGGGTCGGTGCGGACGCGCGCGGCGCTGGGCGCGACCCTCGTGGTCGCGGTCGCGCTGGTGGCTGCGGGCGTCGCCGTGGTGGCGGTGCTGCGCGGCGGGCTGGCCGACAACGTCCGGCTGCAGGCCGAGTCCAGGGCACGCCAGGTCGCGGCGCAGGTCTCGGGCGTCGACGCCGGGCAGGTGCGGGAACTCGACGGGCTCGACGACGAGAAGGACGAACCGGTGCAGGTCGTCGCGCCGGGCGGGAAGGTCCTCGGGGCGGGCGAGACGCTCCAGGGGCGCGGCCCGGTCGCCGGCTTCGACCGCCCTGAGGCCGACGACGCCGACGACGCCGAGGACGCGGAAGACGCCGAAGCCGACGGCGACGTCGAGGAGCGGACGCTGCGGCTCCCCGTCGACGAGGACACCTCGGAGACGGGGGAGTTCACCGTCGTCGCCGTGCAGACCCTCACGCGGGACCGCACACCCGTCACGGTCTACGCCGGGTCGTCCCTCGAGGACCAGCAGGAGGCGGTCTCCTCCGTCACCCGGTCGATGCTCCTCGGACTGCCCGGGCTGCTGCTCGTCGTCGGAGGCGTGACGTGGCTGGTGACGAGGCGCGCCCTGCGTCCCGTCGAGGGCATCCGCAGGGAGATGGCCGGGATCACGGCCAGCACGGACCTCTCCCGCCGGGTCCCGGAACCGGACACCGGCGACGAGGTGGCCCGGCTGGCCCGCACCACGAACGAGACGCTCGCCGCCCTGGAGTCGTCGGTGGAGCGCCAGCGCCAGTTCGTCGCCGACGTGTCGCACGAGCTGCGCAGCCCCATCGCCTCGCTCCGCACGCAGCTTGAGGTGGGCGCGGCGCACCCCGATCTGCTGGACGTGGACGGCGCGGTCCAGGACACCGTGCGACTGCAGGACCTGGCGACCGACCTGCTGCTGCTGGCCCGCCTCGACGCCGGGGAGCGTCCGGGCGACCACCGGATCGCGCTGGACGCGCTCGTACGGGAGGAGCTGGCGCAGCAGGGGCACGGGCCGCATCCCGTCCGGCTGGGGGAGACGGCCGAGGGCGAAGTCATCGGTTCGCGCGGCCAGTTGACGCGGGTGGTCGTCAACCTTCTGCAGAACGCGCAGCGTCACGCCGCGTCGCAGGTGTCGGTGGCCGTGCGGGAGACGCGGCGGGACGGGCGCCGCTGGATGGAGCTGGAGGTCTCCGACGACGGGCCCGGCGTACCCGAGTCCGAACGGGAGCGGATCTTCGAGCGGTTCGTGCGGCTGGACGACGCCCGCAGCCGCGACGAGGGCGGCGCCGGCCTCGGCCTCGCCATCGCCCGCGACGTGGCGACCCGGCACGGGGGGACCCTCACCGTCACCGAGGGCGCCCGCTTCGTACTGCGGCTGCCGGCGGCGGAAGACTGAAGCCGCTCGGGAGGCGGTTCCGGGCCCGGGCGGTCAGACAGCCCTAGGGACGACCCCGTTCGTTGCGCAGCTTCTCGGCGACCGGGCGCAGGGTCTCGTAGAGGTGTTCCAGGTCCTCGGGCGACATCTGGTCGATGAAGTGCCGCCGCACCGAGGCGACATGGTGCGGGGCGACGGCGCGCATCGTGTCCCATCCCTCCTCGGTGAGCACGGCGAACAGCCCGCGCTTGTCCGACTCGCAGGACTCACGGCGCACCAGGTTCGCCTTCTCCATGCGCGTGATCTGGTGGGACAGCCGGCTCTTGGACTGGAGCGTCGCGGCCGCCAGGTCGCTCATCCTCATCCGGTGCTCGCCGGACTCGGAGAGGTTGACCAGGATCTCGTAGTCGTTCATGGTCAGGCCGAACGGCTGGAGGTCGCGCTCCAGCTGGTACATGAGCAGGCGGCTGACGTCCAGGTGGATGCGCCACGCACGCTGCTCGTCCTCGGTGAGCCAGCGGGTGCCGTTGTCGGTGTCCATACCAGGAGACTTTACCCAGGGCTTGTCCGAAGACCGTACGGATGTGCTCATAGCCCGAACCTTCTCTGGAGGTTGCCGAGCTGGCCCGGCATCTGCGGGATCTGACCGCCCTGCCCTCCGCCGTGCCCTCCCCCGGGCTGCCCTCCACCCGGTACGCCCGCCTCGTGCGGGACGGCGCCCGTGGCCCGCTCCGCCATCAGCACCTCCGTGGACTGGATCAGCACCGTGCCCGCCCCCACGAACTCGAACTGGTGCTCCTCGCCGGAGGCGCCGCCGATGCCCGTCAAGGCCCGGATGCCGCCGAGTACGCCCTTGAGGTAGCCGTGGTCGTAGTGGTGGCAGGGGGAGGGGCAGTCCGCCCAGCCGACGAGGGCCTGCGGATCGACGCGCACGGGCGGTTCGACGAAGTGCACCTCGCCGTTGGACGCGGCCACGAACTTCCCCGTGCCGATGAGCGTGACGAACCCCGGGATGATCGACTGCTTCAGGGACAGCGACGGCTCGAAGGCCAGCAGGTTCCCCGAGCGCACCGTCAGGTTGCCGTCCTCCAGGTCGTAGGAGTTGACGTCGAAGGCGCGGTCGGCGAGCAGCATCTTGCCGCTGCCCTCGGCGACGACCCAGTCCGCGGCGTGCAGCGGCGAGTGGAAGCTGGTGGCGACGAGCCGGTCGAGGTGGCCGTGGCCGACGCCGTTGAAGTCGATCTGCCCGTAGTAGGCGATCATCTTGCCCTTCTGCAGGAACCACTGCCCGTTGAGGTCGACGCAGAAGGTGTAGCTGTTGACGTTGTCGTTCGAAGGCAGCGTCGTGACATCCAGGACCTGCGGTGCGGTGGTCACAGCTTCTCCTCACTCGCCTGTACGAACACTGCCCCGTTTCCGGACAGTTCGAGCTGGAAGGCCTCGCCGGAGCCGCGGCCCACCATGTCGCGCCAGCCCAGCGCGGTCGACAGCTTGTTGCGCACGTCGCCGTGGTGCGCCACGTACGCCTGCGGGTCGACGTGGACCGGTGCCGCGGGGGTGATGGGCAGCTGGATGATGCCGCCGTGGGCCATCACCGCCACGGCGCCCTTGCCCTTGAGCGTCGTCGTGAACAGCCCCTGGCCGCTGACCTGGCCGCGGACCATGCCCATCACGCCGCCGTCGGAGCCGAGGAAGAGCGTGCCCTGCTCCAGGGTGCCGTCGAAGGCCAGCAGCCTGTCGGCCTCGACGCAGAGGGTGTCGCCGTCGAGTTCGATCACCTCGACGTGGTGGCCGCCGTGCCCGAACATGACCGTGCCCTGTCCTTCGACGGTCATCAGCGGTGTCGCCTCGTTGGCCACGCGGCGGCCGATCATGTTCATCAGCCCGCCCTGCCCGCCCTGCATGTTGGGGGTGAAGCGGACGTCTCCCTTGTAGGCGATCATGGCGCCGCGCTGGCTGAACATCCGCTGCCCGGGCAGCACCTGGGCCTCGACCATCTTCGAGCTGATCTCGCGGAACGGCATCAGACGTCGCCTCCCAGCGTGTTGCGCTCGCTGGGCTGCACGTAGACCAGCCCGTCGCCCTCGAAGCGGATCTGGAAGGACTCCCCGGAGCCCTCGCCCATGAGGGTGCGGAAGTTCACCCCGGTCTGGAAGTCCTGCCGCAGGTTTCCCTGGTGTGCGATGTACGCACCGGGGTCGACCTGCAGCGGCATGCCCTGGGCGACGCGCAGCACGACCGCGGTGCCGTCGGACATCAGCGCCGCCTGGCCCGTGCCCTCGACCGTCGTCGTGAACAGCCCGTTGCCCTGGGAGGCGCCGCGGAGCCCGGTGAAGCTCGTGCCGGTCCGCAGGCCGGAGTCCGTGGCGAGCAGGTTGCTGGCCTCGACGTGCAGGGTCTCGCCGTTGAGCTGGACCAGGTTGATGTCGGCGGCGCGGTCCGCGAAGTAGCAGGTGCCCTGCCCCTTCACCTCCATGAGCGTCATCTGCTCACCGGTGAGACGCCGGGTCACCATCCCGCGCAGCCCCTCGCCGCCGCCTGACAGTTTCTTGAAGGCCATCTGGCCGTCGTAGGCGACCATCGACCCGTTCTTGGCCTTTACGGCATCGCCGTTCATCGTCACGGCGAGCACTTTGGCGCTGTGAAGTCGGAACTGAGCCACAGGCGAAACCTACCCTGGGCTGGGCGGGTGAGGGCAGGGGCTGCCACAATGGCGAGCGCTTGTGCTTCCCTTCACAAACGATCGAGGATCTGCCGTGGCCATCCTGGAAAACCCCACCGGTCTCCCGCCCAAGTCGGTCTCCGCCCTGCGCCGCCTCCGCCTGGTGTCGACCCCCGAGGCGATCTCCTTCCTGCTGCTCCTCGCCGCTTCCGTGGTCAAGCGGATCCCCGAGCTGGGTCTCAACCCGGTACCGGTCCTCGGGGCCGTGCACGGTGCGCTCTTCGTCCTCTACGTCCTGTTCTGGGCGGACGCCTGGAACCGCGTGCGGTGGCCGCTCGGCCGCGCAGCGTGGATGTTCGCGATGGCCGTGCTGCCGACCGGCGGCTTCTTCGCGGAGAGGCAGCTCCGGCGCGAGGAGGAGGCAGGCGTCATCGCCGCCCGCGCCCGCAAGGAGCAGAACACGGGCGCGGACGAGTCATGATCGTCGCCTTCTCCGTGACACCGATAGGGGTGGGCGAGGACGTGGGCGAGTACGTCGCCGACGCCGTCCGCGTCGTCCGCGAGTCCGGCCTTCCGCACCGCACCGACGCCATGTTCACTTCGCTGGAAGGCGACTGGGACGAGTGCATGGAGGTCGTACGGAAGGCGGTCGCGGCCCTGGAGGAGCGCGCGCCGCGGGTGTCGCTCGTGCTCAAGGCCGACATCCGGCAGGGCGTGACGGACGGGCTCACCTCGAAGGTGGAGTCCGTGGAGCGGCACCTCTCGGGCTGAGCCCTCCCCTTCACCCCTCGGGTTCCGCGCCCCCGCAGAGCAGCGCGATGCCCAGCGCCGTGCGCTCGTACAGCACTTGATGGCGTACGCGGCGCGACGTCAGCAGTCCGGCGTCGCGCAGCGACGCCAGGTGCGCGGAGACGGACGAGGGCGCGAGCCCGAGGCGGGCGGCCAGCGCCGTCGTCGACGCGGGGCAGTCCAGCGCGCTCAGTACGGCGGCGCGGTTGGCGCCGAGCAGCCGCGACAGGGCCTGCGCGGAGCCCGCGGTGGGCCGCTGCCAGAGGTTGCCCACGCCCCGCGCCGGGTAGAGGACGGCCGGCTGCCACGGCGGGGCGAAGCCGCTCACCACGTCCGGCCAGACGAAGACGCTGGGGATCATCAGCACCCCGCGGCCGCGCAGCTGCTGCACTTGCAGCCCGCGGTAGGTGGTGCGCACCGACAGCGTGCCCTCGCTCCACGACAGCCGGGGATGCAGGTCCGCGAACAGCCGCTCCAGGCCGCCCTCCGCCAACTGCCGTGCGCGGTGGGCGATATCGGCCTCCAGCAGGTCCCGCAGCCGCGGCCAGTCCGGGGCGATCAGCGCGTGCCAGGCGCGTTCGGTCAGATCGGCCAGTTCCCGTACCGCCCGGGCCGGGTCGTCCAGCATGGCCCGGCCGGCGGCGGACCGGGCGGCACCGGGCGTGCTCTCCAGCGAGCGGACGAGCTCCGCGCGGGCCAGGGAGGGGTCGGTGCCGCGCACGCGCTCCAGCTCGTCCGCGAATACGGGCGCGGGACTGCCGGATTCGAGGGTGGGCGGGCCGAGGAAGTCCGGCGTGTAGCCCCCGTGCTGCGGCATCAGCAGCCACAGGGGCGTGAGGTCGAGCCCGCGCACGGCGGAGTGGATCCGGCGGAGCCACGGAAGGTGGTAGCCGTGCCGCTCCGTGCGCCGCAGCGTCCGCACGGCCTCGTGCGTCTCGCAGAGCGGCGAGACGGCGAACCGGCAGCGCAGCAGGTCGTCGGTGCCGAACTGGAGATGCAGAGGCATGACGTCCCCCGGGAGCCGTGATTCGGCCAGTACCGAAACACTAGAGGCCCCCGGCATGGCGCGACAGGCTCACGGCATGCCATCCCGTACCGGTAGCGAGGACACCGGCAGCACCGCGCCGCAGGCCGGAGAGCGCCGCCCGGGTGACCGTCCGGCCCAGCCCATCGAGGCGCAGCCCGGCGAGGCCCCGCCCATCGAGGGGCAGCCCGGCGAGGGCTACCGGGCGGTCTTCCGCGCGCGGGAGTTCCGCTTCGTCTTCGCCGCGCACGTGCTGTCCCTGCTGGGCGGCGTCGTGGCCCACGTCGCCCTGCCGGTCCTGGTATACGCCGGCACCTCTTCTCCGCTGCTGTCCGCCCTCACGTTCGCGATGGGCTTCCTTCCGCAGGCGCTCGGCGGTGCGCTGCTGGCACCGGTCGCCGAGCGCTTCCCGGCCAGACCGGTGCTCGTCGGCTGCGACCTCGTCTGCGCGGCGTCAGTCGGGGCCATGCTGCTGCCGGGCATGCCCGTCGCGGGGCTCCTGGCGCTGCGGGCCGTGACCGCCTTCGTCCAGCCGTTGTTCGGCGGGGTGCGGGCGGCGTCGCTCGGCGACATCCTGGCCGGGGACGCCTTCGTACTCGGACGCTCGCTCCTGAGGATCTCCGCACAGGCCGCCCAGATCGCGGGCTTCGCCGCGACGGGTCTCCTCCTTCTGGTGCTCAGCCCGCGGGGCGCGCTGCTCCTGGCCGTGGGCGGGTTCCTCGCCTCGGCCGTGCTGCTGCGGCTGGGCACCTCCGCGGGGCACGGCCGCCCGGGCCCGGCGGCCTCGGGGGAGGGGGCGACAGGGGAGGCGGCGACGGGGGAGGCGGAAGCTTCCGGGCGGAAACGCGGCGGAACCCGTGCCCTCTTCGCGGACCGAACCGTCCGGGGGCTGCTCGCACTGTGCTGGCTGCCGCCCGCCTTCCTCGTCGTCCCGGAGGGACTGGCGGCGCCCTACGCGGCCGAGATCGGCGCCGGCTCCGCCGGAGTGGGGCTGCTGCTGGCCGCGATGCCGGTGGGCGGGGTCGCCGCGGAACTGGCCGCGGGCGGACTGCTGAAGCCCGCGACCCGCGAACGCCTGGTGCTGCCGCTCGCCGGATCACTGCTCCTGCCCTTCCTGCTCTTCGCGCTGCGCCCCGGCCTCTTCCTCGCGCTTGCCGCCCTCTTCGCCGCGGGTACGGGCATCGCGTACACCCTCGGTCTCGACCGGTGGTTCTTCGACGCAGTGCCGGAGGAGCTGCGGGCCCGCGCGATGACCGTCATGTCGTCCGGGGTGATGACGGTGCAGGGTCTGGGCATGGCGGTCGGCGGCCTCGCCGGCGAGTTCGCGCCGCCGCACTGGGTGGTCGTGAGCGCGGGGGTCGTCGGCACGGGCGCGGTCCTGGCCGCCGTCCGCGCGGTGCGGACGGCGCGGGCGGTTCCGGGACGCCCGGCCTCACCGTGAGGGCGACTGCTTCTCCGCCTGGGCCGGGTGCGGCGAGCGGCCCGTCTTGTGAGACGGCTATGGCCGCCATGTGGGCGCAGACTAGGGTCTATGGCGTGTCCAAGCCGCTCAGCCTGACGTTCGATCCCATCGCCCGCGCCGACGAGCTCTGGAAGCAGCGGTGGGGGTCGGTCCCGTCCATGGCCGCGATCACCTCGATCATGCGTGCCCATCAGATCCTGCTCGCGCAGGTCGACGCGGTCGTCAAGCCGTACGGACTGACCTTCGCCCGCTACGAGGCGCTCGTGCTGCTGACCTTCTCCCGGGCGGGAGAGCTGCCGATGTCCAAGATCGGCGAGCGTCTGATGGTGCACCCCACCTCGGTCACCAACACCGTCGACCGGCTCCAGAGGTCGGGCCTCGTCGCCAAGCGCCCCAACCCGGAGGACGGCCGCGGGATCCTCGCCTCCATCACGGACAGGGGCCGCGAGGTGTGCGAGGCGGCGACGCGCGAGCTCATGGCCGTGGACTTCGGGCTGAGCGTGTACGACGCGGAGGAGTGCGGCGAGATCTTCTCGTTGCTCAGGCCGCTGCGGATCGCCGCCGAGGACTTCGCCGACGGGACCGAGCCCTCCGGCGGCCGCCGCGCCGTCGACGGCCCCTCCGGGTCTGCCGGGGAGTAGGGCTCCGGACCCGGCGGGGGAGCGGGACCGGGGTGCCGTGAGGCCCCGCCGCGCCCACCGCTACGCTCGACCCATGAAGAAGTCCGTGCTGACCCGCTACCGCGTGATGGCGTACGTCACCGCCGTCATGCTGCTCGTCCTGTGCACCTGCATGATCTTCAAGTACGGCTTCGGCACCGGCGAGGAGATCACGTTCATGGTCTCCCAGGCGCACGGCCTGCTGTACATCGTCTACCTGGTCTTCGCCTTCGACCTGGGACAGAAGGCCCGGTGGCCGTTCGGCAAGCTGCTCTGGATCCTGCTCTCCGGGACGATCCCGACCGCTGCCTTCTTCGTCGAGCGCAAGGTCGCACGCGAGGTCGCGCCGCTGGTCGAGGAGGACCGGGACGGCCGCACGTCCCCCGCGAAGGTGTAGGGGCAGGCAGCCCGCACGGCGCGCTCCCCGGCAGTCCCAGCGGTCCCCCCTGTCCCACCGGTCCGCCTGAGCGGTCGGTCGACAATTACTAGGACGTCCAAGTAAATTCGAAGACATGGACGCACACGAGATTGAAGAGGGCCGGCGCCGCTGGCAGTCCCGGTACGACGCCGCCCGCAAGCGGGACGCCGACTTCACCACGCTGAGCGGCGACCCCGTCGACCCCGTGTACGGTCCGCGCCCCGGCGACACGGTCGAGGGCTTCGAGCGGATCGGCTGGCCCGGTGAGTATCCGTTCACGCGCGGTCTGTATCCGACCGGATACCGCGGGCGCACCTGGACGATCCGCCAGTTCGCGGGGTTCGGGAACGCCGAGCAGACCAACGAGCGCTACAAGATGATCCTGGAGGCGGGCGGCGGCGGCCTGTCCGTCGCGTTCGACATGCCGACGCTCATGGGACGCGACTCCGACGACCCCCGCTCGCTCGGCGAGGTCGGGCACTGCGGTGTCGCCATCGACTCCGCCGCCGACATGGACGTGCTCTTCTCCGGCATCCCCCTGGGCGACGTCACCACGTCGATGACGATCTCCGGCCCGGCGGTGCCCGTCTTCTGCATGTACCTCGTCGCCGCCGAGCGGCAGGGCGTCGACCCGGGCGTGCTCAACGGCACCCTGCAGACGGACATCTTCAAGGAGTACATCGCGCAGAAGGAGTGGCTCTTCCAGCCCGAGCCCCATCTGCGGCTGATCGGCGACCTGATGGAGCACTGCAGCCGCAACATCCCCGCGTACAAGCCGCTTTCGGTCTCCGGCTACCACATCCGCGAGGCGGGCTCCACGGCAGCACAGGAGCTGGCGTACACCCTCGCGGACGGCTTCGGCTACGTCGAACTCGGCCTCAGCCGCGGCCTGGACGTCGACACCTTCGCGCCCGGACTGTCCTTCTTCTTCGACGCCCACGTCGACTTCTTCGAGGAGATCGCCAAGTTCCGCGCCGCGCGCAGGATCTGGGCGCGCTGGATGCGCGACGAGTACGGCGCGGTGAGTGAGAAGGCGCAGTGGCTGCGCTTCCACACCCAGACCGCCGGTGTCTCGCTCACCGCGCAGCAGCCGTACAACAACGTCGTCCGCACCGCGGTCGAGGCGCTGGCGGCCGTGCTGGGCGGCACCAACTCCCTGCACACCAACGCGCTGGACGAGACGCTCGCCCTGCCCAGCGAGCAGGCCGCCGAGATCGCCCTGCGCACCCAGCAGGTACTCATGGAGGAGACGGGCGTCACCAACGTCGCGGACCCGCTGGGCGGTTCCTGGTACATCGAGGCGCTGACCGACCGCATCGAGGCCGACGCGGAGAAGATCTTCGAGCAGATCAAGGAGCGCGGCCGCCGGGCCGTCCCTGAGGGCAACCACCCCATCGGCCCGATCACTTCGGGCATCCTGCGCGGCATCGAGGACGGATGGTTCACCGGCGAGATCGCCGAGGCCGCCTTCACCTACCAGCGTGCGCTGGAGAAGGAGGACAAGAAGGTCGTCGGCGTCAACTGCCACCACGGCTCGGTCACCGGCGACCTGGAGATCCTGCGGGTGAGCCACGAGGTGGAGCACGAGCAGGTGCGTGCGCTGACCACCCGCCGCGAGAAGCGCGACGAGGCCGCCGTCTCCGCGGCGCTCGGCAGGATGATGGAGGCGGCGCGCGGCGACGCCAACATGATCGAGCCGATGCTCGACGCGGTGCGGGCCGAGGCCACTCTCGGCGAGATCTGCGACGCGCTGCGCGACGAGTGGGGCGTCTACACGGAGCCGCCGGTCTTCTGACCGCACGCCCTGCTCCCTCCCGATCCGCCGTTCCCACCGCGGCCGCTCCTGCCCGGGGGCGACCTCCGCGAGCGGTGCTCCCCGTCGGAATGGCCGGGAGCACCGCCGACACGTATGCGTGAGGAGCGGCCATGAGGGGGTCGTCCGGGGGCTCCGAGCGGGGACAGCCGCGGCTGCGGCGGGAGTTGGGCGTTCTCGACGCCGTCGTAGTGGGCCTGGGGGCCATGCTCGGCGCGGGGATCTTCGCGGTGCTCTCTCCCGCGTCCGCCGCCGCGGGGTCCGGTCTGCTGTGGGGCCTGGCGGCGGCCGCGCTGGTGGCGTACTGCAACGCGACGTCCTCGGCGCGGCTGGCCGCGCGCTACCCGGCCGCGGGCGGTACGTACGTCTACGGCCGGGAGCGGCTCGGGGAGTTCTGCGGCTACCTGGCGGGGTGCGCGTTCGTCGTGGGCAAGTCGGCGTCGTGCGCCGCGATGGCGCTGACCGCCGGCTACTACGCCTGGCCGGGCCAGGCGCCCGCGGTCGCCTGCGGCGTCGTCGTCGCCGTGACCGCGGTGAACTACGCGGGCGTCCAGAAGTCCGCCTGGTTCATCCGTGCCGTCGTCGCCGTCGTCCTCGCCGTGCTCGCGGCGGTCGTGGCCGCCTCGCTCGCCTCCGGACGGGCCGACGCAGCCCGGCTCGGCGGCGGCGCCGACGGCGGTCCCGCGGGTGTCCTCCAGGCCGCCGGGCTCCTCTTCTTCGCCTTCGCCGGGTACGCCCGGATCACCACGCTCGGCGAGGAGGTCCGCGACCCCGCGCACACCATCCCGCGGGCCGTCCCGCTGGCGCTGGGCATCGCGCTCGGCGTCTACGCGGCCGTCGCCCTCACCGTGCTGGCGGTGCTGGGGCCCGCGGAGGCGGCCCGTACGGCAGCGCCGCTCGGCGAGGCGGCCGTCGCGTCGGGAGTGCCGGGGCTGCCGCAGGCCGTACGCGCCGGCGCCGTGGTGGCCGCCCTCGGCGCGCTGCTCGCGCTCGTCCTGGGCGTCTCGCGGACGGTGATGGCGATGGCCCGCGACGGGCATCTGCCGCGCCCGCTGGCCGCGGTGCACCCGCGTTTCCGGGTACCGCACCGCGCGGACCTGCTCGTCGGGGCGGTGGTCGCCGTGCTCGCGGCGACGGTGGACGTGCGGGGTGCGATCGCGCTGTCGTCGTTCGGGGTGCTCGTGTACTACGCGGTCGCCAACGCCTCTGCCTGGACGCTCGCTTCGGCGGAGGGGCGCCACCGCCGTGCCGCCCCCGCCGTGGGTCTGGCCGGGTGCCTGGTACTGGCCTTCTCCCTGCCCCTGCCCGCGGTCCTCGCGGGGAGCGCCGTACTCGCCGTGCTCGGCGCCGTGCACGGAGCGCGGCGCGCACTGGCGAACCGCGGCTGAGAAGGCCGGAGGCGGCCTGCGGTACGGCCGTCGACGGGAGGGACGGGCAAGGTCGGCCGGCGGCGGAGAGCGGGCGGAGCGCCGCACAGGCCCGTCCCGCCAGGCCGGCCGACGGCGAGGCGAGGCCCCTCAGCCGGGGGCGCCGCCTTCCGCGCGTCCACCGGACCCGGGGTCGGGATCGGGCTCGGGATCGGACTCCGCGCCGGGCCCGGGAGCGGAGACAGCGACCAGGCCGTGCAGCAGGAGCGTCGTGAACGCTTCCGCCCACTGCTGGTCCACCGGCTCGGCGCTGACCAGCGTCCGGTGCACCACCGCTCCCGCGATGACGTCGAAGATCAGGTCGACGAGCCGGTCGTTCTCCTCCGGGCTCGCGGGGTCCGGAGGAAGTTCCCCGCGCGCCTGCGCCCGCTCGCGCCCCTGCACGACGAGGCGCTTCTGCCGGTCGACGATCGCTTCCCTGATGAGGTTCCGCAGGAGCGGGTCGTGGGTGGACTCGGCGACGACGGCCATCAGCGAGGCGTTGGTCTCGGGCCGCTGGAGCATCTTGGCGAAGGAGACCACGACGCCCTGGATGTCCGCGCGCAGGCTGCCGCGGTCCGGGAGCTCCAGCTCGTCGAAGAGGGCGGCGACCGCGTGCACGACGAGTTCGCCCTTGCTCTGCCAGCGCCGGTAGAGGGTGGTCTTGGCGACTCCGGCGCGGGCGGCGACGTACCCCATGGTGAGCTTGCCCCACCCGACCTCGACGAGCGCCGCACGCGTGGCGTCCATGATGGCGGCGTCGGCCTGCGCGCTGCGCGGCCTGCCGACGCGGCGGGGTGTGGGGGCGGAGGACGGCATGGCGCCAGACCATATCGGCCGGAATCGCCGCGGGGGACAACGGGAGCCTCCAGGGGGACTTGCGTCACCGGGGGGCGCAACGGATACGCTACGGGACGTATCGGAACGGGGAACTTCCGGTGCGACGACCAGCCGCCGGGTGGGGACCCGGCACACAGCACCGCGCGAAAGGGGGAGACTGGACTCATGCAGCCACGCAACATGTCCATGAGCGGAGCGGTCGACCTCTCCGCGGTGAAGGCGGCCGGTGAGGCCAAGCAGAAGGCGGAGCAGGCAAGGGCCGCTGCCGCCGAACGGGGCGGAGCCGACGCCCCGGTGAGTCTGGTGATCGACGTCGACGAGGCGGGCTTCGAGGCGGAGGTGCTGCAGCGCTCCGCGGAGGTTCCCGTCGTCATCGACTTCTGGGCCGAGTGGTGCGAGCCGTGCAAGCAGCTCTCGCCGGTGCTGGAGCGGCTGACGCGGGAGTACGCGGGGCGCGTGCTGCTCGCGAAGATCGACGCCGACAAGAACCAGATGCTGATGCAGCAGTTCGGCGTGCAGGGCATTCCCGCGGTCTTCGCCGTGGTCGCCGGCCAGGCGCTGCCCCTCTTCCAGGGCGCCGCTCCGGAGGCCCAGATCCGCCAGACGCTCGACCAGTTGATCCAGGTCTCCGAGCAGCGCTTCGGCATCACCGGCCTGCAGGGAGTCGCCGAGGGCGACGGCGAGCAGGCCGCCCAGGAGCCCGCCGCGCCGGAGGACCCGGTGCTCGTCGCCGCCCAGCAGGCCCTGGACACCGGTGACTTGAACGGCGCGGTCCAGGCGTACCGGAACGTGCTGGCGGACGACCCCGGCAACGTCGAGGCGCGGGTCGGCCTGGCCATGGCCGAACTGCTGGGCCGGGTGCAGGGGCTGGACGCGCAGCAGGTGCGCAAGGACGCGGCGGACCGTCCCGGCGACGTCGACGCCCAACTGCGCGCGGCGGACCTGGACATGGCGGGCGGTCACGTCGAGGACGCGTTCGGGCGTCTCGTCGAGACGGTGAAGAGGACGGCGGGGGACGACCGGGAGGCCGCGCGAGTTCGCCTCCTTGACTTGTTCGAGGTGATCGGTGCGGAAGACCCCCGTGTCGTCACTGCGCGTAGCGCACTTGCTCGCGTGCTGTTCTGAACGGCACGCCCCGTCACATACGCACCGTCACGACACGTAGTTTTAGCGACATCAGCGGCTGTGTTTTACCAAGTTTTGGTAATCGCAGCCGCTGTTACTCGTAGTAAGTGATCAGGCGGCCTTTGGTCGTTGATGTCCGGGTTGATTCCAGGCCAGGCGCCCAGGGGGTGACGACCCTGTGTGTCTGCTCTATGCTGATCGGCCGCCGTCCGGTTATCTGGCCGTTACTCGCTGGTAACGCACCCCCTTGTGCGCAGCCTTCGGATGCACCACGATCGGCCAAGCTCGGTCCATTGCCCGCAGCCCGGCAACCATTCGGCGCACCGCTGGCATTGGATCCCCACCGAGCAGGCCGGCAAGCAAGCTTGAGCCCCATCCAGTACCACCGCCGGTCTTCCGGGCAGGGGGGTCTCCGCCGAACTGGCGGAGCCTGTCCGAACAAAGCAGGTTGCGCGTGAGCGTGGCCAGTGGTTGTCGCTCGGGGGTGATCGCCGACAGCTCGGACATGGCGTACCCGGTACGCCGGTCGATGACGGCGCTCTCCTTCCCGAGGACGTAGCACTTCTCCCATCCCAGGTCAGGGAGCGGGCCGTTTCAGGAGCGGTCCGTCCAGGCCGGAGATGTACGTCCGAGAAGGAGGAAAGTCATGGAGTCCCTGGCTCGTGGCGGGACCAGATGGAAGCGGTTCGCCGTCGTCATGGTGCCGAGTGTCGCTGCGACCGCAGCGATCGGCGTCGCCCTCTCGCAGGGCGCGCTGGCGGCGTCGTTCAGCGTTTCGGGGCAGCAGTTCAAGATTGCTGCCGACAAGCTCGAAGGCACCGGGTTCGTTCAGTACGGAGCCGTCGACTCGACGAAGGCCGGTAAGAAGGCCGTCGCGGTTGTCGGTTTCAACTCGGCGAAGATCAGGAACCTTTGCCAGTCCGTCGTCGTGCCGGTCCCGGCGTTCGGCGACGTGACGATGAAGCTGGGCGCCGGTGCTGCCGGCGGCCCGGAGGTCGAGGCGAAGAAGCTCTACGTCGACGCCGACGACATAGCCGCCAACGCGACGTTCAAGAACGTCGACATCGGCGTCGCCGCGGACGAGACCACCAAGGGTCCCGGTCCGAACAAGGGCGACAAGTACCTGCCCGGCTCGTTCGCACAGCAGGCCGACACTGCGACATTCACGGATGTCAAGCAGCGCGCCTGGGCGACGACTGCCGGCACGTTCAAGCTCAGCGGCCTGAAGATGAACGTGAAGAAGGGCAAGAACGAGTGCTACTGACGGGCACTCACTGACCGCACGAGTGCGGAGCGGCTGCTCCTTGCCGCTCCGCGCCCGTCGGTCGGCTCCACCATCGCAAGCTTTGTGCCAGTCCCGAGGAGCTGTACGACATGAGCGCCGAGACGCGACAAAGGCCGACTTCCGGATTCGGCCAGAAGCGCAGTTCGTTCCGGGCGTGGCGTGGACAGCGCCCGTTCTGGGGCGGGTTGCTGACGCTCCTCGCCGGTATCCCCATCATGTACATCCCGTACCAGAACTTCACTCTGGGTTCGCTGACGATCCGGATGTCCACGACGGCGGGCGCCGGCTCGCTGATCATTGGTGTGCTGCTGGTCGTACTCGGGCTGACGATGTGGTTCCAGCCGCAGTCGCGGGTGTTCGCCGGGATCGCGGCGATCCTGCTGTCGCTGGTGTCCCTGGTCGTGTCGAACGTGGGCGCCTTCATGATCGGCTACCTGCTGGGCCTGCTCGGCGGTGCCCTGGGAGTCGCATGGGCGCCGGGGAAGCCGCCGGCCGGGCGTGAGAGCGCCGCGGAAGGGCCCCAGGGCGCGGGCACGACGGAGAAGGGGCTCACGGGCCCCGCAGCCTCCTCGGGGTCCGGTTCAGCAGGCGGGGAGGGCAAGGAGACGGGCTCGGGCGCACGCCTTACGGGCACGGCCCAGGACGACCTTTCAGTCTTTGGAACGGCTCCCTCGTCCGGAGCCGATGCGAACCACGGGAACGGGAGGCACCGTGCCGGGTGACGAGGTGCATGAGGAGGCGGGTACGTCGGCGCAAGCAGCGCCCGACGCCGGCCGCGGGAGAACCGGACCGCGCCACGCGGCTCCGAGGAAGCCGCTGCTGACCCGTCTGCATGTCCCCGCGGGCAAGGCGATAGCCATCGCGGCGATGCCGTCCGCGGTCCTTATGGGCATGGGGCTCACCCCCCAGCTGGCCAACGCCAAGCCGCTGCCCAAGAACCCCTTCAAGCCCGGCCCCTGCGTCTCCCAGCCCGACAAGGACGACGCCGAGGACGAGAAGAAGGACGAGGCCGGCAAGGGCCAGGACCAGGACGGCGGCGCGGACGCGCCCGGCGGCGACGCCGGCACGGACGAGCCCGGTTCGGGTTCCGGGTCCGAGAAGCCTGAGCCCGAACCGTCCGAGCCTCCCGCCTCAGGCGGCGGCAGCGGTGGCAGCGGCGGCGGCTCCGAGGAGCCCGAGCCCTCGCCCAGCCCGTCGGACCCCGAGGAGGGGGACGACGAGGACGAGGACGAGGACGACGGCGGTTTCCTCGGCGGCATCGGCGACGCGATCGGCGACATCCTCAGCCCCAAGGAGAAGAAGGAGAAGGAGAAGGAGGAGGCCGAGAAGGAGAAGGCCGAGAAGGAGGCGGAGGAGAAGGCTGCGAGCCCCTCGCCGTCCGACTCGGGATCCTCCTCGTCCAAGTCCGGCTCCAAGCCCGTCGAGGACACCGTCGGCAAGGTGGGCGACGGGCTGAAGGACACGACCGACAAGCTGGGCGAGGCCGCGAAGGGTGCCGAGGACGGGCTGTCCGGCGGCAAGGCAGAGTCCGGCAAGGCGGGCGCGGACGGCAAGAAGGCCTTCCCCTGCGTCGAGGCGAAGAAGGACAAGGGCGAGGACGAGCAGACCCCCGCCACGCTGCCCAACGACCCCTGGACGCTGGAGGCGAGCTCCCTCGGGCTGCACGGCCTCGACTACAAGGGCGTGGTCAACCTCCGTACCGCGAACGGCAAGACGAAGCAGGCCCTGAAGTTCACGGCCGAGAGCGTCGACATCGGCGACCTGCACCAGATCGTCGAGGCTGCCGACGGCACGACGTACCACGTCCGCGCGGCCAAGGGCTCGACGTCCACCATCCGCGACGGCCAGGTGACGATGTACACGGAGCGGCTGAAGGGGAACCTCTTCGGGCTGATCCCGATCACCTTCGACCCGGAGCACCCGCCGCCGCTGAACATCCCGGAGGCGTACTTCACCAACGTCGAGGTCAGCCAGGCCGGCCAGTTCGGCGGCAACCTGACCGTTCCGGGGCTGAAGCAGAGCATCGACTGACCGGAGCGCCGGCGAAGCCCGGCGGCACCGGCAGGCAGACGAAAGGGCCCGCGACCTCACCGAGGTCGCGGGCCCTTTCGTCGCTGCGGGAAGGTGCCGCCGCGCCGGGTGCCGCAGGCGTGCGGCACCCGTGAGCGGGTGTCAGTCCTGCGTGCCGCCGAGGTGGTGGACCCGCACCATGTTGGTGGTGCCGGGTACGCCGGGGGGCGAACCGGCGGTGATGAGCATGGTGTCGCCGGCGTCGTACCGCTGGAGCTTCAGCAGTTCCGCGTCGACGAGTTCGACCATCTCGTCGGTGTGCTCCACGTGAGGAACGACGTAGGTCTCGACGCCCCAGCTGAGCGTGAGCTGGTTGCGCGTCTCGGGCTCCGTGGTGAAGGCGAGGATGGGCTGGCAGGCCCGGTAGCGGGAGAGCCGCCGCGCGGTGTCGCCGGACTTCGTGAAGGCCACCAGGGCCTTGCCGTTGAGGAAGTCCGCCATCTCGGCGGCGGCGCGTGCCACCGAACCGCCCTGCGTACGGGGCTTCTTGCCCGGCACGAGCGGCTGGAGGCCGCGGCTGAGCAGCTCCTCCTCGGCGGCCTCGACGATCTTCGACATCGTCTTGACCGTCTCGACGGGGAACTGCCCGACCGAGGACTCGGCGGAGAGCATCACCGCGTCCGCCCCGTCGAGGATCGCGTTCGCCACGTCGGACGCCTCGGCGCGCGTGGGACGGGAGTTGGTGATCATCGACTCCATCATCTGCGTCGCCACGATCACCGGCTTGGCGTTGCGGCGGCACATCTCGATGAGGCGCTTCTGCACCATCGGCACCCGCTCCAGCGGATACTCGACCGCCAGGTCGCCGCGCGCGACCATCACGCCGTCGAACGCCATGACGACGTCTTCCATGTTCGCGACGGCCTGGGGCTTCTCCACCTTGGCGATCAGCGGGACCCGGCGCCCGACCTCGTCCATGATGCGGTGCACGTCGCGGACGTCCGTCGCGTCCCGGACGAAGGACAGCGCGACCATGTCGCAGCCCATCCGCAGGGCGAACTTCAGGTCCTCGACGTCCTTGTCGGACAGGGCGGGGACGTTGACGGCGGCGCCAGGCAGGTTGATGCCCTTGTGATCGGAGATCACGCCGCCCTCGATGACGATGGTGCGCACGTTCGAGCCGTCGACCTCGGTGACCTGGAGCGCGACGTTCCCGTCGTTGATGAGGACCTGGTCGCCCTTGGTGACGTCGCCGGGCAGCCCCTTGTAGGTGGTGCCGCAGATCGTCTTGTCGCCGGGGACGTCCTCGGTGGTGATCGTGAACTCCTCGCCGCGGACGAGCTCCACGGGCCCCTCGGCGAAGGTCTCCAGCCGGATCTTGGGGCCTTGCAGGTCGGCGAGGACGCCGACCGCCCGGCCGGTCTCCTCGGCGGCCTTGCGGACGCGGTCGTACCGCTCCTCGTGCTCCGGGTGGGTCCCGTGGCTCATGTTGAAGCGGGCCACGTTCATACCGGCCTCGATCAGCGTCTTCAGCTGGTCGTAGGAGTCGACGGCTGGGCCCAGGGTGCAGACGATTTTGGAACGGCGCATAGGACGATCCTAACGGTTTGTTCAAACGCGGAACGTATCGGGGGTGAAGTGGGTCACGTGGTCAGTCGGTCCGGTGCCGGCCCGCTCCGGTGACCAGCGCGTACGTCTGGTGTGCGATCTCCAGCTCCTCGTCGGTCGGTACCACCGCCACCGCGACCCGCGCACCCCGGGGCGAGATCAGCCGGGGGCCCTCGGCGGCAGGTCCTTCCGCTTCGTTCGCGGCCGGGTCGACGGCCAGGCCGAGGCCGTCGAGGCCCGCGAGCGCGGCCTCGCGCACCGGGGGCGAATTCTCGCCCACTCCCGCGGTGAAGGCCACGGCGTCGACGCGGCCGAGCACCGCGCAGTACGCCCCGATGTACTTCCGGATCCGGTGGATGTAGATGTCGAAGGCGAGTCGTGCCTGCTCGTCGCCTTCCTCGATACGGCGGCGGATCTCCCTCATGTCGTTGTCCCCGCACAGACCGACGAGTCCGCTCCGCTTGTTCAGCAGCTCGTCGACCTCGTCCACCGACATGCCGGCCACCCGCACGAGGTGGAAGACCACGGCCGGGTCGACGTCCCCGGAACGGGTACCCATCACCAGGCCCTCAAGCGGCGTCAGCCCCATCGACGTGTCCACGCACCTGCCGCCCTGCACCGCGGACACGGAGGCGCCGTTGCCCAGGTGCAGCACGATCACGTTGACGTCCGCGGGGTCCGCGCCGAGCAGCTGGGCGGTGCGGCGGGAGACGTACGCGTGCGAGGTGCCGTGGAAGCCGTACCGCCGCACGCGGTGCGCGTCCGCGGTCTCGACGTCGATGGCGTAGCGGGCGGCGTGCTCCGGCATCGTGGTGTGGAACGTGGTGTCGAAGACCGCGACCTGCGGCAGCCCGGGGTTGAGGGCCTGCGCCGTGGTGATCCCCGTCAGGTTGGCCGGGTTGTGCAGCGGCGCCACCGGGACGAGCCGGCGGATCTCGGCGAGCACGCCGTCGTCGATGAGCGTGGGGCGGGTGAACGACCGTCCGCCGTGCACCACGCGGTGCCCGATGGCGGCCAGCTCGGGCGCGTCCAGGCCGAGGCCTTCCGCCTCCAGCTCCTCCGAGGCCGCCCGCAGCGCCGCCTCGTGGTCCGCGAACTCCTCGACGCGCTCCCGCCGTTCGCCACCCGTCGCGACGGGGGTGTGCGTCAGCCGCGACTGCCTCTCGCCGATGCGCTCCACCAGGCCGACGGCGAGTCTCGACTCGTCGGTCATCTCCAGGAGCTGGTACTTCACCGAGGAGGAACCGGAGTTGAGGACGAGGACGCGGGTGGCGGTCACGAGGGGCTCCGCTTTCTGGGAGGGGACGGACGGCCGCGGACGAGGGGGCCGGCGACCGCGGCGGCGTGCAGCGTCACCGCCGTGCCGGCGAACTGTTCTGCTGAGCCTGCACGGCGGTGATCGCCACGGTGTTGATGATGTCGGAGACCATCGCACCGCGCGAGAGATCGTTCACGGGCTTGCGCAGCCCCTGCAGGACGGGCCCCACGGCCACGGCCCCCGCGCTGCGCTGCACCGCCTTGTAGGTGTTGTTGCCGGTGTTGAGGTCCGGGAAGACCAGCACCGTCGCCCTGCCCGCGACCTCCGAGCCGGGGAGCTTGGCCGCCGCGACCGACGGGTCCACCGCCGCGTCGTACTGGATGGGGCCCTCCACCAGCAGCTCCGGCTGCCGCTGCCGGACGAGGCCGGTCGCCTCCCGCACCTTGTCGACGTCCGCGCCCGAGCCCGAGGTCCCCGTCGAGTACGACAGCATGGCGATGCGGGGCTCGACGCCGAACTGCCGCGCCGTCGCCGCCGACTGGACGGCGATGTCGGCGAGCTGCCGCGCGTCCGGATCGGGGACGACGGCGCAGTCGCCGTAGACGAGCACGCGGTCGGCGAGGCACATGAAGAAGACGGAGGAGACGGTCGACGCGTCCTCCCGCGTCTTGATCACCTCGAAGGCGGGGCGGATCGTCGCCGCCGTGGAGTGGGCGGCACCGGAGACCATGCCGTCCGCGAGGCCCTCGCGCACCATGAGCGTCCCGAAGTACGACACGTCCGCGACGACGTCGTGGGCGAGTTCGAAGGTGACGCCCTTGTGGGAGCGGAGCTCCGCGTACACCTCGGCGAAGCGCTCCCGGAGCGGCGACGTCTGCGGGTCCACGATCCGGGCGGACGCCTGCGCCGCCGGCGGCAGCTCGCCGTCGGCGAGGAGGGCCAGGTCCACGCCCAGTTCGGCCGCGCGCCGGCGGACGGCGTCCGGCTCGCCCAGCAGCGTCAGATCGCAGATGTCGCGGCGCAGCAGGACTTCCGCGGCCCGCAGCACCCGCTCCTCGCCGCCCTCCGGCAGGACGATGTGGCGCCGGTCCGAGCGGGACCGCTCGACGAGCTCCCGCTCGAACATCATCGGGGTGACCCGCGCGCCCCGCTCCACGGCGAGCTGCTGCGTCAACTGCGCGGTGTCCACGTGCCGTTCGAAGAGGCCGAGGGCGACCTCCGCCTTGCGGGGCGTGGCCGCCGTGAGCTTCCCCTCCAGCGCGAACAGCTCCGCCGCCGTCGGGAAGGAGCCGCCGGGCACGGCCAGTACGGGCGTGCTCGGCGCGAGGCGGCCCGCCAGCGCCATGGTCTCCGCGCCGGGCCGCTCGCCGAGGGTGAGCACCACGCCCGCGATGGCGGGGGAGCCCGCCGCGTGGGCTGCCAGCGCGCCGACGACGAGGTCGGCCCGGTCCCCCGGAGTGATCACCATGCAGCCCTCGGTCAGTGCCGGCAGGAAGACCGGCAGGTGGGCGCCGCCGAAGACGAAGTCGCGGACGTCGCGGCCCAGTGCCTCCGGGACGCCCAGCAGCAGCTCCGCTCCGAGCCTGTCCCGTACCTGGGCGACGGTCGGTGCGGACAGGGCGGGCTCCTCCGGCAGCACGTACACCGGCTCGGGGAGCTGCCCGTCGAGCAGCCGGGACGTCTCCCGGGCCTCGGACCCGCCGACCCGGTTCGCGATCGTCGCCACGACGTGGGAGCCGAGGGAGGCGAAGGCGTGATGGGCGTTGCGCACCTCCGAGGCGACGGACTCGGCGCTCTGGCCCCTGCCCGAGACGACGGGCAGCACCGGCGCCCCGAACTCGTTGGCGAGCCGCGCGTTGAGGGCGAGCTCCGCGGGGAGTTGGGTGTCGGCGTAGTCCGTGCCGAGGACGAGCACCACCTCGTGGTCCGCCGCGACCGCGTGGAACCCCTCGACGAGGCGGGCGACCAGCTCCTCCACGCCCTTCTCCGCCTGGAGCGCCGCGCCCTCCTCGTAGCTCATCCCGAAGACGGTCTCCGGGGGCTGGGTGAGGCGGTAGCGGCTGCGCAGCAGCTGGTAGAGGCGGTCCCCGGACGGGGTGTTCTCGTGCACCAGCGGACGGAACAGCCCCACCCGGTCCACCTGCCTGGTCAGGAGTTCCATGACTCCGAGCTCCACGACCTGGCGGCCGTCGCCGCGGCCGATGCCCGTCACGTACACGCTGCGCGTCACGCGTGGTCAACCTCTCGTCGTTGGCCGGACGGCCGGGGGAGCCGGCCGTGGAATAGTGGGTTCCCGGAGGGACTCCCCGCATTCCGCACGGAGAACGCACGCCCGCGCTCGTCCGTGCCCGTCGCGGCCGGACCGCCGCGGCGACCGCCGGGCGGAGGCGCGGTGCGGGGCGAGTCCGGTGGGCGGACGGGCAGTGCGGCCCGCGTTCAACACATGAAACACTCCCCTCGGCTCCCTTCGGGACCGAGCAGCCCGGCGGCCCGTACACGCGGGTCACTCACCGATCAGGAGATAGAACCCCCATGCGCATCGGAGTCCTCACGGCAGGCGGCGACTGCCCCGGTCTGAACGCCGTGATCCGTTCCGTAGTCCACCGGGCCGTGCACGACCGCGGTGACGAGGTCATCGGCTTCGAAGACGGGTTCACGGGCCTCCTCGACGGCCGCTACCGCCCGCTCGACACCAACGACGTCGCGGGCATCCTCGCGCGCGGCGGGACGATCCTGGGCTCCGCACGGCTGGAGCGGGACCGGCTCCGCGAAGCCTGCGACAACTCCGAGGAGCTCATCGACCGCCTCGGCCTGGACGCGCTCATCCCCATCGGCGGCGAGGGCACGCTCACCGCGGCGCGGATGCTCGCGGACGCGGGGCTGCCCGTCGTCGGCGTGCCCAAGACCATCGACAACGACATCTCCGCCACCGACCGCACCTTCGGGTTCGACACGGCCGTCGGCGTCGCCACCGAGGCCATGGACCGGCTGAAGACCACCGCGGAGTCGCATCAGCGCGTCATGGTCGTCGAGGTCATGGGACGGCACGCCGGCTGGATCGCCCTGGAGGCCGGCATGGCGGCGGGCGCGCACGGGATCTGCATCCCGGAGCGGCCCTTCGAGGTCGACGACCTCGTGAAGATGGTCGAGGAGCGCTTCGCCCGCGAGAAGAAGTTCGCGCTGATCTGCGTCGCCGAGGGCGCGCACCCCGCGGAGGGGTCGATGCCCTACGAGAAGGGCGTCATCGACCAGTACGGCCACGAGCGCTTCGTCGGCATCGGCAACCGCCTGGCCAGCGAGCTGGAGCACCGCCTGGGCAAGGAGGCCAAGCCGGTCATCCTCGGGCACGTGCAGCGCGGCGGGACGCCCACGGCGTACGACCGTGTCCTCGCCACCCGCTTCGGCTGGCACGCCGTCGAGGCGGCGCACCGCGGGGACTTCGGGCAGATGACGGCGCTGCGCGGCACGGAGATCGTCATGACCCCGCTGGCCAACGCGGTGAGCGAGCTCAAGCGCGTCCCGCAGGACCGCATGGACGAGGCGGAGTCGGTCTACTGACGCCCGCGGCGGCAGACCCCCGGCGGCGCGCGTTCAGCTCTTGACGGCGCCGCCCGGGGTGAAGCCGCCGCCCCGGCGTCGGCTCCGCGATGTGCGCCGGACGGCCGAAACCGATCTGTGACGTGCACGGACTACACAAGTGTCCGCACTCTGCGGTGCACTACGGCCATGGCGAACGACGGCGGATTGGTACGTGTACTGGGCCGTGCCGACGTGCTGGCCCTGGCCTTCGGCGCGATGATCGGCTTCGGCTGGATCGTCCTGACCTCGGACTTCATCACGGAGGCCGGGCCGGGCGGCGCGGCCCTCGCGTTCGTGCTCGGCGGCTTCGTGATCATGCTGGTGGGGCTGTGCTACGCCGAGCTGGTCTCCGCGATGCCGCACGCGGGCGGCGAGCACCACTACGGGCTTCGGGCCCTCGGCGGGCGCGGTGCGTTCGTCGTCTCCTGGGCGATGCTGCTCGGCTACGTCTCGGTCGCCGCCTTCGAGGCGGTGGCGCTGCCGGAGACGGTGCTCTACCTCTTCCCGGACATGCTCTCCGTCCATCTGTGGTCGGTCGCGGGCTACGACGTCTACCTGAGCTGGGTG
This sequence comes from Streptomyces sp. WMMB 714, assembly GCF_900090125.1. Taxonomy (NCBI): domain Bacteria; kingdom Bacillati; phylum Actinomycetota; class Actinomycetes; order Kitasatosporales; family Streptomycetaceae; genus Streptomyces; species Streptomyces sp. WMMB 714. Next base: position 35,362 of record NZ_FMHJ01000007.1, read on the forward strand.
GCCGTCGGCGCAGGCTCCGCCGTGATCGTCACCGCGCTGAACTACTTCGGCATCCGGCCCGCCAGCGTCTTCCAGACCGTCGCGGTCCTCTTCCTGCTCGGCGCGGGGGCGCTGCTGCTGGTGGGTTCCCTCACGAACGGCTCGGCCGGGAAGATGGAACCGCTGTTCACGGGCGGGGTCTCCGGGCTCTTCGTGGTGCTGGTCGCCGTGCCGTTCCTGTTCGTCGGCTTCGACGTGATCCCGCAGTCGGCCTCCGAGGTGAACCTGCCCTACCGGCAGGTGGGCAAGCTGCTGGTGGTCTCCGTGGCGTGCGCGGCGGGCTGGTACGCGATGATCATGCTGACCGTCGGCTCGGGCCTGGGCCCGGCCGAACTCGCCGACGCCGACCTGGCGTCGGCCGACGGCATGGCGACGCTGTGGAACAGCCCCGCGATGGGCGACCTGCTGATCCTCGGAGGCATCGCGGGCATCTTCACGAGCTGGAACGCCTTCCTCATCGGCGCCAGCCGGCTGGTGTACGCGATGGCGGAGTCGCGGATGCTGCCGGCCTGGCTGGGCAAGCTGCACCCCCGGTACCGCACGCCCAGTAACGCGATCCTGGCCATCGGCCTGCTCACCGTGCTGGCGCCGCTGTTCGGCGAGCCGATGCTGACCTGGCTCGTCAACGCGGGCGGCATCAACATCGTCGTCGCCTACACCGCGGTCGTCCTGTGCTTCCTCATCCTCCGCCGTCGCGAGCCGGTGATGGAACGCCCGTTCACCACGCCTGCCGGTCCGGTGGTCGGCTGGACGGCACTGGCGCTCAGCCTCGGCCTGGGGGTGCTGTACCTGCCGGGCATGCCCGCCGCGCTCGACTTCCCGTCCGAGTGGGCCATCGTCGGCGGGTGGTGGCTGGCCGGTGCGCTGCTGGTGTGGCGGCTGCCGAAGATCGCGCCGGGTGCGGACGCCGAGGAACGCCTCGTCGCAAGCGTCACCGCGCGCAGCGGCAAGCCGTCGCCCGGCGACCGGGACGCGGGGACTCCGGCCGGCGCCTGACAGTTCGACGCGAGCGTGGGCGTGAGCGGCACGCGGAACGAGCTCAAGGAGCGGCAGACCGCGCTGATGCTGCGGGACGGCGGGGAGGACGGCGCACCGCCGGACCGCCCGTCGTCGATCTCGCCGTACGGCTCCGGGGCCCGCCGCCGTTCAGCCCTTGACGGCGCCGCCCAGGGTGAAGCCGCCGCCCAGGCGCTTGGAGATGAGGATGTAGAGCAGCAGCACGGGCGTGGAGTACAGGATCGAGAACGCCGCCAGCTCGCCGTAGGCGATGGAGCCGAAGTTCCCGAAGAACGTGAAGATGCTGACGGACGCGGGGAGTTGCTCCGGGCTGATGAGGAGCATGAAGGGGACGAAGAAGTTCCCCCACATCATGATGAAGCTGTAGACGGTCACGACCGCGAATCCGGGGCCCATCAGCGGGAGGATGACCCGGACCAGGGCCTGGAGCCAGCTTGCTCCGTCCGTCCACGCGGCCTCCTCCAGCGCCACGGGAACGCCGTCCATGAAGTTCTTCATCAGCCAGATGGCGAACGGCAGTTGGGACGTCGCGAGGAAGAACGACGTGCCGTGCATCGTGTCGATGAGGTTCGTCTGCACGAACAGGCCGTAGACCGGCACCATGACGGCCGTGATGGGCAGGCACGTCGTGAAGAGGATCGTCAGCAGGTACGGGCGTGCGAAGCGGGCCCGGTAGCGGGAGAGCGGGTAGGCGGCGAGGGCCGCCGCCGACACGGTCATCAGCGTGGCCCCGCCGCACAGCAGCAGGCTGTTGAGCATCGGCGTGAAGGTGATCTCGTCCGTCAGGACGGCCGAGAAGTTGTCCGTGGTGAGGGAGCCGGGCGGGCTCACCGTCATCCCGGGCTCCTTGTCCACCGACGCGAACAGCAGCCACAGCAGCGGCAGCACGAACGCGGCGACGATGACGAGCAGCCCGACGTCGGCGGCGAGCCGCTGCCGCACGGGCCTGCTGAGCCTGCGGCCGGGGGAGGGGCGGCGGCCCGCCGCGGCGGCCGAGGGGTTCCGGCTTCCGCTGGTGCCGGGTACGGAGTCGTGGATCGCGGTCATCGCCGGCCTCAGACCTCCTCGCGCATCAGGCGCAGATAGACGACCGAGAACAGCGCGCCGACCACGAGCAGGAGCAGCGCCACCGCGGTGCCGTAACCGATGAGGGACTTGTTGAACGCCTGGTCGTACATGAAGATCGGCAGGGTCTCGCTGCGGCCTCCCGGGCCGCCGCGAGTCATCGCCCAGATCAGCCCGAACACCGAGAGGGTCTGAAGGGTGTTGAGCATCAGGTTGGTGCCGATGGAGCGGCGGATCATGGGGAGCGTGATGTGCCACAGGCGCTGCCACGCGCCCGCCCCGTCGACCTCGGCGGACTCGGTGACCTCCTTGGGGATCTCCGAGAGCGCCGCCGAGTACACGAGCATCGAGAACGCCGTCCCGCGCCAGACGTTGGCGAAGGAGACGGCCACGATGGGCAGCGTGTAGAGCCAGTTCTGGGACGGCAGGTTCAGGAAGCCGAGCACGGCGTTGAGCGTGCCCTCCTTGTTGAAGAACGTGTAGAGCAGGAAGCCCGCCACGATCTCCGGCAGCACCCAGGCGCTGATGACGACCGCGCCGGTCACGGAGCGGACGGCCTTCGAGGCGCGTGCCATCAGCGCCGCCAGCGTCAGCCCGAGGGTGTTCTGGCCGAGGATGCTGGAGATGAGCGTGAAGATCAGCGTCAGGACGACGGCGTTGATGAACTTCGCGTCACCGAAGGCCCGTTCGAAGTTGTCGAAGCCCACGAAGGACGCCGACGCCTGGCCCGTCAGCTGCATGTCGGTGAACGCGATGTAGACGCAGTACGCGATCGGCCCGGCCAGGAACAGCAGGAGCAGGAGCGTGGCGGGGGCGATCGGCAGCCAGCGCAGGGCGCGTGTGCCCTTGCCGCGTGGATCGGCGGGGGAGATGCCGCCCCCGCCGGGGCGTCCCTTGCTGACGGGCGAGGCGATTCCGGTGGTGCTCACTTCGTCGTGACCGCTCCGTCGGTGATCGATTCCAGTTGCTCGTCATAGGACTTGGCCGCCTCGCCGACGGAGCCGTCGCCTGTGGTCACCGTCTCCATGGCCTCGGTGATCGCGGTGGAGACCTGCGGGTAGACGGGCAGAGCGGGACGGTACTGGCTGTGCTCGACGCGGTCGGTGAAGAACTTGATGCCGGGCAGCGAGTTCAGGTACCGCTTCTCGGCGGCGACGTCCTTGCGCACCGCGATCTGCGAGCCGCGCACGCACCACTCGACGGCGTTCTTCTTCGTCTGGAAGGTCTTGATCATCTCCCATGCGAGGTCCGGGTTCTGCGACTTGGCCGGGACGGACCACGTCCAGCCGCCGGACATGCTGACCTCGCCCGGCTCCTCGCCGTTCTGCGTCGGCATGGGAGCCATGCCCATGGTCTCGTCCCACTCGGGCCACGGGCTGCCGCCCGTCTTGATCCAGTTGTTGCTGAGGAACGAGCCGTCGATTCCGATGGCCAGCTTCCCCTTGGGGAAGAGGTCGGTGCCGACCTTCGTCTGGATGTTGGGGTTGAGGGCGGCGTCGACGTCGGGGCCGAGGCCGTCGCCGTAGACCGTCTCGACGAACTTCAGGCTGTCCTTGAAGCCCTTGCTGCCCTTGACCCACTTCTTCGACTTCTTGTCGTAGAGCGGGTCCTCGCCCGTGCCGTAGAGCAGCATCTCGAAGCCCTGCATCGCGGCTGCCTCGCCCGCCGCCTTGCCGGTGAAGACGTTGAGCGGGATCTTGCCGGGGACTTCCTTCTTGACCGTGCGGGCCGCGTCCAGCACCTCGTCCCAGGTCTTGGGCTTCCAGTCCTCCGGCAGCCCCGCCTGCTTGAAGATCTTCTTGTTGAACCAGATGGCGCGGGTGTCGGTCCCGTCCGGCACGCCGTAGGTCTTGCCGTCCTCGGCCTTCGCGGCGGTCTTGGCGCTGGGCTCGAACTGGTCCCAGGCCTTCCACTTCTTGAGCTTGTCGTCGAGCGGACGCAGGTAGCCGCTCTTGATGTCGGAGTTGATGAGGAAGGTGTCCTCGTAGACGAGGTCGGGCGCGGTCTTGGGCGAGCGCATCATCTGCTGGATCTTGGAGTAGTAGTCCTGCTGCGACGCCTGGATCGGGATGATCTCGACCTTCTTGCCCTTGTTCTTCCTCTCGAACTCCTCGGCCACGTCCTTGACGAAGTCGTCCCGCACCGTGACCTTCTTGTCGGTGTCCTTGGGAAAGGCGATCTTGATCGTGTTCGGGTCGCTCGCCGAACCCCCGCCGCAGGCGGTGAGGGTGCCTGCGGCGAGGACTGCGGCGATGCTGAGGGCCAGCGGTGTGGCGGGGCGCACGGACATGACGGGCCTGACCTCCTTGGGCCACGGCCCGGCGTCCCTGAGGGGCCGCAGGCCGCGTCGGACGGCTTTGTCCGTACAATCGCCCGACCGTCGTGTTCAGGTCAATGGCCGTGCAGACATGCAGTTCAACACCGTGACAACGTTGTTATGAACCTCCCCGGCCGTCTGACCGGTGCCGTTGCAGCGGAGCCGGCACCGCACCGCTCAACCCGTGTACCCCGCAAGGGTTTTGGAGAATTCCCAGGGCTGCTGGTCGACTCCGCTGCACGAGTCGGCGCCGCCGCCGGTGCAGGGGCGGTCCCGGTTGACGGACCAGAAACTCACCCGCGCCAGGTGGTGTTCCTTCGCGTAGTCGACCATCGAGCGGAAGTCGGCCGGTGAGACGGACTCGCCCTGCACGTCGGTGACGCCGTTCATCGAGGAGAAGCCGGACTTGCGGTACGCCTCGTCGGTGGAGATGCCGTACGCCGCGCCCACCGTCTGCGCCAGTCCGTCCACCGCGGAGCGGGTCGCCGCGGCCAGGTCCGTGGTGCCGTCGCCGAAGTCGAAGGGCATGACGGTCCAGCCGTCCACGTCCAGTCCGGCGGCCGCGCCCTTCTGGATGAGGTCCTTCCCGTTGGCGTTGGGGCCCTGCGTGGTGGTGCCGAAGGTCAGGTAGACCTTGATGCCGGCGTTGCCGTCCTTGACGATCTTCAGCGCGTCGACGACGCGCTGCCGGGCGGCCTCGCTCTCGAACTCGGTCGACTCGATGTCGACGTCGATGGACTTCAGGCCGTAGGCGTCGATCACCTTCTGGTAGGCACCGGCCAACTCCGCGGCGCTGGAGCACACTTCGCCCAGCTTGCTGCCGCTCCAGCCTCCGATGGAGGGCGTGATGTCGCCTCCGGCGGCCTGCACCGCCTTGATGGTCTGCTCGTCCTGGCCTCCTGCCAGCGGCCTGCTGCCGTCCCAGGCGGGCGAACAGCCGCCGTCGGACAGGATGAAGGCCATGGTGAGCTGGGTGAGCCCGGTCTCCTGCATCAGGTCCACGGCGTTCGGCGGGTTGCCCCAACCGAGGTACAGGTAGGGGCCGTTGAGGCCGCTCGGCGCTGCGGTCGCCACGGCTCCGGTGGTGGATTCGGCGGCCTGCGGCCGCTGCGGGGTGCCGTCCGGTGCGGCCTGTGCCTGGCCCGCGAGTGCGCACGAGGCGACGAGGGTCGCGGCCAGGGCGAGGCCGAAGCGGCGCCGACTACCCGCCGTGGCACGCTTGTTGCTCTTCGTGGTGGTGTGGGGGCGCACGTCAAGCTCCCGTCTACGGGGTGGGGAAAGGGACTTGGGTCATGCGGAAACGCGTGGTGGTGCGGCCCGCACGCTAGCGCGAGAGCATTGGTCCAGACAATAGAACGGTAAGGAAAGGTTCCAGTCGATCGAGGCCGGGCATGCGCCCCTGGACTGCTGCCCCTGCTGCCCCTGCTGCCCCCGCTCGACTTGAGCTGATGGCCCGGATCAACTGCCGGGCGTTGGCCCGGCGTTGGACGCCGAAGCCGGCGTCAATCGCTGTCCCCTCGCACGACCGCGGCGTAGCGCTTCCCCAACTTGCGACGCAGAAGCTGGAGTTCACCGGCCGCGGTGGCCAGAACGCCCATCGAGCGCGGGCCCTGAGCAGTCGTGTGCCACCACTCCGGATCGGGCTGGCCGTCGAGCGCCTGGGCGCGGATCAGGGTGTCGATCTCCGTCACGTGCTGCGCGAAAGCCTGTGCCCACTCCTGCTCGTCCGGGCGGAGGAAAGGCGAGCGGCGGAGAAGAAGGAGATTGACCTGGGTCAACCTCGGGTCGGCAACGGCGGGACCGCCGGTGAGGGACGTCCGTTGAGCCTCCTCAAGGTCGGACAGCGCCTCCCAGACCTCCCTCAGGGCCTCGACCCGCTGGGTGCGGAACTGTGCTCTCGCCTCGCGAGCCTGCGCTCGCTGCCACTGCCACAGACCGGCCGCCGTGGCCGTCCCGGTCCCCAGGAAGGTGAGAACGCCGACCGCGACAGTGTCCGAGATCATGGCCGTCAGGCTACTTAAGTGTGCGAAGTCAGCACAGAGCGAGCCGCGTTGGGGGATGGAGTCCGCGGCGACCGCAGCGGCCCTACGCTTGCTGCCCATGCCTGCCGACGAGCCCACGATCCTTGCCACTTCAGGCGGCCACCGGCTGGGAGCCCGCACCATGGTCGAGTTCGACGCGCTCGTGCACCACGCGGTCGAACTGTCCGGGGCGCACGGCCGGCGGCCCCGCGTCCTGTACGTCGGCACGGCCATCGGAGACGCCGAGCACTTCACCGCCCGCATGACCGAAGCGGCCCGCGTGGCCGGATTCGACCTGACGCCGCTGCATCTCTTCCCGAGGCCCAACGTCGAGGACGTGGAGGGCACGGTGCTCGAACAGGACGTGGTCTGGGTGATGGGCGGTTCGGTCGCGAACCTGCTCGCGGTGTGGCGCGTCCACGGGCTGGACGCGGTCCTCCGCCGTGCCTGGGAGGCGGGCGTCGTGCTCAGCGGCGTCAGCGCCGGTTCGATCTGCTGGTTCCGCGGCGGCACGACCGACTCCTTCGGGCCCGAACTGCGGCCCGTCACCGACGCGTTGGGCTACCTGCCGTACGGCAACGGCGTGCACTACGACAGCGACGCCGAGCGCCGCCCCCTCGTGCACCGGCTGGTCGCGGACGGAACCCTGCCGGAGACGCACTGCACCGACGACGGCGTGGGCCTCGTCTACCGCGGCACCCGCCTCGCCGAAGCCGTCTCGGAGAGCGCGGGCAAGGGCGCGTACGTCGTCGTGCGGGAGAACGGGGCAGCCGTCGAGGAGCGCGTCGAGCCGCGGCGGCTCCCGGAGCCCTGACCGCCGAGCGCGCGCAGCGGGGCGCGCGGGCCGTTCAGTCGCGCCAGCGGTAGCACAGTTCGGGACGCCCGACCTGGCCGTACTGCGGACTGCGGTCCGCCGTCCCGCCGTCGACGAGGTGCTCCAGGTAGCGGCGCGCGGTGATCCGGTTGACGCCGAGCCGGTCCGCCGCCGCGCTCGCCGTCAGCCCGGAGCGGCCCGCGTCACGCAGCGCCGCCGTCACCGCCTCCAGCGTCGCGGCGCTCAGCCCCTTGGGAAGCTTGGGCACTTCCGGGGCGGTACGGAGCACGGACAGCGCCCTGTCCACCTCGGCCTGGCTGCCGGCCTCGCCGCCGGCGCCGGCGGTCGTGCTGCGGAACTGCGCGTACCGCTGCAGCCGGTCGCGCAGCGTCGGGAAGGTGAACGGCTTCAGCACGTGCTGCACGACGCCCAGGGAGACGCCCTCCCTGATGACGGTCAGATCGCGTGCCGACGTCACCGCGAAGACGTCCGTCGTCCGGCCCGCGGCGCGCAGCGCCCGCAGCAGCGCCATGCCGTGCCCGTCCGGAAGGTACAGATCGAGCAGGATCAGATCGACGGGCGACCGCTCCAGCGCCCGCAGCGCCTCGGCGCGGGAGTGGACGACGGCGGCCACGGCGAAACCGGGGACGCGCGAGACGTAGAGGGCGTGCGCGTCGGCGGCCAGCGGGTCGTCCTCGACGACGAGCACCCGGATCGGCTCGGGGGCGCTGCTCCCGCTCATCCGTCCTCCCGGTGCCGATCCCCATGCGGGTCCTCGCCGGGCGGAGCGTCCTTCTGGAGCGGCAGCCGGACCGAGAACTCCGCACCGCCCTCCGCCGACGCCCCGACATGGACGCTCCCGCCGTGGCGGTCCGCGACCTGCCGGACGAGGGCGAGTCCGAGCCCCCGCCCCCGCTCCCCGCCGGAGGCGGGCTTGGTCGACCAGCCGCGCTCGAACACGGTCTCGGCGTCCTCGGGGGGAACGCCGGGGCCGGTGTCGCCGACGCGGACGAGCAGCACGTCCGCGCCTCCCTCGACGGTCTCGGTGCGCAGGGTGACCCGCACGCGCGGGGTCACGGCCGAGCCGAGGGGGAGCGTCGCGACCGTCCCGCCACTGCCGGCCCCCTCCGCCTCCGGGACCTCCTCCGGCCGTCTGCCCGCGGCGGGCTCCGTCTCCGCGGGGGACGGTCCGGCGCCGCGTCCGCCCTCGGAGCCGGCGACGGGACCGCCGGCCGCGGCCGCGTCCACGGCGTTGTCGACGAGGTTGCCGAGGACGGTGACCAGGTCGCGCTGCGGGAGCTCCGGGGGCAGCAGCCCGTCGCCGATGTGGCTGTCCGGGGTGAGCGACAGCTCGACGCCCCGCTCGTTGGCCTGTGCCGCCTTGCCGAGCAGCAGCGCCGCCACGACCGGCTCGGCGACGGCGGAGACGACCTCGTCGGTGAGGGCCTGGGCCAGCCGCAGCTCCTCGGTGGCGAAATCCAGCGCCTCGCCGGTACGTCCCAGCTCGATCAGCGAGATCACGGTGTGCAAGCGGTTCGCGGACTCGTGGGCCTGCGAACGCAGCGCCTCGGTGAAGCCGCGCACCGAGTCCAGTTCCCCGGCGAGCGACTGGATCTCGGTGTGGTCGCGCAGGGTCACCACGGTGCCGCGCCGCTCGCCGCCGTCCACGGGCGAGGTGTTGACGACGACCACCCTGTCGCCGGTGAGGTGCACCTCGTCCACGTGCGGCTCCCCGGAGAGCAGCGCCTCCGTCAGGGCGCGCGGCAGCCCGAGCTCCTCGACGCCGCGGCCCACCGCGCCGTCGCCGCTCCCGCCTCCGTCCGGGCCCGGCGAGGCTCCCGCCCCTCCCCGTCCGGCGCCGAGCAGTTCGCGCGCCCCGTCGTTCATGAGGGCCACGCGCTTCTGCCCGTCCAGCATCACCAGCCCCTCCCGCACGGCGTGCAGGACGGCCTGGTGGTAGTCGTGCATGCGGCTCAGCTCCGCGGCGTTCATGCCGTGCGTGTGCCGGCGCAGCCGGGCGTTGATCAGATACGTGCCGAGGCCGCCCAGCGCCAGCGCGCCGCCCGCGACGCAGAGCAGGACCGTCAGCTCCCGCCGCAGCTCCTCGGTGATGGTCTCCACCGCGATGCCCGCGCTGACGAGCCCCACCACGCGCCCCTCGTCCCACACGGGGGTCACCACGCGGACGGACGGCCCGAGCGTCCCCGTGTACGTCTCGTGGAAGGTGCGGCCGCGCGCCGCCTGCCCGATGTGGCCCACGAAGCGGCCGCCGATCCTGGACGAGTCGGGGTGCGTCCAGCGCACGCCCTCCGTGTCCATGATCGTGACGAACGTGACGCCCGTGTCGTGCCGCACCCGCTCCGCGTGCGGCTGGAGCTGCTCCTCGGGACGCGGAGTGCGGATCGCCTCCACCACGGAGGGCGAGTCGGCCGTCGCCTTGGCCGTCGCGGCGGCCCGCTGCCGCGCGGACTCCTCGGCCTGCGCACGGTCCGTGACGTAGCCGTACACGGCGCATCCCGCGACCAGCACGGTGACGAGGACGACCTGCATCACGAAGAGCTGGCCGGCCAGGCTTCGTGGCCGCCGGGGTGGACGGGGAGCGCGCATGCGGCCAGTCTGCCTGGTGGAATTTCCGTGCACGTAATGCACGCAACGGTGACGGCCGTCACTGCCGGGGTGCATAGTCGCCGGGACCCGGCAGCGACCCGGTGCGGGGCCGAGCCGTACGGATCCGGTGCGTATCAGGACACCGGGCCTGGTCCCGGCCGTCCGGCCCGCTTCCGGTCGTGGCAGTCAGAGCCGCAGTGGACGTACAACGAGGAGCCCGACGTGTCCCAGCAGACACCTCCGCAGACGGAGCCGCCCGCACGGACGAAGCGGGACCGCACGAAGTATCTGTACCTGGCCGTGATCGCCGCCGTCGTGCTCGGTGTGATCGTCGGCTTCGCCGCGCCAGGTGCGGCCAAGGAGCTCAAGCCCGTGGGCGAGGGCTTCGTCAACCTCATCAAGATGATGATCTCGCCGGTCATCTTCTGCACGATCGTGCTGGGCGTGGGGTCGGTCCGCAAGGCCGCGAAGGTCGGAGCCGTCGGCGGTCTGGCCCTCGGCTACTTCATGGTGATGTCGACCGTGGCGCTGGGCATCGGCCTGGTCGTCGGCAACATGCTCGACCCGGGCAGCGGTCTCCACCTGACCGAGGCCGCCAAGGAGGCCGGTGCGGCCGAGGCGGGCGGCAGCGAGACCACCTCGGAGTTCCTGGTCGGCATCATCCCGACCACGCTGGTGTCCGCCTTCACCGAGGGCGAGGTCCTGCAGACGCTGCTGGTGGCCCTGCTCGTCGGGTTCGCGCTGCAGGCGATGGGACGCGCGGGCGAGCCGGTCCTGCGCGGCATCGGGCACATCCAGAAGCTCGTGTTCCGCGTCCTCGCGATGGTCATGTGGGCCGCTCCCGTCGGCGCGTTCGGGGCCATCGCGGCAGTCGTCGGCGAGACGGGCCTCGACGCCCTCAAGGCCCTCGCCGTCATCATGGTCGGCTTCTACGTGACCTGCGCGCTCTTCGTCTTCGTGGTGCTCGGCGTGCTGCTGCAGACGGTCTCCGGGGTGAACATCTTCTCGCTGCTGAAGTACCTGGGCCGGGAGTTCCTGCTGATCCTCTCGACGTCCTCCTCGGAGTCCGCGCTGCCGCGCCTCATCGCGAAGATGGAGCACATGGGCGTCAGCAGGCCCGTCGTCGGCATCACCGTCCCCACCGGGTACTCCTTCAACCTGGACGGGACGGCCATCTACCTGACCATGGCCTCCCTCTTCATCGCCGAGGCGATGGGGGACCCGCTCTCGGTCGGCCAGCAGATCTCCCTCCTGATCTTCATGATCATCGCCTCCAAGGGCGCCGCGGGCGTCACCGGCGCGGGGCTCGCCACGCTCGCAGGCGGCCTCCAGTCCCACAGGCCCGAACTGGTCGACGGAGTCGGGCTCATCGTCGGCATCGACCGGTTCATGAGCGAGGCCCGCGCCCTCACCAACTTCGCGGGCAACTCGGTGGCCACCGTCCTGATCGGCACGTGGACCAAGGAGATCGACAAGGCCCGGGTCAAGCAGGTGCTCGCCGGAGAGCTGCCCTTCGACGAGACGACGCTCCTCGACGAGGACCTTCCGGCGGACAGCTCCGACGCCTCCGGAGCCACCGGGGACGGCAGGGTGCCCGGGCAGTCCACGGGAGCGCCGGAGAAGGTCTCGACCGAGAAGTCCGGAAGCTGACCGTGCGGCGCCCGCCCCTGGGGCGCCCATGGTGACGATCACGCGGCCGCGGCCGCACCCCGTCGGGTACGGGAGTGCGGCCGCGGCCGCGTGACGTGGACTGCGGGCGGCGCCCCGCAGTGTCACCAGTCGCGCACCGGCCCGGTGTACGGGCGCAGCCACACGGTGGTCAGCGGCGGAAGGGTCAGGGTCACCGACGCGGGACGTCCGTGTGCCTTGACCGGGCCGGCGGCCAGTGGGCCGGAGCCGGTGGTGATGCCGCTGCCGCCGTAGCGCAGTTCGTCGGTGCTGAGGACCTCGCTCCATGCCGCGTGCGTGTCGGGCAGGCCCAGCCGGTAGCCGGTGCGGAGCACGTCCGAGAAGTTGCAGACGGCGGCGAGGGGATCGCCCTCCCCGTCGAACCGGAGGAACGCGACGACGTTCTCCGTGTCCGGTCCGCCCGAACCGTCGTGGATCCAGGCGAATCCGGCCGGCCGCGTGTCGAGTTGCCACAGCGCCGGAGTCCGCAGGTACTCCTCGTTCAGGTCGCGCACAAGGGTGCGCACGCCCCGGTGCCGGGGTTCGGCGGGCGAGGAGGGGTCGAGGAGCCACCAGTCGGGGCCGTGGGACTGGCCCCACTCCGTCGTCTGGGCGAACTCCTGCCCCATGAACAGCAGTTGCTTGCCGGGGTGCGCCCACATGAACGCGAGGAAGGCGCGGTGGTTCGCGAACTGCTCCGCCCGGTCACCGGGCATCCGGGAGACCAGCGACCCCTTGCCGGCCGTGACCTGTGAGTGCGGGACGGGAAGCAGGCGGCTCTCCGCGTAGGCCGACGACATGGAGGAGGTCAGCTCGGCGAGGTGGCCGGAGCGCTGCCCGGGCTCCCTGCCCGCGTAGGTCAGAGAGCCGCGCATCCACGCCGTGTCCCAGGTGAAGTCGAAGCCGAGCCCCCCGTATCCGCTCTCGCCCACGTGGTGCGTCGCCCGCGTCACGCCGTCCCACGGCGCGGGCACCTCCGCGAACGTCATCACGCCGGGGCACCGGCGGTGCAGGAGGGCGTTGAGCTCCTGCAGCAGCGAGACCGCTTCGGGAGCGGGCCGCGCGGAACCGCCGGAGACCGGCGGCTCCGGCGCGGGCGGGGAGCCCGCCGCGAGCAGGGAGGCCACGCCGTCGACGCGGACGCCGTCCAGGTGGAACGTCTCGCACCAGTAGACGGCGCTGCTCTCCAGCAGAGAGCGCATCCCGGGTTCCAGCGGCTCCCGGTGCGAGGCGAGGGCGGCCATCGGGGCCCAGGCCATGATCACGCCGATGCCGGCGCGGTGGAGCGCGTCGACGAGGCACTTGAGGCCGTCGGGGTCGCCGATGCCCGGGACGGGCGCGAAGAGCCCCTGGACGCCGTGCCCCGGAGCCCCGGTGGCGCGGGGCTCCGCACACGGCAACAACTCGACGTGTGTGAACCCCAGGTCCCGTACGTACGCGGGCAGTTGCTCCGCGAGTTCGCGGCAGGCCAGCCCCGGACGCCACGAGGGCAGATGCACCTCGTAGACGGAGACGGGCGCCGCCTGCGCCCTCCCGGCCCCGCGGCGGTCGAGCCAGTCGCCGTCGCGCCACCGGTGGGCGGAGGTGCGGACCACGGAGCCGTCGCCGGGCGGCACTTCGGCGAGACGGGCCATCGGGTCGGCGAAGAGCGTCCGGGAGCCGTCGTCCCGCACCGCCTCGAACTTGTAGACGTCGCCGTCACCGACGCCCGGCAGGAACAGCTCCCACACGTCGGAGGAGCCCAGCGCCCTCATCGAAGCGGCCCTGCCGTCCCAGCAGTTGAAGTCGCCGACGACACGGACCCCGCTGACGCCGGGCGCCCACACCGTGAACCGGGTGCCCGCCACTCCGCGATGCGTCATCTCCCGCGCGCCGAGGGCCTGCCAGAGCTGCTCGTGCCGCCCCTCGACGGCCAGCCGCACGTCCAACTCGCCGAGGGCGGAGGGGAACCGGTACGGATCGGCGACGCGGGCCGGCTCACGGCGGCCCGCCTCCCCGTACTCGACGAGCAGTTCGTACTCGGGGAAACCGCCCGCGGGCACTGCGACTTCGCCGGCGAAGAGCCCGTCCCCCTCGTCCAGCAGCCGCGCCCGCAGGCCGCCTTCTCCTGCGACCACGGTGACGGCGCGGGCAGTGGGCTGGAGAGTCCTGAAGCGGACCCTGCCGTCCGGCACGGTGCGGGCGCCGAGAACGGAGTGCGGGTCGCGGTGGGTGCCCGCGAGGAGCCTGCCGCGGTCCTCCCCGGACAGGGCGGGTGCGGGACGGACGGACGCCGGCGCCGGGGTTGAGGCCGCCCCGCCGCCGTCCGCCGCCCGCACGGCCCCGCCGGGACGGGGCGTCCGCGCGCGGTGCGGAGCGCGGGCCGGGGGTGCGGGCGGGGGAGCGGGCGGCAGCTCCGTTCCCGGCGGGTTCAGCGGGGGCGTGCCGCGCCGCCCGGGCCCGCGTGTCACCGGCGGCCCGCCGGGACCGCCCACCGGTGCGGCGATCGGGCCGGTCAGGGCCCCCAGCGACCAGCCGCCGGGGCGGTCGCCGTCGCGGCCGGCGTCGCCGCCGGCGAGGAAGGTCGCGGGGACGGCGGGCTGCGAGCGCCCCTGGCGGTCGGGTGACGAAGGCACGGTCACGGTCGGAACCTCCTGTAGACGTCGTTCGACGGGTTGCGGAGCGGCGGGCAGCTCGGCGGGCACGCGTGGGCAGGACGCGCGGGGGCGGAACGGGCGGGTGGGTCCGTGAGTCCGGGGAAGCGGCACCGGCCGGTCCCGGCATGCGCCGGAGTTCCGTCCGGACGGTGGGGCGGGCGGTCCTCAAGGGCGGTGCGGGACGCGGACCTTCGCGACATGGCGTCCGGCGTCCTTTCCCCGACGGTATGGAAAGCACGCAGATTGTCCCGAATCATGACTTCTTCTGTCCGTTTGTGTCCGCCGTGTCGGGGATCTTCACTCCGCTCCGCCCGCCCCCGCCCGGCGGGGCTCCCCTCCCGCCGCCGCGCCTGTACGGACGGGGGCGGTTCGCGGACAGCCGGGGCTGCCCCGGCGGAGTGGCCCTCCAGCCGGCCGTCCTGGACGCGTGCCCCGGGCGCCGCCCACCGGCCGGTGAGCGGCGCCCGGAGTTCCTCAGGGGACCGGAGCCTCAGGGGGCCGGAGCCTCAGGGGAGCAGCGTGACGATCCGCGCCGCAGGCGTGCCGCCGCCCACTTCGAGGCGCAGGTGGTTCTCCCTGCCCCACTGGAGCGTGGCGCCGGTCAGCTCGTCGCGTACCGGGAACGTCTCGGCTCCGGCGGCCTGCGCGGCGCCGAGACCGAACGCGGACAGGGCGTCCTCCTCCAACGTCAGTGTCGTCTCACGCGTGTTGTGCGGGTCGAGGTTGACCACGACGAGGACGGTGTCGGCCCGCGGAGCGCCGCGGTGCTTGGAGAACGCGATGACGTCCGGGCTGTCGCAGTGGTGGAAGCGGAGCGAGCGCAGCTCCTGGAGCGCGGGGTGACGGCGGCGCAGCCTGTTGAGCCGGCCGATCAGAGGTGCGATGGACTCGCCGGCCGCCTCCGCGGACTCCCAGTCGCGCGGGCGCAGTTCGTACTTCTCCGCGTGCAGGTACTCCTCGCTGCCCGGACGGGACGGCGCGGCCTCGCACAGCTCGTATCCCGCGTAGAGCCCCCAGGAGGGCGAGAGCGTCGCCGCCAGGACGGCGCGCGTCAGGAACGCCGCGCGACCGCCCTCCTGGAGGTAGGTGCTCAGGACGTCGGGGGTGTTGACGAAGAAGCTGGGCCGCAGGTAGGTGGCCGTCTCGCCCGCCAACTCCGTGAGGTGGTCCGTCAGTTCCTGCTTCTTGTTCCGCCACGGGAAGGGAGTGCAGGACTGCTGGAATCCCGCCTTGGCGAGGGTGCGCATCACCGCGGGGCGGGTGAACGCGCCGGCGAGGAAGACCACGTCCGGGTCGGAGCGGTTGATGTCGCCGAGGACCTTCTCCCAGAAGGCCACGGGCTTGGTGTGCGCGTCGTCCACACGGAAGACGCGGACGCCGCGCGCCATCCACAGGCGCAGCAGCCGCACCGTCTCACGCACCAGGGCCCCGTACGCGTCGGGGCCCTGGTCGAAGGAGAGCTGGTGGACGTCCTGGTGGGCGGCGGGCGGGTCCCCGGCGTGGACGGTCGCGCCGTCGGGGCCGTGGGGGAACCACTCCGGGTGCTCCTTGATCCACGGATGGTCCGGCGAGCACTGGAGCGCGAAGTCGAGGGCGATCTCCATGCCGAGGGAACGGGCGCGCTCCACGAAGTAGGCGAAGTCCTCCTCGGTTCCGAGGTCCGGGTGCAGGGCGTCGTGGCCTCCGGCCGGCGAGCCGACCGCCCAGGGGGAGCCCACGCCGTGCGGGCCTGCGGACATCGCGTTGCCCGGCCCCTTGCGGGACGTCTCCCCGATGGGATGCACCGGGGGCAGGCACACGACGTCGAAGCCCATCTCCGCGACGGCGTCCAGCCGCCGGGCGGCCGTACGGAACGTCCCGGACACCGGCGGCTCGTTGTCCGACATGGAGAGGACCGCGCCCTCCGAGCGGGGGAAGAGGCCGTACCAGGCGCCGAACCGGGCCCGCTCACGCTCCACTTGGAGCGCCATCGGACGCGTGGCGGTGACGAGTTCGCGCAGCGGGAAGCGGTCCAGCACGGCCAGCACCTGGGGTGTCAGCGCCGCCGAGAGGCGGGACGCGACAGGGCGGTTGGCGTCGCGCAGGGCCTCGGCAGCCGCGAGCAGGGTGTCCCGTCCGGCGCTCCTGGGCACCTGCGGGGCCGCGCGTTCGTGCAGGAGCGCGCCCTCCTCCAGGGTCTCCTCGGCGTCCGTGCCCGCGGGGACCTTCACCCGGGCCAGCTGCCGCCAGGTCGCGATCGGATCGGCCCACGCCTCCACGGCGTAGGTCCATCTCCCTTCCCTGTCGGGCGTGATCTCCGCTCCCCAGCGGTCGGTGCCGGGTTCGAGTTCGCGCATGGGCGTCCAGGGGCCGCAGCGGCCGGTGGAGTCGCGCAGTACGACGTTGGCGCCGATCACGCCCGGGCCTTCGCGGAAGACCGTCGCGGAGACGAGGAAGGACTCGCCCGGTACGGCTTTGGCGGGGTGCCGTCCGCAGTCGACGAGAGGCCGGACGTCGAGGACGGGGATGCGACCGATCATGTCTTCACCTGGGTGCATTGCGGGAAGATGGGCGGTCTGCGTGGCTCGCAGACTTCCGCCTGTTCTATCTGTTCCGCCTGCTCTTTCCCGGGTGCGGACATGGGCGCGGGGGGCAGCGTTCACCCGGCCGGGCCTGGGGTGCGCGGGCGCGGGAAGGCCGGCCCGGCCGGACCCGCGGCGGGCGAACTGCCGTGCGGCCGCGCCGTCTCCGCGGCCAGGGTCTCGCGGTCCCGGCGACGCGGTCCAGCGGCGCCGGTCCGGTGGCTCCGTGCCGGTCGTACAGCCTCAGAAGTACAGCCTCAGAAGTGCAGCCTCAGTCGTACAGCCTCAGTCGTGCAGCCTCACCGGGAACGACTGGAGGTCGTTCTGCGTGAGAACCGGCTGGTTGAGGATCTCCTCGACCGGAACGGCCAGTCGCAGGTTCGGGAAACGGGAGAACAGCGCGGGAAGCGCGATGCTCGCCTCCAGCCGCGACAGGGCCGCCCCCGGGCAGATGTGCGGCCCGTGCCCGAAGGTCATGTGGCGGATGGGGGAGGGGCGCGCGATGTCGAACTCGTCCGCGTCGGGGCCGTGCTGCTCGGGGTCGCGGCCGATCGCGCGGTACGAGACGACGAGGCCCTCGCCCTTGCGGACGACTCCGTCGCCCACCTCGACGTCCTCGGTGGCGAAGCGCATCAGCAGATGCGTCGAAGGGGTGTCCCAGCGCAGTGTCTCCTCGATGACAGCGTCCCAGCCCACCTCGCCGTCGAGGACCATGCGCAACTGGTCGGGGTGGGTGAGCAGCGCCCGCACGGCGTTGAGGATGAGGCCGATCGTCGTCTCGTGCCCCGCCGCGACCATCGCCTTCAGATTGCCGACGACCTCCTCCTCGGTGAGGGGTTCGCCGCCCTGGTCCGCGAGGATCAGCGCGCTGGTCAGGTCGTCCCTGGGTTCGGCGGTGCGGGCCCTGACCATGTCGGTGAAGATGCCGTCGAGTTCGGCCATCACCGCGAGCCGCTCGTCCTGCGGCGTCAGCATCGAGAAGAACGCCTTGTAGAGGGTGTGCAGCCGCGGGTGCAACGCGGCGTCCACGCCCATCAGTTCGCTGATCACCGACATCGGCAGCGGCAGCGCGAAGACGGACTTCAGGTCCACGGCCTCGTAGGCGCCCTTGCCGGCCAGCTCGTCCAGCAGCCGGTGGGTGATGCTCTCGATGACGGGGCGCATGGCTTCGAGGCGTCGCGGCGTGATCGCCTGCGCGGTCTTCGTACGCAGCCTCCGGTGCTCCGCGCCGTCGACCGTGAACATGGAGCGGCCGGCGTCGATCATGCCGATCAGCGGCCACTCCTGGGTCACTTCGCCCGTCCGGTACAGCGTCCAGTGGTTGATGTCCTTCACCAGACGCTGGTCCGTCAGCAGGCGACGGGCCTCGGCGTGGCTGGTGACGGACCAGGCCGGGACGCCCATCAGTTCGATGCGGACGAGCGGGCCGGACTCGCGGAGCCGGCGCGTCTCCTCGTTCAGGTTCCGCACCATGGGGTCGATGACGATGGGGCACTGCGCGGCCGGGGCGTCGCTCGCAGCGGGCCCGGCCTGGTCACGGTGCGCCGGTGAGTGGGGTGAGGGAACGCTCATCGTGTGCCTTTGATGGGAGGGGTGGGGGTGAAGTGCACGGGCAGGGCCGTCACTCCCTGCTGGAACGCCGACGGCCGCCTGGTCAGGGACTCGGCGGGGACGGTGAGGTCGATCTCCGGCAGCCTGTCGAGCAGGACTTCGATGCCGACCCGGACGATGGTCTCGGCGATCTCCTGCGCCTGGAACGGGCACTGGAACTCGCCGTGGCTGAACGCGAAATGGGCGCTGTTGCCGCCCCGCAGACCGGTGTCCGCCCCCGCCGAGGTGACGTGGACCTTGGGGTCGGCGTTGGCGCCGGCGAGACCGAGGAGCAGCAGGTCGCCGGTGCGGATGTGCTGCCCCGCGAGCCAGGTGTCCCAGGCGGCCCAGCGTCCCGGCAGGATCTGCGTGGGTGTCTCCTCCCAGAGGACCTCGTTCATGGCCTCGGGGATGCTGCGGCGTCCGCCGGTCAGGGAGGCGGCGAAGCGGTCGTCGGTCAGCATCAGGCGGACGGAGTTGCCGATCCAGTCCGACGTCGGCAGGTGGCCCGCGGCCGTGATGGCCATCAGGTCCAGCGCGTACTCCTCGTCGGTGAACGGCTCCGGGTACGCCATCATCCAGGAGGTGACGTCCGGGCCGGGCTGCGCCCGCTTGGCCGCCACGAGTTCGTTCATCATGCGGCCGAACGTCGCGAAGCCCTCCAGGGCGTCGGCGCCGCCGTCGGCGAGGGCGCTCATCGCCTTGCTGAGCACCGGCGACTCCTCGTCGGTGAAGCCGAGGATGCGGGCGAGCACCAGGAGGGGCAGCGGCTTGGCGTACTCGGTGATGATGTCCGCCTCGCCCCGCCCGCAGAAGCCGTCGAGCAGCTTGTCGGCCAACTCCTCGCAGTGCTTGTTCAGTTCGAGGGGGCTGATGTTGTCCATGGCGCTCTGCACCATCTCGAGGTGGCGCCTGTGCTCGTCACCGACGGTGTAGTAGATCGACGGCCGGCGTTCGCCGATCATCGGCCGCAGCGGCCAGTCGTCGGGAAGGTTGTCCCACTGGTTCCACAGTCCGGAGTCGCGGGGGAAGGCCGCGGAGTCGCTCGTGACCTGGTACATCTCCTGGTACCCGATGACGAGCCAGGCCGGGATGCCGGCGGGCAGCACCACCGGTACGACGGGGCCGTGCTCGCGCCGCATCTCGCGGTACAGCTCGGTCGGTGCCGTCTCGAAGCGGGGGCCGAACAGCGGCACCGCGTCGGAGTGCGCGGGGCACTGGGGCGGCGGGGTGGTCGCCGCGCTGCGGGCGTCCTGATACGCCGTCACGGGAAAAACCTTCCATGTGGGGGATCGCGACCGGTTGCGTGCGGGGCCGGAACGCGTGACCGGAGTACGGTTCCGGCGGCGTCGCGGGAGGGAGCTGGTCAGGAACCCTCCGCGGGTGCGCCTCCACGCTCGCCGTCATCGGCGCGAGCGTGCCCCTGGGCCCGGTCCGGGCCCGGCCCTTGCTCTGCGTTCACCTCCGCTTTTGCCACCTGGCGCGGTACTTCAGCGCCTGCGAAGTCGCGCCCCCGGACGCACAGTTGACCCTGCCGTCCCGCCTGCCGCTACGCCCTGTCCGCCACGTCTCGCCTTGCTCGCGACGACTGACACGCCCATCTGCTGCGTTGTCGCATCGACCGAGCAGCTCACTGCGAGGACGATCCTCCGCGTGGCATCTGGACGCACCGGACGCCGCTCGCCGCGCCCTGGGCCACAGCAGCTTAGGGCTGAGTGGGGGGCGGGTCGAGAGCAGGAGCAGGTCCATTCACCGATGGCTCCACTTCGCGGGCGTAGCACGCCAGATGTGCCGGAATCGTGCTGGATGTGCGTGCGGCCCGGGCCCGGAGGTGCCCGCCGTTGGGGGGTTCTGCGGCGGGGCGACGGCTCGCCACCGGCGGGGCCGCACCGCGCGCGAACGGGGCGGGTGCCGCGGCGCTGGTAGCGCGCGCGACTCCCGCCCCGTCCGTGTGCGACGGTGCCTCCGGCAGCCGGGAGCTGTGCGGACTCCCGGCTACCGTGCGGCGGTCATCCGGTCACTTGACGTTGACGGCCGTCCAGGCTGCCTCGACCGCCTTGGTCTCGGCGCTGTCGGCGCCGAAGAGGTCGTTGGACGCCTTGACGGTCGCCTCACGGGCCGCCTTGTAGTCCGTGTTCTCGGTCATGTTCTCGGTCAGCGCCTTGAACCAGATCTCCTGGGCCTTGGTGATGCCGATGCCCTCGATGGTCGAGCCGTCGGAGGTCGGGGAGTCGTACTCGACGCCGTTCTTCTCCGACTTGCCGCTGCCCATGGACATCAGGAAGAACCAGTGGTTGGCGATACCGGACGAGTAGTGCACGTCCACGTCGCCGGCCTGGTCGCTCCACTCGTCGAGCGAGTTGCCGTCCTTGCTCGGCTTGTCCATGTAGCGCAGCGGGGTGCCGTCGCCGTTGATGTCGATCTCCTCGCCGACGAGGAAGTCGGCGACGTCCTCCTGGTTCTCCGGGGCGTGGAACTCGGTGGCCGCCGCGAAGATGTCGGAGGTGGCCTCGTTCAGGCCGCCGGACTCGCCCGCGTAGACCAGACCCGCGGTCGTGGAGGTGACGCCGTGAGACATCTCGTGGGCCGCGACGTCGAGCGAGGTCAGCGGGGCCTTGTTGCCCTCACCGTCGCCGTACGTCATGCAGAAGCAGCTGTCGTCCCAGAAGGCGTTGACGTAGTTGTCGCCGTAGTGGACGCGGCTGGGAGCACCCTTGCCGTCGCCGGCGATGCCCTCACGCTTGAAGACGTCCTTGTAGAAGTCCCAGGTCTGCTGGGCGCCGTAGTGGGCGTCCACCGCGGCGGTCTGCGGGTCGTCGGGCTTGCCGGTGCCCCACTTGTTGTCCTCGTCGGTGAAGTCCTTGCCGTCACCGCTCTCGCCGTTCTCGAGGTTCGTGGTCTTGCTGCCGCCACGGGTCTCGTCGCTGAGCGTGAACTTGCCGTCCGAGCCGCCGGTGGTCAGCTTGACCTCGCCGCTGTACATGCTGGCGCCGGTGCCGTCGGCCTCGTGGATGCCCTGGAACTCGAAGATCTTCTTGCCGGTCTTCGCGTCCGTGATGACGTGCAGCTGGTTCGGGGCGCCGGACTTCTGCAGACCGCCCTCGACGGTCTCCCATGCCAGAACCGGCTTGCCCGTGAGGGCGAAGACGACCTGGCGGGGGGCCTTGCTGCCCTTGGCCTTCGGCGTGGCCGGCTTCGCGGAGGCCTTCACGCCCTTGGTGGAGACGGCGATGTCCGCCTTGGTGCTCTTGGTGACGCCGGTGTGCTTACCGGACTTCGCCTTGTGCACCACCATGTCGCCGCCGAGGACCGGCATGCCGTCGAAGGTGCGGGCGTAACGGACGTGCGTGGCGCCGTCCTTGTTCTTGACGACGTCCTTGACGCGGAGCTCCTCCTTGGAGCCCAGGCCGAGGGCCTTGGCGTCGGCGGCCTTCGCGGAGGCGCTGTCGGCCTTCTTGACGAGCGAGGTCTTCTGGGCCGCGGACAGCTTCATGGCCGTGGCACCGGCACGCATGCCGGAGTCCTCGGCGGACGAACCGGCCGTAGCGGTACCCGCGGTGATACCCGCAACGAGGAGTGCGGCGGTCGCGGCGAACGCGGATATCCGCTGCTGCTTGGTGAGGGACTTCACGGAGTGGCTCCTTCTGCCGTGGGGGCCGGACGGCGGCTCTGGCTGCCGCCCGGGCAGAACTGTGGAACTTGGGCATGAATAGGCGTGCGTCACTCGAACGCGCGAGTAACAAGAAGCACCCTGCCATCGCGCACGTGTGCATGTCACTGTTTCGGGCAGAGAGTGTTCACAGCTTGACCAGAACTTTGTTCGCTGATTCAACGGCCTGCACCGGATAACGGACAGGCGTGACCTGGGAATTGACCATTCCGCAGGTCGGGTGCGCGTCGAGTGGTTTACACCTGTGGCGCTCGCCGTGCCGCCCTACTGGACGCCCCGCACGAGACTTTCACGCCACGCCGCGTGCAGTCCGGCGAACCTGCCGTCCCCGGCGATCAGTTGCGCCGGCGGCCCGTCCTCCACGATCCGCCCCTCCTCCATCACGAGCACCCGGTCGGCGACGAGGACCGTGGAGAGGCGGTGGGCCACCACCACCGCCGTACGCCCCCGCAGGACCGTCAGCATCGCCTGCTGCACGGCGCGTTCCCCGGGGACGTCCAGCGAGGAGGTGGCCTCGTCCAGGATGAGCACGGCCGGATCGGCGAGCAACGCGCGTGCGAAAGCCACCAACTGCCGCTGCCCCGCGGAGATGCGGCCTCCGCGCTTGCGTACGTCCGTGTCGTAGCCGTCGGGCAGCGAGACGATGAAGTCGTGGGCGCCGAGGGCCTTCGCGGCGGCCTCGATCTCCTCCCGCGTCGCGTCGGGCCGGCCGATGGCGATGTTCTCCGCCACGGTGCCGGAGAAGAGGAAGGCCTCCTGGGTGACCATCACGACGTTGCGGCGCAGCGCGCCGGGCTCCACGTCGCGCAGGTCCACGCCGTCGATCAGGACGCGCCCGCCGGTGGGGTCGTAGAAGCGGGCGAGGAGCTTGACGAGCGTGGACTTGCCCGCGCCCGTGGCGCCGACGACGGCGACGGTCCGCCCCGCGGAGAGCGTCAGGCCGAAGGCGGGAAGCACCTCGCCGCCCGTGCGGTAGCCGAAGGCCACCCGGTCGAAGACGACTTCGCGCCCCTCTCCTCCGGCGCGGGCGGGAAGCCCGCGGGGCGCGGCCGGTTCGGGGACCGCGGGCCGCTGGGCCAGTAGCCCCGCGATCTTCTCCAGCGAAGCCGCCGCCGACTGCCAGGAGTTGAGGAACATCCCGAGCCGGTCGATCGGGTCGTAGAGCCGGCGCAGATACAGCGCGGACGCGGCGAGCACTCCGAGGGCGAGTTCACCGGAGGCGACACGGTGAGCACCCCACAGCACCATCGCGGCGAGCGCCGCGTTCGCGGTGAACCTGGAGAGGACGACATAGCGGGCCATCTCCAGCAGCGCGTCGCCGTTGGCCCGTTCGTGGACGCCGTTGAGACGTGCGAACGACTCGTCGTTCGCACGCTCGCGCCGGAAGGACTGGACCGGACGGATGCCGTTGACCGTCTCGGCGAACTTGACGATGACGGAGGCCATGGCCGTCGACTTGTTCCGGTACACGCGCACGGAGCGGCGCCGGAAGTCGTGCACGAGCAGCGCCAGCGGGACGAAGCTCGCCACAGCGGCGGTACCCAGCCCGACGTCCAGCCAGAGAAGCATCCCCAGGATGTAGACGACGGACAGCACGATGGCCAGCAGCTCCTGCAGCCCCTCGTCGAGGAGTTCGCGCAGCGCCTCGACGTCGGTGGTGGAGCGCGAGATGAGCCGTCCCGAGGTGTAGCGGTCGTGGAAGTCGACGTCGAGCGCCTGGGCGTGCCGGTAGATGCGGCCTCTCAGCTCCATCAGCACGCGCTGGTTGATCCGGGCCGCGGCGACGACGAACGCGAACTGGAGCCGGCCGGAGGCGAGGGCGCAGCCGAGATACGTGACTCCGACGGCGATGAGCGGGCCGTTGTCGCCGGCGCGCAGGGCGGGTACGGCGCGGTCGATCGCGAAGGCGACGAGGAGCGGGCCCGCCTGCACGGCGGCCTGCTGGAGGAGCAGCAGAAGCGCGGCCACCGCGACCTTCCCGCGGCGCGGGCGCAGCAGAGAGGCCAGCAGGGAGCGGGCGGCGTGCGGAGGTGCGGGCAGGACGTCCCTGTCGAACGCGTCGGCCGGACGTGCCGATCCGGCCGCTCCATCTTTGCCGGCAGCTCCCTCTGTGCCGGCCGCTCCAGCTGTGCCGGCCGGGGCCGCCGCTCCGGACGTGGCGGGTCGCGGGGGTGTGCCGGACCGGACGAGGACGTCCGGGCGGTGCCGGCGGCCTCCGTCCACCACCGCCGCCTTCCCCTTTGTCGGCGCGTCCGGCGGCACGTGCTCCGGTCCGCCGTCCGGCTCCTCGTCGCGGTCCGCCGGACGCACAGTGCCCGTCAACTCGGCTCCCCCTCACACCCGTTCCGTCCGGCGGCGGACGGACGGCCGGCGCCCCGGACGCTGGCCTCCGCCCCGGCCGTACGCTCGCCCGTCATCAGACAGCGGTACTCGGCGCTGCTCTCCAGCAGTTCGTGGTGCGTCCCCACCGCGGCGATGCGTCCGTCCGACAGCAGCGCGACGCGGTCGGCCAGTTGCACGGTCGACGGGCGGTGCGCGACGACGAGAGCCGTCGTCGTCGCCAGCACCTCGCGCAGCGCGGCCTCGACCGCCGCCTCCGTGTGCACGTCGAGTGCGGAGAGGGGGTCGTCCAGTACGAGGAACTCCGGCTGCCCTACCACCGCGCGGGCCAGGGCGAGCCGCTGCCGCTGCCCGCCCGAGAGGCTCAGGCCCTGCTCCCCGACCTGGGTGCCCGCGCCGTGCGGCAGGGCGTCCACGAAGTCCGCGGCCTGCGCAACGCGGAGAGCGCTCCGGAGGCCGGCTTGCTCCTCTCCCGCCGCCGTCGCGGAGGGGCCACCGAGGGGCCCGGAGGCGCCCCCGGGTTCCGCCGCCGCGCGCGGCACGGGGACGTCCGCGTCCGCCTCGCCGGGCGGACCGCCCGCCCCCATCAGCACGTTCTCCGCGACGCTCGCCGAGAAGAGGGTGGGCTCCTCGAAGGCGACGGCGACGCGGGAGCGCAGCTCGGCCCGGCCGAGCGCGGCGACGTCGTCGCCGTCCAGCGTGATGCGCCCGGCAGTCGTCTCGTGGAGACGCGGGACGAGTGCGGTGAGGGTCGTCTTGCCGCTGCCCGTCGCACCGACCAGAGCCATGGTCTCGCCAGGGCGGACGTGCAGGTCGACCCCGTCCAGGACGGGCGGGCTGCCGGGCTGCGCGTCGGGGTAGCGGAAGCGGACGCCCTCGAACCTCAGCCCGTCGCGGCGCCCGGAGCCGTACCGCTCCGGTGCGCCGCTCGGTTCCCGCAGGACGTCCGGCGGCACGGGCTCGTCCATGACCTCGAAGAAGCGGTCGGTGGCCGTCGCCGACTCGTTGCTCATCGCCAGCAGGAAACCGAAGGAGTCGATGGGCCAGCGCAGCGTCAGCGCGGTGGAGACGAAGGCCACCAAGGTCCCCGCCGACAGCTCCCCGTCCGACACCTGCACCGTGCCGAGCACCAGCGCCGCACCGATGGCGATCTCCGGCAGCGTCATGATCAGCGCCCAGATGCCCGCCAGCAGGCGCGCCTTGCGCAACTCCGTGCCGAGCAGCCGTTCCGAGAGCGCGCGGAAGGCCCGTGCCTGACTGCGGTGCCGCCCGAACCCCTTGATGACGCGGATGCCGAGCACCGCTTCCTCGACGACGGTCGTGAGGTCACCGATCTGGTCCTGCGCCTTGCGGGCGGCCACCGCGTACCGCTGCTCGAAGACCGTGCACAGCATCACCAGCGGGATCACGGGGCCGAGGATGATCAGCCCGAGCGTCCACTCCTGGGCGAGCAGCACGACGCAACCCACCACCACGGTCACGCTGTTGACCAGCAGGAAGGTCACGCCGAAGGCCAGGAACATCCGCAGCAGCTGAAGGTCCGTCGTCGCCCGGGAGAGCAACTGCCCGCTCGGCCACCGGTCGTGGAAGGAGACCGGGAGTCGCTGCAGACGGCCGTAGACGTCGGCCCGCATCGCGGCCTCCACGCCCGCCAGCGGCCGTGCGTTCAGCCACCGCCGGAACCCGAAGAGCGCGGCCTCCAGCACGCCGACTCCCAGCAGGAGCGCTCCGCCCAGCCACACGCCCGCGGTGTCCCGGTCCGCCACCGGGCCGTCCACGAGCCACTTCAGCACGAGCGGGATGGCAAGGCCGGTGCAGGAGCCGAGGATCGCCACGAACGCGGCTGCGAACATGCGTACCCGCACGGGGCGTACGTACGGCCACAGGCGCAGCAGCGAACGCACCGCGGACCTCTTCCCCTGCCCCGTGCTGATGCCGTCCTCCCCGGCTCGGCCGTCCCCCGTGCCGCTCACCGCTCCGCCGCTCGTGCCATTCGTACTGTCCGCACAGATCGTCCCGTCACCGGCAGCCATCGCTGCTGAGACTACGGTCGACCGCTCCCCTCCTTCACCTGCTTTTTGTCCCGGCCGAGTCGGTCCTCGCCCGGCGGTGGTCCACACGCGATGCTTCCGGCACAGGGGCCTCTCGCGCACCCGCGTGAGCGATTCGTTTCCCACGCGGCGGCGGGTCGTTGGTCTCCTTACGGACGAGCTTCACGGGGAGTGCGGACATGGAACGGGTGGGGCGGGCGGTGCGGTCAGTCGGCACGGCAGCGGTGAGGAGGACCGGGCTGCGCACGTGCGCGTTCGGTCTGCTGGGAGCTCTGGGCGTGTGCGTGGCGGGCTGCGGCACGTTCGTCGAGGCCCGCACCCCCGCCCAGGTCATCAAGGTGACGCCGGCGGACGGCGCCAAGCGCGTGCCGGCCGGTGAGAAGCTGCGCGTCTCCGTGGTGGACGGCACGCTGAAGCGGGTGCGCGTGACGCTGCGGAGCAGGGGCGCCCGGCACGAACTGCCCGGCCGCATCTCCCGCGACGGCGGCACCTGGCTGCCCGAGGAGCGACGGCTGCGTCTCGGGAGCAAGTACGCGGTCGACGTGGTCGCCGAGGACGCGGACGGCCGCCGCTCAGCACGTCACACCACGTTCACCACCAAGCCGCAGCCCCGCCGCGTCATCGGCTTCTTCACGCCCGAGCACCGGCAGACCGTCGGCACGGGCATGATCGTCTCGATCAGGTTCAACCGCCCGATCGAGGATCGTGCCGCCGTCGAGCGTGCGGTGCGCGTCACGGCGAAGCCTCGGGTGCGCGTCGCGCCGCACTGGTTCGGCGGGTCCCGACTCGACTTCCGCCCGCAGGAGTTCTGGAAGCCCGGCACCCGCGTCACTCTCGACCTGCGGCTGCGCGGCGTGCGGGCGGCGCCGTCCGTGTACGGGGTGCAGCGCAAGCGCGTCCACTTCGACGTGGGACGCGACCAGCGTTCGGTCGTGGACGCCGGCCGCCACATGATGACGGTGCAGCGCGACGGCACCGTGGTGAACCGGGTGCCGGTGACCGCGGGATCGGCGAAGAACCGCACGTACGAAGGGCACATGGTCGTCAGCGAGAAGTTCGAGGTGACGCGCATGAACGCCCGCACCGTCGGCTTCGGGGGCGAGTACGACATCGAGGACGTGCCGCACGCGATGCGCCTCACCGAGAGCGGCACGTTCCTGCACGGCAACTACTGGGCTCCCAGGCGTACTTTCGGCCGGGCCAACGTCAGCCACGGCTGCATCGGGCTGCACGACAAGAAGGGCGGGGACCCGCGCAGCGCAGCGGGCGCCTTCTACCGCAGCTCGCTCGTCGGCGACGTGGTGACGGTCCGGAACTCGGGCGAGCGCACGGTCGCGCCGGGCAACGGGCTGGGCGGCTGGAACATGCCGTGGCGGGAGTGGACCGCGGGGTCCGTGCTCGACTGATCGGCGGCCGTCCCGGCCCTCGGGCGGGCCGATGAGGAGACGGCGCCGGCGGGGGCGGCGGGGCGTCGGGCGTGACGGCGGAATCTGGTGCCGGAGGGCATGTGCGAGGTCATGTCCGAGGTCCCGTGCAAACCACGTGTGAGGTCCGCCGGGGCCCGGGAAATCGCGACGGAACAGTGACACTCGCGGGGATCCCTCTCGCCAGCACGGTGTGATTATCTAGCGCCGGAGAGTTGTATATATCGCGTCGGGGGGTGCGCGCTGAGTGCGCGAGCTGCCGTGCGAGGGGAGTAGCCCGCTGTGGATCTGAAGGCCGTCGCCAAGGACGTCAAGGAGAAGCTGAACCCTGAGGCGATACGGGGGGACAGCAGGGCCCAGCTCATAGGCGGGTCGGCAGTGGGACTGGTGGTACTCGCCGTGGTGCTGCTGCTGACGCTCACCACCTGCGGGGGTGCGGGCGGCGCCGCGGGCGACGAGGGCAAGGGCAAGGAGAAGGACAGGCCTTCGCAGGCGGTCCTCGACATATCCCCCAAGGACGGGGCGGACGGCGTCGACACGGACGGTGCGCTCAAGGTCCAGGCGTCCAAGGGCAAGCTCGTGAAGGTCCGGGTCGAGGACTCCGAGGGCAACCGGATAAAGGGCAGCATCGCGAAGCGGGGGACCGCCTGGCAGCCGGAGACGCATCTGGCCACGGGCACCAAGTACTCCGTGGAGGCCCTGGCCGAGGACTCCGAGGGGCGCAAGAAGACGGAGCGCGCGGCCTTCACCACGCTCAAGCCCGACAGCACCTTCGTGGGCCGCTTCACGCCTGAGGACGGCGACAAGGTGGGTGTGGGGATGCCCGTCTCGATCAACTTCAATCACGCGATCAAGAATCGTGCGGCTGTCGAGAAGGCGATATCCGTGACCGCCGACCCGAAGGTCGAAGTCGAGGGCCACTGGTTCGGCGACAGCCGGCTCGACTTCCGCCCGGAGGAGTACTGGAAGGCCGGCACCAAGGTCGAACTCGACCTCGACCTGGACGGCGTCGAGGGCTTCGAGGGCGTCTACGGCGAGCAGGACAAGTCCGTGAACTTCGAGATCGGGCGCAGCCAGGTCAGCGTCGTCGACGCGAAGAAGAAGCAGATGACCGTCACGCGGGACGGCAAGGAGATCAAGAAGGTGGACATCACCTCCGGCAGCCCGGAGCACCCCACCTACAACGGCCGCATGGTGATCAGCGAGCGCCACAAGGTGACGCGGATGGACGGCCGCACCGTCGGCTTCGGACGCAACGAGGACAACGGCGGATACGACATCAAGGACGTGCCGCACGCGATGCGCCTGTCCACCTCCGGCACCTTCATCCACGGCAACTACTGGCTGCCGCAGTCCGCGTTCGGCTCGACGAACGGCAGCCACGGCTGCGTCGGACTGTTCGACAAGAAGGGCGGGGGCGACAAGGGGACGCCCGGCGCCTGGTTCTTCAACGAGTCGATCGTCGGAGACGTCGTGGAGATCAAGAACTCCAAGGACAAGACCATCCAGCCCGACAACGGACTCAACGGCTGGAACATGGACTGGGACGAGTGGAAGGCTGAGCAGGACTAGCGGACAGGGCCGGCGGCACAAGGCTGCCCGGGACCGACGCCCAGGACCGGCGAGGCGCCCGCGGTCTCCACGGCTCGTGGAGACCGCGGGCGCCTCTGCTGTCGCCGGCGTGCGTCTACGCGCTGTGCACCAGCTGGATCAGGTTGCCGCAGGTGTCGTCCAGGACCGCCGTGGTGACCGGGCCCATCTCCAGCGGCTCCTGCGTGAAGCGCACCCCGGCCTCGCGCAGCCGGTCGTACTCCGCCCGCACGTCGTCCACGGCGAAGGACGCGGCCGGGATGCCGTCCTCCGCCAGCGCCGACGTGTACGGCTTCACGGCGGGGTGGGCGTCGGGTTCCAGCAGCAGCTCGGTGCCGTCGGGGTCCTCGGGGGAGACCACCGTCAGCCAGCGGTGCGCGCCCAGCGGAACGTCGTTCTTCTTCGCGAAGCCCAGCACGTCCGTGTAGAAGCGCAGGGCTTCTTCCTGGTCGTCGACGAAGACGCTCGACAGGTGGATTCTCATGGTGTGCCCTCCGGTGCGTCAGGTCTGAGCCACCGTGCCGCGATGTGCTCAAGGGGTTCGGTGTCGAGGTCGTGGAACTTGTAGCGGCCCTGGCGCCGCGAACGGACCAGGCCCGCCGACTCCAGCACGGCCACGTGCTGGCCGATCGCCTGCCGGGACAGCCCGATGCCGTGCTTGGACACCAGCCGCGCGCAGATCTCGAACAGGGTCTGGCCGTCCCGTTCCACCAGTTCGTCGAGGATGCGGCGACGGGTGGGGTCGGCCAGGGCCTTGAAGACGTCTTCCGCCACGGCCACCAGCATAGGAAAGTGACGGCTTTCCTATCAAGCGGTCTGCCGGACCGGTCTTCGGCGGTTCTGCGGCCGCTCCCGGCCCGGGGCCGCTCCCGGCCCAGGGCCGTTCCCGGCCCGCGGTGAGGAACGGCACCGGAGGCCCCGCCGGTAACGGCCGTTAACCTTCCCCCATGACTGTGAATCTCGAAGTCGCCGAAGGCGTCGGCACGATCCGCCTGGACCGTCCCCCGATGAACGCCCTGGACGTCGCCACCCAGGACCGGCTCCGTGAGCTCGCGGAAGAGGCGTCCGTACGGGAGGACGTCCGGGCCGTGGTGATCTACGGCGGGGAGAAGGTCTTCGCGGCGGGGGCCGACATCAAGGAGATGCAGGCCATGGACCACGCGGCCATGGTGTCGCGGTCCAAGGGGCTGCAGGACTCCTTCACGGCGGTCGCCCGCATCCCCAAGCCCGTCGTGGCCGCCGTGACCGGCTACGCGCTCGGCGGCGGCTGCGAACTGGCGCTCTGCGCGGACATCCGCATCGCGGGCGAGGGGGCGAAGCTGGGCCAGCCGGAGATCCTCCTCGGCCTGATCCCCGGTGCCGGCGGCACCCAGCGGCTCTCCCGCCTGGTGGGCCCCTCCAAGGCCAAGGACCTGATCTTCACGGGACGTCAGGTGAAGGTGCCCGAGGCACTGCAGATGGGACTCGTCGACCGGGTCGTACCGGACGAGGAGGTCTACGACCGGGCGAAGGAGTGGGCGGCGCGGCTGGCCGCGGGCCCGGCCATCGCGCTGCGTGCCGCGAAGGAGTCCGTCGACGTGGGCCTGGAGACCGACATCGACACGGGGCTGGCCGTCGAGCGGAACTGGTTCGCCGGCCTTTTCGCCACAGAGGACCGGGCGACGGGCATGCGCAGCTTCGTCGAGGAGGGCCCGGGGAAGGCCAAGTTCCGCTGACCGTCCCGGGGTTCGGGGCCGTGTCCGTCCGGCGGAGCCGCCGGGCCGGCCCGGCCCGGGCCGGCCGGAGCCTCCGGTGCCGTGCGGAGGGCATCCCGCGGGTGACTCGCCCGCGCCGGTGCCACGGTGCGCGCGGCTCCTCCCGCGCGCGCCCCACCTTGTGGGGGAATGGGCGAGAACTCGCCCCCGGCGCCGTAGGCGCACCCCGCACCGTCCGGCGTTTCCCCTCCTGCGGTGCGTCGTCCCTGGTCGCCGGGGCCTCGCGGCGCGGGACGGGTAGCGGGCCGCCAAGTGGGGACCGGTGCCGAGCAGTTGGTTCCGCCGCCGGGATCTGAGGTAACAGCCCCACGACTCCCCAGCTCCCGCCATGATGGTGGCCATGGCGGGACAGGGAGAAGTGGCGAGCGTGACCGAGCGAGTGCCAGAAGTCCCGGGTGAACCGGCGAGCGACGACTCGGCGAACAGCGTCCTCGAACTCGTCGGCGACCCCACGATCGCAGAGGTGCGGCTGCCGAACCGCCCCGAGTCCGCGCGCTGCGCACGCGAGATGGCCCGTACGGTGACCGAGTCGCACTGGGGCCTTCCCGGCGCGCTCGTGGACGACGCCGTCCTGCTGGTGTCGGAACTCGTCGGCAACGCCGTACGTCACACCGGGGCGCACGTCTTCGGGCTGCGCATGATGAGACGGCGCGACTGGATCCGCGTCGAGGTCCGCGATCCCTCCCGCGGCCTGCCCTGCCTCCTGCCCGTACACGGCCTCGACACCAGCGGGCGGGGGCTGTTCCTCGTCGACACCCTTTGCGGCAGGTGGGGTGTCGACCTGCTGCCCCGCGGCAAGACGACCTGGTTCGAGATGCGGATCACCGGTTCCTGACGTGGTGTCACCTTTGTGCGCGACCACCCGGTAGCACGCTCCGACAGTGCTACTGTGCGCCGCTGAACGGGAGTTATCGGCGCGCGGCGTGGAGGGGGGCAGCGCTGTGCCAGACAGAGATACGGGGACAGATGACCGTGCGGTACCGGTACGCGAGGTCGAAGCGGCCGTTCCTTTGCACGACGTTGCTGACTCTCGCCCTCCTCACGGGATGCGGCGGCGAGGCCGGCGGCGGCAGTGAGGGCGGGAAGTCCGCCGACGGGGCGGGCAACGCCTCGGGCGGCAAGGACGACTCGCCGGGGTCCGGGAAGGCGGGCCCCTCGCCGGACGCGGCCGACGGCAGCGACACGGACGCCTGCCGCGATGCGGAATGCGAGGTCGTGGTCAGGGCGGGAGACGTGCTGCGGCCCAAGACGTCGTACGGCGTCCAGGAGTTCACCGTCGAGCTGATCAACAAGGGAGTGGTCTCCTGGCGGACGGTGTTCACCACCGGGTCCGGTGCCATGCAGACCCGGGGTTCGTCCGTCTCCTCGACGAGCTGTACGGGCGGTGAGTGCAACGGCAGGCTCGGCAGGACGCAGGGCAGGCTCGAGACCGACAAGCTCATCATCGACTTCAACTCGATCGACGACGACAGCGCAGTGGCGAAGCTGACGGCGAAGAAGTAGCACCGGGGCCCGGCCGCCGGCGGCCCAGCCCCGCGGAGCGGGCCCCGTGGACTCGCGCACGACCAGGCGCAGTGCGGCCACATCGGAGACCCGCACCGCCCAGCAGGGCGAGCAGCCCGGCGGCGCCGGACCGGCCCCGTTGCTCGGCTTCCCGGCCCACCGTCGTCAGGCGCGGATGGACGATCTCCCCGGGCGGCAGGTCGTCGTAGCCGATCACGGACACGCGCGGCACCTCCGGCCCGAGCCGCCGGGCCGCGCTGACGCCGGCCACCGCCACGGTGCCGTTGCCGAAGACGATCGCCGTGGGGCGCTGGTCGGCCGGTTCGGTCAGGTTCCCCACGGCCTCCCCCCCCGTCCTGCCCGTCGAACCGGACGGCGCCGAGGTCGTCGCGCGGGACGCGCACGGGCGTCTGCACGAGGAGCCGCTGACGGCGGAGCCGCGGGTGACGGCCGGCACGCTGACCGGCCTGGACGGCCTCCCGCCGGGCACGCTGGAGCTGCCCCCCTACGGCGTCGTCGTCGCCGAACTGACAGCCTGAAGGGGCGCGGCCGCGGTCCGGCGGCCGCGGCCGCGAAGAGGAGAGGAGCAGCTCCACCATGAAGATCGAGTCCGCCGAGACCGTCGTCACCAGCCCGGGGCGCAACTTCGTCACCCTGCGTCTGGTCACCGCCGACGGCGTCACCGGTCTGGGCGACGCCACTCTCAACGGCCGTGAGCTCGCCGTCGCCTCCTACCTGCGCGACCACGTGGCGCCGCTGCTGATCGGACGGGACGCCCGCAACATCGAGGACACCTGGCAGTACCTCTACCGCGGCGCGTACTGGCGGCGGGGCCCCGTCACCATGGCCGCGATCGCCGCCGTCGACACGGCCCTGTGGGACATCAAGGCCAAGGCCGCCGGCATGCCGCTGTACCAGTTGCTCGGCGGCGCGAGCCGCCGCGGCGCGCTCGCCTACGGTCACGCGTCGGGGCGCGACGTCCCCGAACTCCTCGACTCCGTGCGGGCCCACCTGGCGGACGGCTACCGCGCCATCCGCGTGCAGACGGGCATCCCCGGACTCGACTCGGTCTACGGAGTGGCGTCCTCCGCCGCCGGTTCGGGCGAGCGTTACGACTACGAGCCCGCGCGCCGCGCGACCGGGGGGCCGGTGCTGCCGGTGGAGGAGACCTGGGACACCCGGGCGTACCTGCGCCACGTGCCGTCCGTGTTCGAAGCGGTACGCGAGGAGTTCGGGCCGGAGCTTCCGCTGCTGCACGACGGGCACCACCGGATGACGCCGATCCAGGCGGCGAAGCTGGGCAAGTCCCTCGAACCGTACGACCTGTTCTGGCTGGAGGACGCGACTCCGGGCGAGGACCAGGCGGCGCTGCGGCTGATCCGGCAGCACACCACGACGCCGCTGGCCATCGGCGAGGTCTTCAACTCGGTGCACGACTACACGACGCTGCTCGCCGAGCGGCTGATCGACTACGTGCGCTCCGCGGTCACCCACACCGGGGGCGTCACCGCCATGAAGAAGCTGCTGGACATGGCGGCCGTCCACGGCATCCGTTCCGGCATGCACGGCCCGACGGACATCTCCCCCGTGGGCATGGCGGCGCAGCTCCATCTCGACCTCGCCGTGCACAACTTCGGCATCCAGGAGTACATGCGCCACTCGCCGCACTCCCTGGAGGTCTTCCGCACCTCCTACACCTTCGAGGACGGCCTGCTGCACCCGTCGGACACCCCGGGTCTGGGGGTCGAACTCGACCTGGACGCGGCGGGCCGCTTCCCGTACGAGCCCGCGTACCTGCCCGTGAACCGGCTCGCGGACGGCACCGTGCACGACTGGTGACCGGCGGCGCCGGGCACCCCGCGTGGAGCGGGGAGGGTCAGCGCTTCCTGTACCCCGCGCCGACCTTCTCCGCTTCCCGCTGCCCCTTGCGGAGCGCGTCATCGACGGTCTGGTCGCCCGCGATCGCCGCGCTCAGCTCCTCGGAGACCTTGTCGCCGAGGGCCGTGAACTCGGGGACGCCGACGAACTGGATGCCCGGGGCGGGACGTTCCTGCACGCCCGGACTCCGCGGGTCCGCGTCGCCGATGGCCTCCTCGGTGACCTCGGCGAAGGCGTCTGCGGCCTTCCTGTACTGGGGCCGGTCGTACGTCGAACTCCGCTTGCCCGCCGGCACGTTGGCCCAGCCGAACTCGCGGCCGACGAGTGCCTCGTACTCCTTGCCGGAGGCCCAGGAGATGAACTTCCACGCGTCGCCGGGCTTCTCCGAGGACTTCTGGATGCCCCATGCCCAGGTGTAGAGCCACCCGGAGGAGCGGGTCTTCTCGACCGGAGCGGGCACGTACCCCATCTTGCCCTTGACGGGCGAGGTGCCGGCCTCGAGGGAACCGGCCCCGGCGGTCGCGTCGTACCACATGGCGGACTTGCCGCGCTTCATGTTGCGCAGGCAGTCGGCGTACCCGGTGCGGGACGGGTCCGGCTCGCCGGACTCGCGTACGAGACCGACGTAGAACTCCGCGGCCCTCCTGAACGCGGGGGACGTCAGACGCGCGTTCCAGCGCTTGTCGAACCAGGTCCCGCCGAAAGTGTTCACGACAGTGGTGAACGGGGCGGTCATCTCGCCCCAGCCGGGGAGCCCGCGCAGGCAGATCCCGGTCATGCCCTTCTCCGGCCGGTCGGCCTTCTCCGCCAGCTCGGCGACGTCCTTCCAGGTGGGCCGGGCGGGCATCTCCAGGCCGAGCTGCTCGAAGACGTCCTTGCGGTACATCAGGAAGGACGACTCGCCGTAGAACGGCTCCGCGTAGACCTTGCCGTCCCCGCCGCTGAGGGAGAGCTGCAGCGGCAGCAGGATGTCGGACTGGTCGAACGCGCGGTCCTCGGCTATGTACGGGTCGAGCGGTTTCAGCCAGCCTCGGTCGGCGTAGGTCTCCGTTTCGAAGTTGCTGACGGTGGCGACGTCGTAGCGGCCGGACTGCGCGGAGAAGTCGTCGTGAATGTGCTTGCGGACCTCGTTCTCGGGCAGGGGCGTGAAGTCGACCTCGATGCCGGTCCTCTTCGTGAAGTAGCGGGCCGTGAGCTTCTCCAGCTCCTGCATCTGCGGGTTGTCGACCATCAGCACCCGGACGACACGCTCGTCCGGGGGGCCTTCGTCCAGGCCGCACGCCGTGAGCATGGCCGCGAGTGCGACGGCCGCCGCCGCGCCGCGTGCCGCTCTTCCTGCGAGTAAGGACATTCCCACTGC
This sequence comes from Streptomyces sp. WMMB 714, assembly GCF_900090125.1. Taxonomy (NCBI): domain Bacteria; kingdom Bacillati; phylum Actinomycetota; class Actinomycetes; order Kitasatosporales; family Streptomycetaceae; genus Streptomyces; species Streptomyces sp. WMMB 714. Next base: position 71,267 of record NZ_FMHJ01000007.1, read on the forward strand.
TCTCCTCGTCGTGATCGTTCCGCGGTCCCGCGAGGGCGTCCGACGGCTGCCCCGGTGGGGAGCCGTGCCGCCCGGAGAGTTCTACATGCCCGAACGGGGTGTGATCCGGCCCGGAGCGACGGCGATCGCGCCTGCTTCCGCCTGCTCCGGAGGGCATCGTTCCCCCTCCGGGCTGCGGAGGACCCCCGGAGGGCGCGCCACGGCCGACCGCCACCGCCGCCGGGGACGCCCGCGTGCGGTCCGGTGCGCGGTCCGCGGCGCGGGAGCCGCGGCCGACCGGGAAGGGACGGTCGTGCCGTTCTGCGACCGGACGTGGAGGGCGCCCCGGGGAGGGGGCACCCGTAGCGCGCGGTGACGTGTGCTGACAGCCGCACCGGTGCCGTCCGGGCGCTCAGCCGGCCGACGGTGTCCGGGGACCGACCGAACGCCCGGGCACCGCCGGCCGGCGGGGGAGCGGTGCGAGACCCACCGGGGAGCGGCCGCCGGAGGCGGCGCCGAGGAGGGGAGCCGCCTTGCGCGCACGCCTTCCGTGGTAGACGAGCGCGGGCGGCAGATTGCCCCACACGGTGCGGCCCGCGACGACTTCCTCGAACGCCTCGTGGAGCATGCGCCGGAAGCGGAGCGCCGGCGCGAGGCGCCTCGCGTGCAGGTACCCGAACGTGGTGAAGGCGCCCTCGGGCGCCAGCACCCGGCTGATGGCCGAGAGGGTCTCCGACTGCACTGTGCGGGGGAACGAGGCCCAGGGCAGTCCGCTGACGACGACATCGGCCCTTTCGTGGCCCTGCTCGGCGAGCAGCTGCGGCAGCTGTGCGGCCTGGGCGTTGAGCACCTCGACACCCGGGAAGCGGTCGCTGAGCCTGCCCGCCAGCTGCGGGTTGATCTCTATCGCGAGATGGCGTCCGCGTCCGCGCAGCTGCTCCTGGATGGTGCCGGTGAACGCGCCCGTGCCGGGACCGAGTTCCACCACCACGGGGTCCCCGCGTTCCGGAACGGGGGCCGTCACGGCTTCGGCGAGTCTGCGGGAGCTGGGGGCCACTGCGCCGGTGTCGATGGGCGACCGCAGGAACTCGCGGAGCATGGTGCCGGTCTCGCTCGTCAAACTCATGGCCTCTCGGGATCGGTCGTCGGTGCGTTCCGAAAGTCTCGCTGCGCGCACGGATCCCTGGAGACGCGGCCGGCTCGCGCGCAGCTCGAAGCGGTGGCGGTACGACGGCGCCGAGCGGCCCAGTGCGCTTGCGGCCCCACCGTACCTACGGCCCCAGGGGCCACGAAGACGGGTCGCGGTACGGAGACGAGACCCACACAGCAGCTCCTCCGGTCCCACCGGCCACTCCCGTCCCGGCGCGCGGCCGCGTTCCGCTTCTCCCGCTCATGGCCCGCTGCCGCCGGTGGGACGCCCCGGTTCGCCCCGGTCAGGAGGGCCGCCCCCCGAACTGCCAGCTGTGCACGCCGGCCTCCGCGTAGGCGTCCGCAGTGAGGACGGCGGGCGCCGCCGCCGGATCCGGCGCCCCGACCAGTGCGGCGGTGCCCACCCAGGTGCCTCCGTCGTCGGACAGCAGCGGCCCGTACGCGATCAGCTCGTCCCGGCCGGGCGGAACGGCGGTGCCGGCGGCCTCGCCCGCGCCGAGGCCGAGCACCGGACAGCGGTTCCCGCCGCTCCGCCCGCCGGGGAAGCCCCCATCGTGCGACCCAGCAGCTTGCGCCACCGGCGCAGCAGCAAGAACTCCATGCCCGGGAGTCTTCCGGGGCGGTGGTACGGCGTACAGCGGACATCGGCGGGCCCGGCCCGCACGGCCGCCAGGGGGCGAGGCGCCGGTCAGCGCCCGTACGGCCCGCCCTCGCGCGCCCCCGGCTCAGCGAGCGCGGTCACTGCGCGGAGGTCCGCTGCCGCTCCACGGCGACCAGGGCGGCGTCGTCCCCGAGCCGCCCGCCGGTGTGGGCGAGCAGGTCGCGCTTCAGGTGGTGCAGCAGCGCCTCCACGTGGCAGTCCGTCCAGCTCTCCATGCGTGCGGCCAGCGGATAGAAGACCCCCTCCGGGTCGCGGGCCTCCGTGACGCCGTCCGTGTACAGCAGCAGCCTGTCTCCGGCGCCGAGGGTGAACTCCTCCACGTGGAAGTGCGCGGCGGACAGTTCGCCGAGGCCCATGGGAGGCGCGGGGCGGGGGGCCTCGACGGTGGACACGCGGCCGTCGCGCACGAGGATGGGCGGAGGGTGACCGCAGTCGACCATGCGGACCGTGTCGTCCTCGTCAGGGATTTCGACGATCGCGGCCGTGATGAAGCTTTCGCCGGGCTCGTCGCTCTCGGCGCCGTCGGCGAGGCTCCACGTGACGCTGCTGTTCAGATGCGCCGCCAGCGCGTCGAGGGGCGCCTGGCGGTGCCCGGCGAGGTGGAACGCGTCGAGCAGCAGCGCGGCCTCACCGGCGAGGGGCATGCCCTTGCCGCGGGCGTCGCCGATGAGCAGGCGGGTACTGGAGTCGGTGCGCTCGACGGCGTACACGTCGCCGCCGATACGGGCCTCGGCCTCCGCGCCGAGGTACAGGGAGGCGACCCTGAGGGGGCCGATCCTCTTGGGCAGCGGTCTGAGGATGAGGCGCTGGGCCGTCTCGGAGACGTGGCGGACCTGCCGCAGCTCCCGGTTCCGCCGCTCGCGCAGCAGGCAGAACAGCACGAGGCTGGCGCCCACCACGACCAGCGCGACGATCTGCGCCTGGTGGTTGGCCGAGAAGAGCTGGCGATCGTCGCGGAGCACCGCGATGACCGCCTGTGCCGCCACCGCGAGCACGGCGACGAAGGCGGTGAGGCGGGCGCCGCCGAAGGCCGGCGTGATCGCGGGCGCTGCGACCAGCAGGGGGCCCAGATGGATGTGGGGAGGCGCGAGGACGTCGACCACCACGATCGTGATCAGCAGCGCGACCGGGAGGAGCACCGCCGCCCGCGGGGACCGCCGAAGATCAACGAACCGTAGCGCCATACCTCTTCTGTACACCGCCGGTGAGGGCCGCGCACCGGGAGGACGGGGCGAGCCCGGACGGGGCCCGCGCGGCGGGAGCCTGGCCCGCGGACGCCCGCCTGCGGCGCCGGGCGTCGGGTCCTCCCGCCTGCGGCAGGTGACCGCCACCTACGGGGACAGCTCGCTGTTCTCCGTCCCTGCCGGCCGGCCGGACCGCGCTCCGTGTCCGACGTCCGCGGCCCGTACGACGTCCGCGGCCCGTACGACGTCCGCCGCGCCTCCGACGTCCGCCGCGCCTCCGGCGTGCGCGAGCGTTTGCGTCCTGCGCAGGCGGGGCGCGCGTCCCGGGTCTCCCCGACGGGGGGCGGGGCCCCGGGCACGCGCGCCCCTCTTCCCGAGGAGCGCCGGTCAACCCGCCCGTACGTGGCTGGGGACCGGGTCCATCGGGGTATAGGGGGAGATGAACATCATCTCCGGCTCCTCGCTCATGTCGTAGCCGGTGGAGCGGGCGAAGGCGAACTGGAAACCCTTCGCCCGCGTACCCTCCGCGGACTCGCGGATCTCGCGGCGCAGGTAGTTCACGAGCGTGCGGTACGAGGGAAGCTTCGTCACGACCGGAAAGCCCTCCGGCAGGTTGCGGAGGATCTCGTCGCCCACGTCGAAGATCGCCTTGCCGAGCCTGCGGTCGGGGAACCAGATCGCGTGCTGCACCGTGCGGTCGGGCGTCAGCGACAGCTGCGTCCAGTCCGACGTCTCGTCGTCGGCCGAGAGGGTCCGGTAGAGCAGGTGGGAGTCGTGTATCGCCGGATGCGGGGCGAAGAACCGCCAATTGGGGACGACGCTCAGCGGGTCCCTCGTCCGGATGCGGTTGAAGAGCTGATGCGGGTGCTGAGCGGCGACCGTGGTGGCGATCAGGGCGGCGCCGGCGAGGCGCCATCCCGCGCCCGGGCCACGCACCGCGTCCCGCAGCGTGGCGGCGAGGCTCATTTCGAGGCCCTTTCCTGCTCGTCCTGTTCCTGCCCGTCCTGTTCCTGCTCGCTGGCGGATCCGGCGGATCCGGCGGACGTGCCGCTCCCGGCGGCGAACGCGGCGATGGCGCTCGCGGCGCGGATCGCGTACTCCGCCGAGGACAGCAGCCCGTCATGCGTGGCGCCCTCGATGACGACCGAAGACGCCCCGCCCTGATGGGACTTGGCCAACTCGTCGTGCATGAGCAGCTGTTCGGCATCCCGGTCGACCGTCGCCTGGGCGGAGACGACCAGGCCCCGGCCCGGTGCCGGCGGAAGGCCGCCGCTGAACTCGCTGAACTCCGCCTCCACCGCGTTCCATTCACGCGCCGCCGCCGACCACAGCCTGCTGTCGCAGTACTGGGCGAAGGCGCGCTCCCTGGTGTGCACGGGCAGATCGTCGACCCAATCGGGACGGCTGAGCAGCGCGCCGCTGCCCGAGCGGAGGTACCACGTCATCTGCGTGAAGAGCTCCCTGAGCCGCGGCGAGCTCTCGGACTGCTGCGGGGAGCGGTTGAGCTCGTCGGGGTGGGAGGAGTCGAGGTACACCACGCCCTCCAGCCGGTCTCCCAGCAGCGGCGCGGCGCGCCGCGCGATCTCGCCGCCGAGCGAGTGCCCGGCCAGGATCACCTTGCGCCCCGCGCCGACCGTGGCACCGACCAGGTCGACCAGGTCCTCCACCGATTCCTGGATGCGGTAGGCGCCCGCGGCCTCGCGGACGGAGCCCGCGTAGCCGGCGCGGGCGTAGGAGACGAGCCCCAGCCCGGTGCCCGATCCGAGGTGGCCGGTCATCCAGGAGAAGTGCTCGGGTGTGGCTGCCAGGCCGGTCTCGAAGACCACGACCGGCTTGCCCGCGTCGCCCTGTGCGTGTACGCGGTACTGCAGCCGGTTGCCCGAACTCGCCGTGTGCGTACGGCAGTCCGGCGGACCCTCGAGGACGCGGGACCGCCGCTGCACCGCCGTGACCACGGCCTTGCCGGCCGCCGCGGCCAGAGCGGCGGCGACGACGGGCAGCATGCGGTCGTCCCGCTTCGCGCCGGAGGGGTGCGTCCTGGGCACGGCCGTGTAGGCGACGAGGGGGTGCATGGAGGGGAAGGCGGTGAGGAACCGCCCGAGCCCCATCAGGTAGGCGTTCGCCCCGTGGAAGAGCACGGCCGACCCGAGCACGGGGCGGGCGAGGCGTCCCCCGAAGGCGTACAGCACGGGGAAGCCGCATTCGAGGGCGAGCACGGAGTGGGTCAGGTACTTCGCCGCCGTCGGGTGCTTCTGGGTCCAGGACCACATGCCGCGGTGGCCGTACGTGCGCGTCCGCATCACGCCGGGCAGGGCGGAGCCGTCGCGCCACGACTTGCCGAAGAGCTTCACCCAGCCCGAGACGGCGTAGGAGAGGTTGGACTGCACCGCGACGTACCAGATCAGGGCGTCCTTGGCCTCTTCCGACCTGACGAGCCGGGCGGCGCCGGTGGCGCCCTGCACCGTGAGGGAGACCTGGTCGGTTCCGTCGGTCCCGTACAGGTGGCGGGGGTAGGAGAGCATCCCCGTCGCCGAGAGGTAGAGGTTCGCGGCGCCGCGCCACCTCTGGTTCCCGGGCATCAGGAGGGCCGCGGCCACCGCTGCCCTGCTCGCGTGGACGGCGGTGGTGACACGGCGGTCGGAGACGCCGTCGAGAACCTTGCGCAGGAGGGGACTGCGTCCGCGCTGGGCGTCGCGGAGGATCTCCCAGTCGTTCATGCCGCCCGCGTCGGTCTGCTTCCTCTGCGTCAGGTATTCGAGGGAGGAGTTCAGCGTGGTGAGCGCGCCCAGGCGTTCGGAGATGCCGATGGCGCGGTCGCGTGACAGGCTCGGGGGCTTCAGCACGGTGCGGGCGAGCCGGCGCAGAGGCCCTGTGTTCCTTCGCATGTTCGTATCCCCCTCGTGGTGTCGGAAGCTCGGTGACGTGACGGAGCCGGCCGTGGCCGAGTACGGCGGACGCGGCATCCCGTCGACCGCCGTCACGGAAGGCGGCTCGGGCGGGACGTGTGTGTGCGGGCGCCGAACGCAGCGCCGCGGGCGCGGAGTCGACCCGTCGGCGGTGCGTCTCCGGGGCGCACCCGCCGTGAAGTGCGGCGTATCCTCTACGGAAAGGGCCTGTGTGCACTTCGACTGCACACAGGCCCCTCCCGAACGTCAGGCTGCTGCCGGGCCCGTGGGAAGCTCGGGCCACGCGGCGTCAGTTCAGCCGACGGCCTTGGTGACGGCGACGCCGGTCGCGAAGGCGACGGTGGCGGCGGCGACCGGGGTCGCCAGGACGGGGCCCTGGGGCACGACGACCTGGCCCTTGTCCGACTCCGACAGCTTCGGCTCGGCCTTCACGATGATCTCGCGCATAGTGATCGCTCCTTGTGTGAGAGAGACTTCCTTCTTCACCCCGGCCCCCGTGATGTCACGTGAACGAGAGGGATCCCGGCCCCGGCTACCTCTACCACCGGTAACGAGTGACGCCGGTCACGGAGGGGATGAAAGCAGCACCGAACCGGGGTGCGTATGACGCGGATCACAGCACGAACGGACAGGCCTGTTCCGCTTGTCTGACGTCGGTCACGGGCCGCGCATGACAGGTGTCAGGGCGTGCCATGAGTCAACTCATGCCTTGAGCATGGGATTTGAGGTTGTGGAGACGGGGCCGGAGCGCTTCGCGGAGCGGAATGTGACCGACGCCACACCATCGGGCGTGCCTCCCGTGTCCATATGCGGAGGAGCTTTCTCCGCTTAACTGGCATCTGTCATGGGGCGGTTGTGACATTCGGCAAGGTGTTTGATGAACCTCCTCACGCTCCAGATCCGGGCGGCTGACGAGAATTGACGCGTGAGAACCACCGAGACTGAGCACGCGTCACAAGCCCGCGCCCCGGAGCGCCGCGGCGCCACGCGAAGGGCGTCAGGTGGTCCCCCGGGCGTCCGAGGCGCTGCCGGGCCTCCCGCTGGCGGCGTCCTCCCACGGGCACACGGCGGCGAGATGCACGGGCAGGCGCTCCTCGCTGCGGGAACGCCGTAGCGCCGCTCACCCGCACTCTCTCCCCCGCAACTTCGCGGCGCGTTCCGGGGATGGACGCGCCCGCGGGGAGCCCGGCGTCGGCCGGGCTGTGCGTTCCGCCCCCACCGGCCAGGGGACGGTACGACCGCGGGGCTGGACCGCGTGGCGGCGACACCGGACGACCGCACTGCCGGCCGGCCGTGCCGCCGACCACGTATCGAGCCCTCCCATCGCAACGCACCCGCTCCCACTCCGGGAAGGACTGAGCCGTGGCAATACGCGTCCTACTGGCCGATGACGAGAAGCTGATCCTCGGGGCCCTCTCGGCCCTGCTCTCCCTCGAGAACGACATCGAAGTGGTGGCCGAGGCCGACAACGGCACGACGGCGCTGGAACTCGCCGGCACCCGCAGTCCGGACGTCTGCGTCCTGGACCTGCACATGCCCGGCAAGGACGGCATCACCGTCACCCGCGACCTGCAGAGTGCCGTGCCCGCCCCCCGCTGCATGGTGCTCACGTCACACGCGGCACCCGGATACCTCAAGTCCGCGCTGAAGGCGGGAGCGAGGGGCTTCGTCCCCAAGACGACCTCCGCGCAGCGGCTGGCGGACATCATCAGGGACGTCCACCGGGGCTCCCAGTACGTCGACCCGGACATGGCCGCGGACGCGCTCTCCTCGGGGGACTCGCCGCTCACGCGGCGCGAGGCGGACATCCTCACCCTGGCCGCGGACGGGGCTCCGATCGGGGAGATCGCCCAGCGGGCCGCTCTGCGCCCGGGGACCGTACGCAACTACCTCTCGGACATCATGGGGAAGCTGGAGGTCGCCAACAGGCACGAAGCCGTGCACGCCGCGCGCCGCTTCGGCTGGATCTGAGCTCCGCCGCCGCTCCGTCCCGTCGGGCCCCTGACCGGACGGGCGGGGCGGCCAGCGGCTCGCGGGCGGCGGTGTCAGCGGCGCCGCAGCGGCTCGCAACCCTGCACGGTGAGCGTGCCGTCCCCGGCCGACAGGGTGATGATGATCCGCTCGTTCCGGTCGGCGGTCTTGGCCTGCGGCATCTTGTCGCCCTTCGGCTCGGTGGTGATGAGGCAGCCCTCGACGACGTCGTCCTTCGCGCCGGCGCTCTCGTACGTGCCCGCCGGGATGTCCCTGCCGACGGTGTAGTCCCCGTCGCCGTAGCTCTTCGCCGTGTCCTCGGCCGTCGGCTCGGGGCTGCGCTCGGTCGGCGTCGCCGACGTCTCGTCCGGGGCGGGCCCGCCGCTCTCCTCACCTCCCATGGCCACGAAGGTGATGACGACGACGAGGGCGATCACGGCGATCAGGCCGAGGCAGCCGAAGCCCAGGATCTTCCCCTTGCCGGACTTCTTGCGGCGGTGCGGATGGTGCGGGGGCTGGTCCGGCCGGTTCCACTGGGTCATGGCGTCCCTCCTGCGGGCGGCCGCCGGTGGCTGGAGGGGAGGGGCCGGCGTCGTTCCGCCCGGTATCAGGCTGCACCGCGGCGGGGGCCACCGCACCCGGAGACACCTCCGACCGGGCCAGTGCGTGCGCTCCCCGCGCCCGGCGGCCGGGCGGGGCGTTCACCGTTCCGGGCGTTCACCGTCCCTGGCCGTCCACCGCTCGTCGAGGACATCTGCGGCCGACCTGGCCGAAACCCGGGTGCGTGACGATGTTGTACGCCCGCATACTTGTGCGGAATGAGCCAGCAACGGGGAAGGCAGAGGCAGTTGAAGCTCGCAGAGGCGTTGGCCGAGCGCGCGGACGCAACGCGGCGGGTGGAGCAGTTGCGTACCCGCGCGGTGAGCAGCGCGCGGTACCAGGAGGGCGAGACCCCTCCGGAGGACTCCGCCCGGCTGCTGGCGGAGGCGAACGACGTCCTCGACACGCTCGAGTCGCTGATCCGCCGGATCAACAGGACCAACGCCACCGTGCTGATCGGTGAGGACGGCACCATCACCGACGCCCTGGCGCGCAGGGACGTGCTCCGGCTGCGGCACTCGGTGATCACAGCTGCCGCGGATGCCGCGGTCGGGCGGGATCAGCGGGGTATCGCCCGCCAGCTGCGATCCGAGCTGATCATGTTGTCCGCGCTCCCGGTAGCGGAGCTGCGCGCTCAAGCCGACGTGCTGGCAAGGGAGTTGCGCGAACTCGACATGCGCATCCAACGGGCGAACTGGGAGGCGGATCTCCTGGACTGAGGGCGAGGAACGACGCGGAGCAGGTAGTCGTACCGGAGGCGTGCACACACCGCGGCCGGCGGTTCATCCGGCCTCTCCTGGCGCGTGGAGAGCAGCGCGGGGGGTTCGATTCCCCCAGTCATATGGCAGCTCAGCAAGGCGCACAGGTGACCGTGCACGACGCACAACGCATCACCACGTGCAGATCCGGGACGGTGAGGGCGGGTACGGGGCTCTCCGCGCGGAAACTCCTCAGCACTCGATGACGTTCACGGCCAGCCCGCCCCGCGCCGTCTCCTTGTACTTGACCTTCATGTCGGCGCCGGTGGCCTTCATGGTCTTGATGGCCTTGTCGAGGGAGACATGGTGGCGGCCGTCCCCGCGCAGCGACATCCGGGCGGCGGTGACGGCCTTCACCGCCGCCATGCCGTTCCGCTCGATGCAGGGGATCTGGACGAGGCCGCCGATGGGGTCGCAGGTCAGCCCGAGGTTGTGCTCCATGCCGATTTCCGCTGCGTTCTCCACCTTCTCGGGACCGCCGCCCAGCACCTCGGCGAGGCCGCCCGCGGCCATCGAGCAGGCCGAGCCGACCTCGCCCTGGCAGCCGACCTCGGCGCCCGAGATCGACGCGTTCTCCTTGAACAGCAGTCCGATCGCGCCGGCGGCCAGCAGGAACCGCACGATGCCGTCCTCGTCGGCGCCGGGCACGAACTCGGTGTAGTAGTGCAGCACCGCCGGGATGATCCCGGCGGCGCCGTTCGTCGGCGCGGTGACGACCCGTCCGCCTGCCGCGTTCTCCTCGTTCACCGCCATCGCGTAGAGCGTCAGCCACTCCATCGCGTGCACTTCGCGGCTGCCCTCGGCGCGCAGCTGGCGGGCGGCCGTCGCGGCCCTGCGGCGCACCTTGAGCCCGCCGGGCAGGATGCCCTCGCGACTGAGGCCGCGCCGCACGCACTCCTGCATGACGCGCCAGATCTCCAGGAGGTCGGCCCGGATCTGCTCCTCCGTGCGCCACGCCTTCTCGTTCTCCAGCATCAGCCCGGAGATGGACAGGCCCGTCTCACGGGTCAGGCGGAGCAGTTCGTCGCCCGTGCGGAACGGATGGCGCAGCCCGGTGTCGTCGAGCTTGATGGGGCTGGCGGCGCCGTCCCCCTCGTCGAGGACGGACTCGTCGACGACGAAGCCGCCGCCCACCGAGTAGTAGGTCTTCTCCAGCAGCAGGCCGCCGGACGCGTCGTGGGCGAAGAGCTTCATCCCGTTGGCGTGGTACGGGAGCGACTTGCGCCTGTGCAGGAGGAGCTGGGACTGCTCGTCGAACGCGATCTCGTGGGCGTCCCCTATGTCCGCCGCCAGCAGCCGCAGCCGCTTCGAGGAGCGCACGGCCTCGACCCGCTCGTCGGCTGTCTCCACGTCGACGTCGCGCGGGGTCTCGCCCTCCAGCCCCAGCAGCACGGCCTTGGCGGTGCCGTGCCCGTGCCCCGTCGCACCGAGCGAACCGAACAGCTCCGCCCGCACCGACGCGGTGTGCGCCAGGACGCCCTCGTTCTTCAGTCGCCGGGCGAACATGCGGGCTGCGCGCATCGGTCCGACCGTGTGGGAGCTGGACGGGCCGATGCCGATGGAGAAGAGGTCGAAGACGGAGATCGCCATGGCGGCGGCCTCCTTTCCTTGCGTGCGGTTCGGTTCGGTGCGCTGGAGTGCGGCGGCGGGCCCCCGGCGGCAGTGGCCGGCGCCGCCTCCGGTGCCGACCCGGAGGGACGCCGCGGCGGTATGCCTGCGGCGTGCCCTCCGGTTGCGGCGCCGTGTCACGGCGCCGCCCCACGGCGTGAGGTCACCCGCTCCCGGCTACTTGCCCAGCCCGGGGTAGAGCGGGTGCTTGGCCGCGAGAGCGCTGACGCGTGCGCCCAGCGCCTTCCCCTTCTCCTCGTCGAAGGTCGGCAGCAGCGCCTCGGCGATGATGTCGGCGGCCTCCCGGAAATCCTCCTCCTGGAAGCCGCGGGTGGCCAGCGCGGGCGTGCCGATGCGCAGGCCGGAGGTGACCATGGGCGGCCGGGGATCGTTGGGCACCGCGTTCCGGTTGACCGTGATGCCGATCTCGTGGAGCCGGTCCTCCGCCTGCTGGCCGTCCAGTTCGCTGTTGCGCAGGTCGACCAGGACGAGGTGCACGTCGGTGCCGCCGGAGAGCACGGAGATTCCCGCGTCGACCGCGTCCTGCTTCAGGAGCCGTTCGGCGAGCAGCCGGGCGCCGTCCAGGGTGCGCTGCTGGCGCTCCTTGAACTCGTCACTCGACGCGACCTTGAAGGAGACGGCCTTCGCCGCGATGACGTGCTCCAGCGGACCGCCCTGCTGGCCCGGGAAGACCGCGCTGTTGATCTTCTTCGCGAACTCCTGCTTGGAGAGGATCGCGCCTCCGCGCGGGCCGCCGAGCGTCTTGTGCGTCGTGGTGGTGACGACGTCCGCGTACGGCACGGGCGAGGGGTGCAGCCCCGCGGCGACCAGGCCGGCGAAGTGCGCCATGTCGACCATCAGCAGCGCGCCGACCTCGTCCGCGACGCGGCGGAAGGCGGCGAAGTCGAGCTGGCGCGGGTACGCGGACCAGCCGGCGATGATCATCTGCGGGCGGTGCTCGCGGGCGAGCCGCTCGACCTCGTCCATGTCGACCCGGCCGCTCTCCTCGTCGACGCGGTAGGCGACGATGTTGTAGAGCTTGCCGGAGAAGTTGATCTTCATGCCGTGGGTGAGGTGCCCGCCGTGCGCCAGGTCGAGGCCCATGACCGTGTCGCCCGGCTTGAGCAGCGCGAACATCGCGGCGGCGTTGGCGGAGGCGCCGGAGTGCGGCTGCACGTTCGCGGCCTCGGCGCCGAAGAGCGTCTTGATGCGCTCACGGGCGATGTTCTCGATGGCGTCGACGTGTTCGCAGCCGCCGTAGTAGCGGCGGCCCGGATAGCCCTCGGCGTACTTGTTGGTGAGGACCGACCCCTGGGCCTCCAGGGCGGCGACCGGAGCGAAGTTCTCCGAGGCGATCATCTCGAGGGTGGACTGCTGGCGGTGGAGTTCGGCGTCGACCGCGGCGGCGACGTCCGGGTCCACCTCGTGGAGCGAGCTGTTCAGAAGCGACATGGAACCATCCCTAGTGGCGGGCCGGGCAGGCACTGTGGCGGGCAGTGGGCGGGGACTCGGGCGGATGGGGCGGGCGCGGCGCGCGGTCAGCTGCCGGAGGCGAAGGCGGTGTACTCCTCGGCGGAGAGCAGCCCTTCCGGCTCGTCCGAGAGCCGTACCTTGAACAGCCAGCCGCCCTCGAAGGGTGCGGAGTTGACGAGGGCCGGGTCGTCGACGACGTCCTGGTTGATCTCGGTGATCTCGCCGGAGACCGGTGCGTACAGATCGCTCACCGACTTCGTCGACTCCAGCTCACCGCAGGGTTCGCCCGCGGTGACGGACTCGCCCGCCTCCGGGAGCTGGACGAAGACGACGTCGCCGAGGGCGTCCGCGGCGTGCGCGGTGATGCCGACCGTCGAGACGCCGTCCTCGGCGGCCGACAGCCACTCGTGCTCCTTGCTGTAACGCAGCTGCTGGGGGTTGCTCATGGTGCGATTCTCCTGGATGTGAGGGGGACGAGGAAAACGGTCTTGGCCAGTGGGACGGGCGCCGCACGCCCGGACCTGCGGACCCGGGGCGGCCGGGCACGGAGGTGATCCTTCCCAGGCGGCGCCGCGGCCACGACACCCGGCACTGTGGGATCGGCGACCCCGGCCCGCCTGGGCTTCAGCGCTGCCGCTTGTAGAAGGGGAGCGCCACGACCTCGTACGGCTCGTGCTTGCCGCGGATGTCCACCGCGACGCCCTCCGTGCCGGGCTCGGCGTGTGCCGCGTCGACGTAGGCGATGGCGATCGGCTTGCCGAGAGTCGGCGAGGGAGCCCCGGAGGTCACCTCGCCGATGACCGAGCCGTCCGCGGCGGAGACCACGGTGTATCCGGCGCGCGGCACCCGGCGGCCTTCCGCGACGAGGCCGACAAGCTTCCGCGGGGGCGCCTGCTCGGCACGCGCGGCGGCGGCCTCCAGGGGCTCACGGCCCACGAAGGAGCCGTCGTTGGTGGTCTTCTCGAACTTCACGATGCGGCCGAGCCCCGCGTCGAACGGCGTTGTCGCCGTGGACAGTTCGTGCCCGTACAGCGGCATGCCGGCCTCCAGGCGGAGCGTGTCACGGCAGCTCAGCCCGCAGGGCACCAGCCCCACCGGGGCGCCCGCCTCGGTGAGCGCCTCCCAGACCGCGACGGCGTCGGCGGGCGATACGAACAGCTCGAAGCCGTCCTCACCGGTGTAGCCGGTACGGGCGATGAGCGCCTCGCGCCCGGCGACGGTGCCCGGCAGGCCCGCGTAGTACTTCAGGCCGTCCAGGTCGGCGTCGGTGAGCGCCTTGAGGATGCCGGCGGCCTCCGGGCCCTGCACGGCGATCAGCGCGTAGGCGTCCCGGTCGTCGCGGACCGTCGCGTCGAAGCCCGTGCTGCGCTCGTGCAACGCGTCCAGCACGACCTGGGAGTTGGCGGCGTTCGCCACGACCATGTACCGCTGCTCGCCCGTGCGGTAGACGATCAGGTCGTCGAGGATGCCGCCCTGACCGTCGCAGATCATCGTGTAGCGGGCGCGGCCCGCCTTCAGCGCCGAGAGGTTGCCCACCAGGGCGTAGTCCAGCAGCTCGCCCGCCTGCGCGCCCTCGACGGCGATCTCGCCCATGTGGGAGAGGTCGAACAGCCCCGCGCGGGTGCGCACGGCGACGTGCTCGTCGCGCTCGCTGCCGTACCGCAGCGGCATGTCCCAGCCCGCGAAGTCGGTCATCGTCGCGCCGAGCGCACGGTGAGTGGCGTCCAGGGCGGTGGTGCGGGGGCGGCCGCCCGCGGCGGTCTCGCTGGTGTCGCTCATGTCAGGCTCCCGTGACTCGGTGACGCGGATGTCCTCCCCATCTGTCATCGGAACCTGAGAGGTTCGCCACGAGCCCTGAGAAGGGGTGGCTTGCACCTTGGGTGGAGCCGCACGGCGGCGGCCCGCTTTTCAGATCTGCCTCGTCCTGCGCGGTATCGGTGCCTGAGAGATTCAAGGGAGGACTTGCTCCTTCGGCGCCCCGGCGGGCCCGCGCGCTGCGCGCGGCCGGGAACTCTCCCGCGTGGATTCAAACGGCCGGTATGCAGTTGGCCCGCACATCATGGCACGGCACGGAAGACGCGTCGACGGTGCGGACAGCGGGCAGAACAGCGGGGGAGCGGGCAGGGTCCGGCCGCGCACGGCCAACGGCCGCCCGCAGGGGGGTAATCGCCGCCTTGATGCGCATTACCGTTTCTTGACACTCTCGGAGCGAGCCGCTGTACGGCGGCGTTATTCGGGGAGGGCGATCAGGTGGGCAGCCTGCGCAGTACGTACGCGACGGTGACGGGCTGGGGATACTCCCAAGCCGGCTCCCGGCAGGGGCGGGCCGCCTCCGCCACGAAAGCGTCCACGCCGGTCGTCCGGCACGATCTGCGCGGCACTTCGTCGAGACGGACGCTGCGCTTCCCCACCGGCGACAGGGTGGTGGTCTCCGGACTCCCCGGGAGCGGGAAGTCGACGCTGATCCGCCGCGTCGTGGCCGTGGCGGACACGGTCCGCCGCATCGACTCCCAGGACGCACGGGAGCGCTGGTCGGCCCTGCTGCCCCGCTGGCTCCCCTACGCCGTCTACCGGCCGCTGGTCCGGCTCACGCACTACGCGGGGCTGCGCGCCGCGCTGGCCTCGGGCGCGAGCGTCATCGTGCACGACTGCGGAAGCCAGAGCTGGGTGCGCAACTGGCTGGGGAGGGACTCGCGCAGGCGCGGGCGGGCGATGCACCTCGTCCTTCTCGACGTACCGCCGTCGGCCGCCCTGGCCGGTCAGGAGCAGCGGGGGCGGCGCGTCTCCGACTACGCCTTCCTCCGGCACCGCAGGGCCGTGCGGCAACTCCTCGCCGACGCCGAGACCGGGCGCCTGCCGCGCGGATGCGCGTCCGTGGTGCTGCTGGACCGGGAAGCCGCCGCGGCGCTGCGCGGAGTGGCCTTCGACCAGCACGCCGAGCGGCAGGGGTGCGGCCCCGTCAAGCAATGAGCCGGGGCCGGGACTCGTGAACGATGCGCCCGGCCGCCCCGCCGTCCGCCGGGAACGACGGGGCGGCCGGGCGCATCCTCCTCAGCCCAGCAGCGAGGAGAGCAGCCTCCCCGTCCACTGCCGCACGCCGTCCCCGCCGTCCGGGCGGTCCCGCTCCGCGTCCTCGTACGCGCCGGCCCGTCCGCCGGGAGCCGTGGCGAGCAGCCGCACCGTCTCCCGTGCCAGGCGGCGGGCCTCCGCGCGGCTGCGCCGCGTGTCACCGTCCCGCGAGCTGTCCAGCAGCGCCTCGGCGCGCCCCTCCAGCGCGTCGAGGGCCGCGTACTCGCGGTCCCCGCTCCGGTCGCGCAGCTCCGACAGCTCTTCCCGGATGTCCTGCCCGTGCTCGTCGGCGTCCTCCTGGGAGAGCCGTCCGTCCGGCGTCTCCTGGACGTCCTCCAGCAGATCGCCGACCTCGTCGGACAGGTCGTCGTACCGCTCCAGACGGTCGGGGGTGAGGGCCTGACGGTCGATCAGCGTCGTCGTCACCGCCGACCTCGGCGCGGAACCGTCCCGGGCGTCCTTCTCGCTGACGATCCCGAGGTCCTTCAGCGCCGCGGTGTTGAGCGCCTCCAGCCGGTGGAGCAGTGCCTTCGACGCCGCTTCGCGGGCCTTCGCGCTGCCCGGGCGGTCGCCGGACAGCCGCTCCACGGAGGTCTGGAAGCCGTCCGCGGCGCGGGCGGTGAGGAGGGCCTTCTTCCCGTCGCGCTTCCTCCCCTCACCGGTCGCCGGCAGGGTCCGCGCGGTACGGAACTCAGCCACGTACTCCCGGACGTCCCGCAGCTGCGAGTCGAGCTGCCGCCGCTGCTCCGGCGTCATCTCCCTGGTGTTGTTCTGGACCTCGACCGACGAGTTCGCCAGCCCGGACAGCCGGCCGAGGCCGCCCAGCGCGCGGAGGCGCAGTACGTGGACGTGGTCCGCGTCGTGCTGCGCGGAGGCGTGTGCCCGGCTTCCGGCGGCGGTCGGGGCGTGGGGGGCGGCGGCGGCCGGGCCGGCGAGGCCGGCGGCCAGGGATCCCGTGAGCGCGAGGGTGAGTGCGGCGTACGCCGCGTTGGTGGCGCGCATTGTGCAGTTCCTCCGAAGGCGGTGCAAGGCGATGGGACTGTGCCCACGATTCGCAGGCCCGTCGCACTGCGCAACCGGAGGGTGGCCATACGTGAACGCGGGCCGTCGTACGGCGGGCCCGTCCACGTACGGCCACCCTCCGCGCCGGGTCCCCGGAGACGTGCGCCGCCCCGTCCGCCCGCCTCC
Source organism: Streptomyces sp. WMMB 714 (assembly GCF_900090125.1). Lineage (NCBI taxonomy): Bacteria > Bacillati > Actinomycetota > Actinomycetes > Kitasatosporales > Streptomycetaceae > Streptomyces > Streptomyces sp. WMMB 714. The sequence goes on from NZ_FMHJ01000007.1 coordinate 87,813, forward strand.
CGTCACCTACAACAGCTCCCTGTGACCGAGCTGTTCGAAAGCTCCTCTAGGGTTGCCGCCATGACCATTCCGCAGCAGTACGGACCGGGCCACGGCGGAGGCTGGCCCGGCAACGAGCTGGAGGAAACCCTCGCGGCCTCCCTCGACGTGCCCAACGCGGGCGCCCGGCTGCTGGAAGTGCTCGCCCGCAGCAGCGTCTGGGTGCCCCTGCCGGAGGGCGGCGGCCCCGCGAGCGCCGCGCTGGACCTGCCGACCGTCGAGCTGGACGGGGCGCCCTATGTCCCCGTCTTCAGCTCCGAGCAGCAGTTCCTGCACGTGGTCGGGAACCACATGTCCTTCACGGTCGCTCCCGCCCGGGAGTTCGCCCGCGGGCTGCCGCCCCAGGTGGGCATCGCCGTGAACCCCGAGGGCACCGTGGGGATGCCGCTGCCGCCCGAGGCGGTCGCCGAGCTGTGCGCCAACACCCCCGGCGAGCAGGCGTCCTGGGGCGTGGCCAGGGGAGCGCGGGTGCGGCTCTACGAGCCGGACTGGCAGGAGGAGCCGGTGGACTTCCTCGGCGCCGCCGCGGGCGAGTTCTCGACGCTGCCCGCCGTGCGGACCGCCCGGCGCGCTCTGGCCAGCATCGAGGGCGAGGCCCCGGCGCTGTTCGTCGGCATCGAACTCGACGACCTCGATCCCGGGGTCCGCCAGGCCGCGCACGACGCCCTGGGCCGCGCGCTGGGCCGCGTCCCCGTGGAATGGCTCGTGCAGCTCGTACTGCTGGACGCGGCGCAGGACCCGGTCGTGGAGTGGATGCGCCAGTGCGTGCGCCCCTTCTACACGCGGGCCTGAGGCCGTGTGCGCCGACCGCGAGCGGCCTTCTCGTACCTGCTTCTCGCACCTGAGGTCTAGCGCTGCGGGACGAGGCGTGATGTCGGTCCCTGCTCGTAAGCTGGTTTGATGACGGGGACAACGGGGAGGGCCGCGTGGGCGGGCCCGGAGCAGATCATCGAGCAGGACCGCTTCCCGGCGGGCCGTGCGAGCGCGGCGAGCGGGCGGGGCGGCAGCGGAGAAAGGGCGGCCAGGTGAGCGCGGGTGCGGGCCTCGAGCAGCTGCTGGGGCAGGTGACGCCGGGGAGGTACGAGACTTACGAGTCGCTGCTCGATGCGCTCGCCGACAGCCAGGTGTGGATGCTGCTCTGGAACGGACAGCCGGGTTCGCCCGACGCCCAGTACGGGAACATGGAGGTCGGCGGGTACGGCTACGCACCCTGCGTGACCTCGCAGCAGGAGCTGGCGGCGTCCGGCTGGGACCGCGCGCACGAAGTGGTGACCGGCCGCGAGATCGCCGCGGCCCTCTTCCCCGAGCGGTGGGGGATCTGGCTGAACCCGCACGCGCCGGGAGGCGGTGTCGGCGTCCCGTGGCTCGACCTGCGCCGCGTCGCCCTGGGCCTCGGCCAGCTTCCCGCCGGCCCGCTCCGCATCACCGAACCGAACCTGGACGTCGCCCAGTTCTACGCGCTGCTCAGCCAGAACGCGCACCGCACGCCGGCCGTGCGCTCGCTGCGCCGCTGCTGGGTCCAGCCCGCGCTCGGCGCCGCCTATCTGGCGATCGGCCTGGATCTCTACGACACGGGCCGTCATGCCGTGGAGTCGGCGCAGCAGATGATGCGTGAGTCGGTGGCCGCCGTTCCCGAGGGGCTGCCCGTCTCGAGCGTCGCGATGTCGGACGACTTCGATCCTGTGGCGATGTGGCTCCGCCGCAACTCCCGGCCCTTCTTCGACCGGGACGTGCCCGCGGCCCACGCGGCCCAGCAGGCCGGCCCCGGCCAGGGATACGGCTACCCGCGCCCGTACTGACCCGCGCGCCCGCACGGGCACCCGCACCGGCACCCCGGGTGCGCTGCCGCCCGGTGCGCTGCCGCACCCGGGGCACGTGCCGGTGCCCGCGCGCGTACTGAAGCGCGCGGCGGGATCCCTGGGCGCGCCGCCACTCGGAGCGCCGCACCGGCGGTGCCCGTTTCGTGCGCGTCGTGTGCATCCGCTCCGGCCGCGCGAGCCCTCCGGGTGTGCCCGCAAAGGGGGCCTCCGTCCGGTCCTCCGGGGCCCAACGAGGGCCGTCCCGGGAGCGGTTCGGAGGCGGCCGCGGCGGCGGTCAACTGCCCTGCCCCGTGGGGCTCGTGAGGCGCCGCGCGGGCCGGCGGGCCGACGCGCGTAGAGGTCCGGGGTCCGTGAGAAGCCGCAGGTGGGAGGTGTTGTGCGCCGGCCGTTCCGGCTCCGATAGTCGCCAGCTTCCGTTCGTATAACGGAACCTGACGCGTCACATCACAGTTAGGCATCCTTTCCCCAGGGGGACTGGCGGGTGATCGCGGGGCCGATGAAGACTCCCGACCGTTGAGGCCGATGGCCTTCTGTAGGCACTGCTTGCGAACTGGCCGCTACAGCGGCGGGCGTGGCCGGTCACCGCCGGCCGAGAGAGGGTCCCCCACGATGACGGCACCACTGCACGACACGTCCGCGGAAACCGCGCCCGTCGATCCTGCGCTCGGTGGCGATTCCACCGGCGAGGCGATCGAAGGCCGGTCTCTCGGACGGATCGCGTGGAACCGTTTGAAGCGCGACAAACTGGCCCTCACCGGCGGCGTCGTCGTCCTGCTGCTGATCGCGGTGGCGGTCTTCGCGCCGTTGATCGTGAGCCTGCTGGGCCACCCGCCGGACCAGCACCACGAGGACAAGATCGACCCGCTCTTCCAGACGCCCATCGGTGCGCTGGGCGGAATGAGCGGCGAGCACCTGCTGGGCATCGAGCCGGGCACCGGCCGGGACATCTTCAGCCGCATCGTCTACGGCGCCCGCGTCTCGCTGCTGGTCGGCTTCCTCTCCGCCATGGTCGCGGTCGTCTTCGGCACCGTACTGGGCGCTCTCGCGGGCTACTTCGGAGGCTGGCTCGACGCCGCGATCAGCCGCGTGATGGACATGCTGCTGGCCTTCCCGCAGCTGCTCTTCATCATCTCGCTGATCTCCGTGGTGCCCAGCCAGATGTTCGGGCTGACGGGCACGGGCGTGCGGCTGACCGTGATGATCCTCGTGATCGGATTCTTCGGCTGGCCGTACATCGGGCGCATCGTCCGCGGCCAGACGCTCTCCCTGCGCGAGCGGGAGTACGTGGAGGCGGCGCGGAGCCTGGGCGCCGGGCGGCGCTACATCCTCTTCAAGGAGCTGCTGCCCAACCTGATCGCGCCGATCACCGTGTACACGACGCTGATGATCCCCACCAACATCCTCACCGAGGCGGCGCTCAGCTTCCTCGGTGTGGGAGTCAAGCCGCCGACCGCTTCGTGGGGGCAGATGCTCTCCCAGGCCGTGCGCTACTACGAGGCGGACCCGATGTTCATGGTGGTGCCGGGTGTGGCCATCTTCATCACCGTTCTCTCCTTCAACCTCTTCGGCGACGGCGTGCGCGACGCGCTCGATCCCAAGGGGACACGTTGACCCCCCACCCACAGGGCCGGCAGGTCCTGACCCCCGGGGCCTGCGCAGCCGTGCGGGCCGTGACCTACACGGAGGATTCGAGATCGTGACAACCCAACGCACATCGAGGCGCAGAATCGCCGCGTCGGCCGTCGCGGTCGCGGCGCTGCTGTCCACCGCCGCCTGCGGAGGCGGAAGCGACAGCGACAGTGAGGGCAAGGCCCCCGGCTACAACGCGGCCAACGGCAAGCTGGCCAACGCGTCGGACAAGAAGGGCGGCACGCTCAAGTTCATCGGTACCCAGGACGCCGACTCCTGGGACACCACGCGCGGCTACTACGGCTTCGCCTGGGACTTCATGCGCTACTACAGCCGCACCCTCATCACGAGCAAGCCGGCGCCGGGCAAGGAGTCCTCGGAACTCGTCCCGGACCTCGCCAAGTCGAAGGCGAAGATCTCCGACGACGGCAAGACGTACGAGTACGAACTGCGCGACGGCATCACCTGGGAGGACGGCAAGCCCGTCACCTCCAAGGACATCAAGTACGGCATCGAGCGGCAGTGGGCGCAGGACGTGCTGTCCGGCGGTCCCATCTACATCAAGGACACGCTCGACCCGGACGGCAAGTACAAGGGTCCCTACAAGGACGAGGGCGGCTTCGACGCCATCGAGACGCCGACCGACAAGAAGATCGTCTTCAAGCTGCCGAAGCGCAACGGTGACTTCGAGCAGATGCTCGCGATGCCGTCGGCCTCGCCGGTGCGCAAGGACAAGGACACCAAGTCCAAGTACGGCCTGAAGCCCTTCTCCAACGGCCCGTACAAGTTCGAGTCGTACACGCCGAACAAGAAGCTGACGCTGGTCCGCAACCCGGAGTGGAAGAAGTCCTCGGACAACATCCGCAAGGCGCTTCCGGACAAGATCACGCTCACGCTGCTGACGAACGCCGACGAGATGGACAAGCGTCTCATCAACGGCGACTACGACCTGGACATCAACGCCACCGGCATGGAGGCGGCAGGCCGTCAGACAGCCCTGAAGGAGCACAAGGGCAACATCGACAACCCGAGCACGGGCTACATCCGTTACGCGGTCTTCCCGCAGACGGTGAAGCCGTTCGACAACATCCACTGCCGCAAGGCGATGATCTACGGTTCGGACCACAAGTCGATCCAGAACGCCCGCGGCGGCCCGCTCGCCGGCGGTGACATCGGCACGAACATGCTGCCCGCGCTGGTGCCCGGTTCGGACCTGAAGTACGACCCGTACGGCATCGCCAAGAACGAGGGCAAGGCGGACATCGCCAAGGCCAAGGCCGAGCTGAAGAAGTGCGGCAAGCCGAACGGCTTCAAGACGACCATCGCCGTGCGCAACAACAAGCAGGTCGAGGTCGCCTCCGCCGAGGCCATGCAGGCGTCGCTCAAGAAGATCGGCATCACCGCCGAGGTCGACGAGTACGACGGCGCGCAGACGACGGGCATCATCGGCAACCCCGACGTCGTCAAGAAGAAGAACTACGGGATCATCATCATGGGTTGGGGCCCGGACTTCCCGTCCGGCCAGGGTTACGGCATGCCGCTGTGGCACAGCAAGTACATCCTGGACAACGGCAACAACAACTACGCCATGATCGACGACCCGAAGATCGACAAGATGTTCGCCGACGCGATCGCGGAGCTCGACAAGGACAAGGCCGCGGAGAAGTACGCCGCGATCAACGCCGAGGTCATGAAGGGCGCTTACTACCTGCCCTTCACGTTCGAGAAGAACATCATCTGGCGCTCCAGCCGCCTGACGAACATCTCCACGACCGACGCGTTCAGTGGCAGGTACGACTACGCCACGCTGGGTGTCAAGTGACCGTCCGACCGCTCCGCCGGCGCACCCGCCGCTAGGCACGAAGGGCAGGTGAGGGCCTCAGCGTTGGCCCGGCGAACTCCCCGGTGATTCCGGGGAGTTCGCCGGCCGCCGCCGGGCCGGAAGCAGTGCTCACATATCTCATCAGGCGGCTTTTCGCCGTCGTAGTGATGCTCGTCGTCGTCATGCTGGCGGTCTTCGGCATCTTCTTCCTGATCCCGGAGTGGACCGGGGTCGACCCCGCCACGATGTTCGCCGGCAAGCAGTCCGACGCGGCCGCGCTGGAGGGCATCCGGCAGAAGCTGGGCCTGGACGACCCGATCCTCGTTCAGCTCTTCGACTTCTTCCGGGGCATCGTCGCCGGGCGCGACTACGTCAGCGCCGGGGACACGCTCCACTGTTCCGCGCCGTGCTTCGGCTACTCCTTCAAGACCGAGCAGGCGATCTGGCCGGTCCTGGCCGACCGCCTCCCGGTCACGCTGCAGCTGGCCGCCGGTGCCGCCGTCATCTGGCTGGTCATCGGACTGGTCGCGGGCGTCGTCTCCGCGCTGCGCCGCGGCAGCGTCTGGGACCGCGTGACCATGAGCCTCGCGCTGGGCGGCGTCTCGCTGCCGATCTACTTCACCGGTCTCGTCTCGCTGGCGATCTTCTCCTACGGGCTGGGCCTGGTCAGCAACGAGTACACGCCGATGGCGGAGAGCTTCCCCGACTGGTTCAGCGGGATGATCCTTCCCTGGCTGACCCTCGCCTTCCTCTTCGGCGCCATGTACGCCCGGCTCACCCGCGCCACGATGCTGGAGGTGATGGGCGAGGACTACATCCGCACCGCCCGCGCCAAGGGCGTGCGGGAGCCGGTCGTCATCCGCAAGCACGCCATGCGCTCCACCATGACCCCCGTCATCACCCTTCTCGGTGTCGACCTGGGGGCGCTGATGGGCGGCGCGATCCTGACCGAGACGACGTTCAGCCTGCCCGGCCTGGGCCAGGCCGTGCTGAAGGCGATCAGTGAGAAGGACCTGCCGCTGATCCTCGGCGTCACGCTGATCACCGCGTCCGCCGTCGTCATCGCGAACCTCATCGTGGACCTGCTGTACGGCGTGATCGACCCCCGAGTGAGGCTCGCATGACGGAAACGCACAAGAGCGGCACGGCGGCGGTCGGTGAGCCCGTGGCGGACGCCCGTCCTCCCCGCGCCTTCCTGGAAGTACGCGACCTGAAGGTCCACTTCCCCACCGAGGACGGGCTGGTGAAGTCCGTCGACGGCCTCTCCTTCCAGCTGGAGAAGGGCAAGACGCTCGGCATCGTCGGCGAGTCCGGCTCCGGCAAGTCGGTGACGTCGCTCGGCATCATGGGCCTGCACACCGTCGGCCAGTACGGGCGGAGGAAGGCACAGCTGTCCGGCGAGATCTGGCTCGACGGCCAGGAGCTGCTGAGCAGCGACCCGGACCACGTGCGCAAGCTGCGCGGCCGCGAGATGGCGATGATCTTCCAGGACCCGCTCTCGGCGCTGCACCCGTACTTCACCATCGGCCATCAGATCGTCGAGGCCTACCGGGTCCACCACGACGTGGACAGGAAGACGGCCAAGAAGCGCGCCGTCGAGCTGCTGGACCGGGTCGGCATCCCGCAGCCCGACCAGCGCGTCAACAGCTACCCGCACGAATTCTCCGGCGGCATGCGGCAGCGGGCGATGATCGCCATGTCGCTGGTCAACAACCCGGAACTGCTCATCGCGGACGAGCCGACGACGGCGCTCGACGTCACCGTGCAGGCGCAGATCCTGGACCTGATCCGCGATCTGCAGAAGGAGTTCGGCTCCGCGGTCATCATCATCACCCACGACCTCGGGGTCGTCGCCGAGCTCGCCGACGACATCCTGGTGATGTACGGCGGCCGGTGCGTGGAGTACGGGACGGCCGAGCAGGTCTTCTACGAGCCCCAGCACCCGTACACCTGGGGTCTGCTGGGCTCGATGCCGCGCATCGACCGCGAGCAGACCGAGCGCCTCATCCCGGTGAAGGGCTCCCCGCCCAGCCTGATCAACGTCCCCGACGGCTGCGCCTTCAACCCGCGCTGCCCGTACGCGGACGTGCCCAAGGGCAATGTCACCCGTACCCGACGCCCCGAACTGCGCGACGTGGGCGGCGGCCACCGGTCCGCGTGCCACATGGACAAGGCGGACCGGGAGCGGATCTGGAACGAAGAGATCGCGCCGAAGCTGTGAGTGAGGACGAGCAGATGACGATCCCATCCCAGCAGGCGCCGGACGCGGTGATGACGAAGGCCGACCCCGAGCCCGGTGAGGCGCTGCTGCGGGTCTCCGGCCTGAAGAAGCACTTCCCCATCACCAAGGGCCTGCTCAAGCGCCAGGTCGGCGCGGTGAAGGCCGTCGACGGCATCGACTTCGACGTGCGGGCGGGGGAGACCCTGGGCGTCGTCGGCGAGTCCGGCTGCGGCAAGTCGACGATGGGCCGCCTCATCACGCGGCTGCTGGAGCCCAGCGCCGGAAAGATCGAGTTCGAGGGACGGGACATCACGCATCTGGGCGTGGCGGCGATGCGCCCGATGCGGCGCGACGTCCAGATGATCTTCCAGGACCCGTACTCGTCGCTGAACCCCCGGCACACCGTCGGCGCCATCGTCAGCGCCCCGTTCAAGCTGCAGGGCGTCGAGCCCGAGGGCGGCGTGCGGAAGGAGGTCCAGCGGCTGCTGGACCTGGTCGGGCTCAACCCCGAGCACTACAACCGCTATCCGCACGAGTTCTCCGGCGGGCAGCGGCAGCGCATCGGCATCGCCAGGGCGCTGGCGCTCAACCCCAAGCTGGTCGTCGCGGACGAGCCGGTCTCCGCGCTCGACGTCTCGATCCAGGCGCAGGTCATCAACCTCCTCGACGACCTGCAGGACGAGCTGGGCCTGACATACGTGATCATCGCCCACGACCTGTCGGTCATCCGGCACGTCTCGGACCGCATCGCCGTGATGTACCTGGGCAAGATCGTGGAGCTGACCGACCGGCAGTCGCTCTACTCGTCCCCGATGCACCCGTACACCCGGGCGCTGCTCTCCGCCGTCCCCGTGCCCGACCCGGGCCGCAGGGCGCAGGGCGGACGCGAGCGGATCCTGCTGCAGGGCGACGTGCCCTCGCCGATCAAGCCGCCGAGCGGCTGCCGCTTCCACACGCGGTGCTGGAAGGCGACGCAGATCTGCAAGACGCAGGAGCCCCCGCTCGTGGCCCTCGCCCCCGGTCACGAGGCGGCCTGCCACCACCCGGAGAACGCCCCGGACCAGCACCCGGAGGACTCCGAGCCGGTCGGAGCCTGAGCGCGGCCGGGAGTACGTCCCGGCCGGGCGGGGTTGAGAGACGCCGGAAGGGCGGCTGCCGTGCGGCAGCCGCCCTTCCGTCTGTCCTCGCGTCCGTCACCGCTCGCGCGGTGCCGCTCGTGGCCCGTCCGGATCAGTACGCGGAGTTCACGTTGTCCATGGAGCCGTACTTGTCGGCCGCGTAGTTGCAGGCGGCGACGATGTTGGCGACCGGGTCGGTGACGTCGTGCTTGGTGCCCTCGACGTGGTACGCGTCGAAGGTCGGCTGGATGGTCTGCAGCAGACCCTTGGAGGGCGTGCCCTTCTTGGCGTTGATGTCCCAGTCGTTCACCGCGTTCGGGTCACCGCCGGACTCACGGATGATGTTCTTCTTGATCCCGTGGTACGAGCCGGGGATGCCCTCCTCCTTCATGATGGAGCGGGCCTGCTTGATCCAGCCGTCCAGGTTGTCGGCCTTCGTGGCGCGGTCCGCGGCGCGGCTGGAGCCGCGGTCGGCCCGGACGTCCTCGGCCTTCTTCTCCTGCTCGGCCTTCACGTCGGCCTCGGCCTCGTTCTTCTGCTCGGCCTTGGCGTCCTTGCCCTGGTAGGCCTTCGTCTGGTGGCCCGCGCTGGCGCCGGCCAGCTGCACCGACTTCGTGTCCTTCGCGTGCTCGCCCTTCGCGGCCGCGGTCTGCTTCTTGCCGGCGGCGTCCGCGTTCGCCGAGTGGCCGGCGACGGGCTTGGCGGGACTTCGGCCGGCGTCGCCGCCGTCCGAGCCGGGAGCGATGCCGGCGGTCAGCGCCGTGATGCCTGCGGCGGCGGCGAGGCCGATGGTCGTGGTCTTCTGCTTCCGGTTCAGGCGGGTGTAAGCGGAAATACGCATGGAGGAGCAAATACCTTTCGCTTGCCGTTTGCCGCGGAGAGCCGGATCGGCTGCGGTGCCGAGTTCTGGTCCCCGGCGAATGCGACGCTGGCATTGGTAAAAGCCCACTCGGCCCAAGTCCAAATAAGGGATGTACTAAACGCCATGGCAGTACGTACGCGGGCATCCCGAGCGAGACGGCTTATTCGGGCATAAGGGGTCCGGGAGGGCTACTAAGCGGGGTGGTATGTGACGTGGCTCCTATGCGCCGCTTCACATTCCGGCCGCCTTGCCCCGACGCGCGGTAATCGCCCGTACACGCATTCAGGACGGTGCCGGGGGTGCTCGCGAGGCGCGCCGGAGGGCCCTCTGCGACGCGGTGGCGCCGCAGGTCGCGGGTACCGGGTCCCGGCCGTCCGCGGGCGGCGGGGCGCCCGTAACAATGGGCCGGTGAACCTCCAGCTTCTCGACCCGGATCTGCAGCACTGGCTGGACCTCGTTGGAATCTTCGTCTTCGCCATCTCGGGCGCGCTGCTCGCCGTCCGCAAGAACTTCGACGTCTTCGGAATGGCCGTGCTCGCCGAGGTCACCGGGCTCGGCGGAGGGCTTTTCCGTGACGTGGTGATCGGCGCGGTGCCGCCCGCCGCCTTCACCGACGCGGGCTACTTCCACGCCCCGCTCATCGCGACGGTCCTGGTCTTCTTCCTCCATCCGCACGTGGAGCGCATCAACAAGGCGGTCAACGTCTTCGACGCTGCGGGGCTGGGGCTCTTCTGCGTCGTGGGGACGGTCAAGGCGCACGAGTACGGGCTGGGTCTCTTCGCCTCTGCCGTGCTCGGTCTGGCCACGGCGGCGGGCGGCGGAGTGCTGCGGGACGTCCTCGCGAACGAGGTGCCGTCCCTGCTGCGCTGGGACCGCGACCTCTACGCGGTGCCGGCGATCATCGGCGCCACCGTCACCGCGCTGCTGCTGGGTGCCGGTGCGCTCAACGCGACGACGATGCCGCTGGCGGCCACTCTCGCGTTCCTGGTGCGGCTGCTGGCCATGCGGTACGGCTGGCGTGCTCCGCGGGCCTGGCACCGGCGCTCGCAGGTCGAGGACGCGGACCCCGGCACCTGACGCCCGCCTCGTCCGCCCCTCCCGGCTCCGGCGCTCCCTGCCGGTGCGAGAGGCCGCCGTGCCCCGCCGCTGTGCTCCGCCGCCGGGGCCGGGCGGGCCGGGGGCGGTCCGGTGTCCGGCGTCCGGTGGTGTGGCGTGGGTGCGCCACCCCACGGCTTTACTCGCTGGTAACTTCTCCGTGTACGGTACTCGTATGTCCGACACCTGCACCGAAGCCACCCTCAGCGAGTTCGACCGGGACACCGCCGTGAGGCTGCGCGAACCCGGTGTCCACGACGTGCACCTCTCCGCGGGCTGGGCCATCGGCCACGCCCTCAACGGCGGCTACCTGCTCGCCGTCGCCGGCCGGGCGCTCGGCGAGACGCTGCCGCACCCCGACCCGTTCACGATCACCGCGCACTACTTCTCCGCGAGCACCCCCGGCCCCGCCGTCGTCCGCTCGGAGACCGCCCGTACCGGGCGCACGCTCTCCTCGGGGTCGGCCGGGCTCTTCCAGACCGGCCCCGACGGCCGGGAAACCGAACGCATCCGCGTCCTGGCCACCTACGGCGACCTGGACACCGTCACGGACGACGTGCGCACCAGCGCCCGGCCGCCGGCCATGCCGCCCCGCGAGCAGTGCTTCAGCGCGCACGACAACCCGGCCGGACCGGACGCCGGCCCCGAGATGGGCAAGCGCCTCGACCTCCGGCTCGACCCCGCCACCTGCGGCTGGGCGGTCGGAGCTCCCAGCGGTCGCGGCGAGATGCGTGCCTGGTTCGGCCTCGCCGACGGACGGGACGCCGACCCGCTCTCCCTGCTGATGGCGGTGGACGCCCTGCCGCCCACGGCCTTCGAGCTGGGACTCAGCGGCTGGGTGCCCACCGTCGAGCTCACGGCACACGTCCGGGCCCGTCCCGCGCCCGGGCCCCTCCGGGTCTCCGTCACCACCGCGAACCTGGCCGGGGGCTTCCTGGAGGAGGACGTGGAGGTCTGGGACAGCGCCGACCGCCTGGTGGCCCAGTCGCGGCAGCTCGCGCGCGCGAAGGCCTGAGACGCTTCGGGCGGGCGTCCCGCGCCACGTCACCGCCGTGTCAGCGGAGGCCGGGGGCGGCCGTCTCCCCTGCCGGGCCGGGGGTCCGGGACGGGGTGACGCGCCTGCTTCCGGGCGGCCCCGGCCGGGGCGGGCTCCGCGGCGTGCACCGGTGGGACGGGCCCGGGGGGCCGCGCCGGCGGGGCGCCCGCGGTCTCGGCGCCGGGACGCGGGCCTCCGCCGAAGAACCACTCCATGCGCGGCTCCACCAGCCACCGGACGGCCTTGCGTATGGGAGCCGTGCACAGGGCCGTCATCGCCGCTCCCACGACGAGCGTGACACCGGTCCGCACGAGCGGACTGCCGGTCCACGGCGTCTCGTACCAGCCCAGATGCTCGGAGAGCCGTACCGGGAAGATGTGCAGCAGGTAGGCGCAGAGCGTCCCCGCGCCCAGGGCGGTGAACCATGTGCGCCGCCGCGGCACCCAGGCCAGGAAGCAGACGGTCGTCACCAGGGCGCACGCGTAGGAACCCAGCGTCATCAGGGCTCCCGCCCAGGCGGGCAGGCCCAGCCCCTGCGCGTCCTGGTCGTGCAGGAAGGGCGCCGCGGAGATGAACGGCACCGCGGCGTACGAGACGAGCAGGGCCGACGCCGCCACGGGCAGGGCCAGCAGGCGGACCCGGCGCCTTCGGTCGGCCTCCAGATGCTCCGGCCGCAGCAGCAGCCCCAGCACGAAGAAGGGCAGGAACTGCGCGACGCGCATCAGGCTCAGGTCGTCGTCCACGCTGGGCGTGACGCTCGCCGCCACACCCACGGCCACCGCGACGGGCAGGGGGTGGCGCAGGACCTTCCAGAGCGGAGCCGTCACCCGCCACAGGAAGAGCGCGACGAGGAACCACAACGCGAACCCCGGCTCCTGGAACCGCAGTTCGCGGTCCGGGTCCGTGACGTGGCGGGCGTACAGCACGTAGAGCGTCTGGAAGGCGAGGTACGGGACGAGAACACCCGTGACCAGCCGCCTGACCTGCCGCGGACGCCCCTCGAACCCGCGCGAGAGGTAGCCGGAGACGACGATGAACGCCGGCATGTGGAACGTGTACAGCAGGTAGTAGAGGGCGCTGGCGACGCGGCTGCCCTCGGTGAGCGGTGCCCAGACGTGCCCGACGGCGACGAGCACGATCGTCAGGTACTTCGCGTTGTCCAGGTACGGGTCGCGTTCCCGGGCCCGTCCGCCCGGCTCGGCCTGCGGCGTCCCCACCCGGCGGTCCGCAACCGGCGGTCCGGGTGCGGGGGTGGGAGGTTCGGTGCGGAGCGGGGGCAGGGGCGCCCGCTCGACGACGACCCGCGGCATGGCCCGCACGGTAGGAGCGGGCCGCGCCGTGTGAAGAATTTCTGTGTGAAGTGGTGGTTCCGGTGGGGGAGTTGAGGTGTTGCGGGTACCTTCCGCGGTGCCGGTGTTGGTCCCCGGGTCGGGGGCCGTGCCGCCCATTGGCCCTGTGCCGCCGTGCGCTCCACCCTTCCGCCGCCAGACCGCGCACGGTCCGGGCGGGCCGCGGGCGAGGACGGTCAGCCGCGGAGGAAGTCCAGCAGCGCCGCGGTGAGAGCGGCCGGTGCGTCCTCCTGCACGAGATGGCCGGCGCCCTCGATGAGACGCAGCCCGGCGTCCGGAATCAGTTCGGTCAGCTCGTGGGCCCGGGCGACGGGGATCCACGTGTCGTCCGTCCCCCAGCAGACCAGCACGGGCAGCTCCAACTCCCCGTAACGGCCCTCGATCTCGTCCGTCCAGCGCTGGTCGTTCTGAGCGATCTGCCGGTAGAAGGCGCTCTGCCCGTCCTCGCCGAGCCACGGCGCGGCGAGCCCGTCCAGCACCCTCGGGTGGAGGCCGGCCGCGCTGGCCGAGCCGATGTACGCCCGGACCAGCGCCTCGTGCAGCGCGGGCGGCAGCTGCTCGAACACCCCGGCGTGGCCGCCGAGCAGCCGGTACGACGGGGAGCCCCAGGGCGCCAGCGCCACGACGTCGACGAGCGCGAGCCGCGCGTAACGCGCGCCGTGCAGCAGCTGGGCGCGGAGGGCGACGCAGCCGCCGAAGTCGTGCGCCAGGACGGCGGGACGGCTCTCCTCTGCGCCCCCGCCGTGCAGGCCCCAGTGTTCGAGGAGTTCGGCGAAGACGCGTCCCTGAGCCGCGAGGGAGACGTCCTGGCCGTCGTACTTCGCGGAGGATCCGTAACCCGGCATGTCCCAGAAGTGGACCCGGAAGCGCTGGGCGAGCGCGCGGGCCACGCCGCGCCAGGTGTAGGAGGACCACGGCGTCCCGTGGAGGAGCACCACCGGCGGGCCCTCCTCCGGGCCGAGGACGCCCCAGCGGACGGCGCCGGAGGAGCTGTCGAAGGTGCGGTCCAGAGCGCCTGTCCAGTCGTCGGTCATCGACTCAGTCTCGGCCACGGGACCGGCACACGGCCAGCCTGGCGCCCGTGACCTCCTGCCCTCGGGCGAGCACGCGGAGTACGGGGTCGGGGCGTCCGCTGCGGCATGAATTGCCCGCGCTCATCCGGTTACACGGTCGGTGGGAACACAGGGCCGGCCGAGAGAAAGCGAGACAGTCGTGACCTATGCAGTGAAGAGCACGCTTCCGGACGACGACCTCAAGACCGTGGGCGAGGCGTTGCAGGGTGCCCTCGTCGACCTCGTCGACCTCTCCCTCGTGGCCAAGCAGATCCACTGGAACGTGGTGGGACCGCGCTTCCGCTCCATACACCTGCAGCTCGACGAGGTCGTGGACACGGCCCGGAGCTACTCCGACAAGGTCGCGGAGCGGGCGTCGGCGCTCGGGCTGCCCCCGGACGGCCGTTCGTCCACCGTGTCGTCGGCGAGCGGCATCGAGCGGGTCAAGGAGGGCTGGCAGCCCGACACCGAGGCCGTACGCACGATGGTCGCCGCTCTCGAAGCGGTGATCGCGGGCGCCCGGGAGCGCATGGCGTCGGTGAGCGAGCCCGACCCGGTGACGGAGGACATCTTCATCCAGCTCACCGGCGACCTGGAGAAGCACCGCTGGATGTTCCAGGCCGAGAACGGCAGCTGACCCGTACGCCCTGCCGGGCTCCGCATCCCACGCGGCGCCCGGCGGCCGCCCGGGCAGGTGCCCCGCACCGGGCCCGGGCGGCTCGCGGCCGCGGCTGAGAGGGACAGGGGCGGACGGCCCCGTCCGGCCCGCCCCGGCTCAGTCCGAGGGCTCGTCCGCTGCGCGCCGGACGCCGTCCTCCGTCCCCGGCACCTCCGGGAGCGGAGTGAAGTGGGTGAAGTCCTCGGGGACTCCCACGTGTTCGGCCCCGTCGTCGTCGCGGTAGCGCCACGCGAAGGGAACGCCCCGCGCGAGGGCCAGGTCGGGCCCGTCCATCAGCTGGAAGTGCAGATGCGGCTCGGAGGAGTTGCCCGAGTTGCCGCACTCGGCGAGCTGCTGACCGGCGGTGACCCGGTCGCCCGCCGAGACCCGCACGGAGTTGCGCCGCAGGTGCGCGAAGACCGCGTGCACGCCGTCGCCGAGGTCCAGCACGACGTGGTTGCCGAAGACGCGGCGCGGGTGGCCCGTGCCGCGCACGTACCCCTCCAGGTAGAGGTAGGCCATGCCGGGCAGCGAGGTGCGCGTGAGGTGGTCGCGCTCCCCGTCCGAGACCGCCACGACCGTTCCGTCCGCAGGAGCCGGCAGCGGCCTCCCGAAGGTGGGGTAGGCGTCCGGCCGGCGGGCGAGGGGACGGAACCAGGCGGAGGGCGGTGCCGCCTGCGCGGAGTCCTCGCCTCCGGCGGGGGCGGACAGCAGGTCGACGGCGTACGTCTGGGCGTTGCTGTGCGTGTGGCTCGGGACCTTCGTGCCCGGCCCGTTGACCGCCATGAGGCGCCCGGTGAGCGGTACCGGCAGCAGCACGGGCTCCCGCTCGCCCCTAGGGCGCTGACGGAACGTCATGAACGCGCCCAGCACGAGACTCACCGCCACCAGTGCGACTCCGGTGAACCAGAGAGGGCCGAACCCCCGCCCGTTGACGAGGATGCACAACGCTCCCGCCACGAACAGCAGGCCGTGCCGCTTCGCCAGCAAGACCATCAGTCGCACCTCCACGGGGACGCTGCGGGCAGGGGCGTACGGCGGGCGGGCGTCACGGGGCCGGAGGCGACGGAGGAGGCCCGAAGGCGCCGCCGGGGGGTTCCGGGTCCTTCCGCGGCGGCGGGCCGGCGGGCTGCGGCGGCGCTCCGGGCGGGGGACCTGCCGGCTGCGGAGGGGCACCGGGCGGAGGGCCGTACGGCTGGGGCGGGGTCCCGGCCGGGGGCTGCGGCGGCCCGTACGGCTGGGGCTGTCCCGGGTGCTGCTGCGGCGCTCCGAAGGGCGCCGGCCCCGCACCGAACGGAGCCCCCTGCTGCATCGGGATCCCCTGCTGCATCGGGACTCCCTGCTGCATGGGTGCGCCTTGCTGCATGGGGGCACCCCCGTGCACCGGCGCTCCCGGCTGCGCGGGCACACCGGGCCGCATCGACAGCACGAGCAGGGCCACGCCGCCGCCCAGCACGATCACCTCGTACATGAGGCTGAAGTAGGTGACGGCCGGCGTCCCGGCCCTCGTGAGCACGCCCGATGCGAGCTGGGCCCACAGGCCGAGCAGCGCGGAGGGCAGCCCGATGACCGCCGCTCCCATCGTGAAACCGCGCGCGGAGACGGCCCGGGTGAGCGCGAGGAGGCCGGCGACCCCGCTGACGACGATGATCGACAGCCATGCCCATGCACCGGAGACACCGAGGATCGCCTGCAGGCTGGCCACGCCCGCGAAGGAGCGGCTCCAGATGCCGATGCCCAGCTCGGAGAGCATGTGGATGTTCCAGCCGATGTTGAAGAGCACCATCAGCCCGAAGAAGACGGCAGCCGCGGCGACATGGGCGCCGATGGGCCGCTGCGGCATCTCGCTGGGCAGGGGCGGCTCCGCGAACGGCGGCGTCTGCGGCGGCTGGATCATGTACGGCTGGGGCGCTCCGAAGGGGGGCGCCTGCCCGGGCGCGCCCGCTCCCCACGGACCGGGGGGCTGCTGCGCGGGCGCCCAGGGCCTGATCCCGGCCAGCAGCACCAGCGCCAGTACGACGCAGAGGATCGCGACCACGAGGGACGTGCCCGCGGCCGCGTACCCGGCGCCGTCGGGGTCGAAGGAGCGGTCCAGGTAGACCGGGTCGCCCTCCTCGTGCAGTACCACGTGCCAGATCACGGGCAGCCGGTAGACGAAGGTGAGACCCGCCGTGGAGGCCAGGAGACCGCCGGCCGTCCAGGCGCCGGTGAACGCGGCGAAGGTGGCGGCGAGCTGCAGCAGCAGGAGGCCGAGGTCCAGGGTCGACGTCGCCGGCAGTTCGACGGCGCTCGTCGTACCGATCGGAATGGCGCCCGTCCACACGTCCCACAGGGGCCCGGCGCCGAGTTCGGCGACGTCACGCACGATCCAGAGCAGCGTGTGCAGCGCGAAGAGGAGGCTGAAGACACCCCCCGTGACGCGTGCGCCCTTGGTCAGAACCCGCACCTGTGGCATTCAGCCATCCCCCCTAGCCCCCAGTGGAATACGTCCGGCCGTACGGACGTTGTCGTCGGCTGTGCCCGGGTGCCGGCGCCAGAGAACGCGCCGGACGGGCGAGAACAGCCCGGCGGGAGCGTACCGCTGGTGCGTGGTCCAGCACACGTCCGGGTCCCGCACACTCCGGGGTCCCGTTCGCGGAGCCCGGACCGCGCCGTGTCCGTCCGTCCAGCCGCTCGTAGAATCGAGGCATCATGGCCCGCTCCGCCTACCTCGACCACGCTGCGACCACGCCCATGTTCCCCGAGGCGGTGCAGACGATGGCCGCCCAGCTCGCCGTCACCGGGAACGCCTCGTCCCTGCACGGCTCGGGGCGCCGCGCGCGGCGCACGGTGGAGGAATCGCGTGAGGCGCTCGCCGCGTCGGTGGGGGCGCGTCCCAGCGAGGTCGTCTTCACGGCCGGCGGCACCGAGGCCGACAACCTCGCGGTGAAGGGCCTCTTCTGGGCCCGCCGTGACAGCGACCCGGCCCGTACGCGGATCCTGGCGAGCCCCGTCGAGCACCACGCCGTCCTGGACACCGTCCACTGGCTCGCCGACCACGAGGGCGCCGACGTGGAGTGGCTGCCCGTCGACGTCCACGGCCGGGTGCATCCGGAGGCGCTGCGGGACGCGATCGAGCGGGACCCGGCGAGCGTGGCACTGGCCACGGTGATGTGGGCGAACAACGAGATCGGCACCGTCATGCCGATCGCCCGCCTCGCCGAGGTCGCAGCCGAGTTCGGCGTGCCGCTGCACGCGGACTCCGTGCAGGCCGTGGGGCAGACCGAGGTGGACTTCGCCGCCTCCGGCCTGGCCGCGCTGACCCTGACCGGCCACAAGATCGGCGGACCGTACGGGGTGGGGGCGCTGCTGCTGCGCCGCGAGCAGACGCCCGTGCCGCTGCTGCACGGCGGCGGCCAGGAGCGCGACGTACGGTCCGGGACGCTGGACGTTCCCGCGATCGCCGCCTTCGCGACGGCCGCCGAACTCGCCGCCGAGGGCCGCCCCCGTTTCGAGCGCGAGATCGGGGCGCTGCGGGACAAGCTGATCGAGCAGGTGCGTACGGCAGTGCCCGACGCCGTGCTCAACGGCGACCCCGATCCGGCCGGGCGGCTCCCGGGCAACGCCCACTTCTCCTTCCCCGGCTGCGAGGGCGACTCCCTGCTGCTCCTGCTGGACGCTCAGGGCATCGAGTGCTCGACGGGCTCCGCCTGCACCGCCGGGATCGCCCAGCCCAGCCATGTGCTCCTCGCGACCGGTTCGGACTCCGCTCTCGCGCGGGGCACGCTCCGCTTCTCCCTGGGGCACACCTCGACGGAAGAGGACGTGGAGGCCGTGGCCGGCGCCATCGGCCCGGCGGTGGAGCGGGCCCGCGGCGCCGGACTGACCTGAGGGCTCGTCGGACGTCTGCCGGCCGTGGCGCGCGCTGTCGCGCGGCCGTGTGCCGGTCCGTTGCGATCAGGCTCTGGACGTGCGGCGCCGGGTGCCGTTGACTGATGCGCAGGCAGCGCGGCCGGCGCGCGGCGCGAGGCCGTACGGGACGGCCCGGCTCGCCGACGACCGGCCCGCCGCGCCGGACCGCGTCGATCCGGACCGCGTCGATCCGGGCCCGCGTCGATTTGGACCGTGCCGCTCCGCTTCGCGCCCGCCGGGCCGGGCGCCGGTACGGCGCGGCGCACGTCCGGCGCTTCCGCCCCCAGAGGAGGCCAACCAGTGGTTGCCGGCGGTGAAGTCCCCGGCCGGGCACGCCCGGTGGGAGGCGCAGGCCGTGACAGCGGCGGCGGCCGTCCCCCGGCCGCGAGCCCCCGGCTGCCCGCGTCCGTACGCGTCGGCTACGGCCTCGGCTCCCTCTGCACGGGCACCTTCGCCACCGTGCCGGGGCTGCTGCTCCTCTACTACCTCACGAACGTCATGGCCGTCCCCGCCGCCGCCGCGGGGGTGGCCCTCTTCCTGCCCAAGGCGTGGGACGTACTGATCAATCCCGTGGTCGGCGCCCTCTCCGACCGCAGCCGGTTCCGGGGCGGCCCGCGCCGCCCGTTCCTGCTGGCCGGAGCGTGCACGCTGCCCCCGCTCTTCGCGCTGATCTTCGCCGCTCCGCCGCTGCGCGGCATGGCCGCCGCGGGATACGCCGCGCTGCTCTTCCTGCTCGCGGCCACCGCGTACGCCGTCTTCCAGGTCCCGTACGTGACGATGCCCGCGGAGATGACGGACGACTCCGAGGAGCGCGGCAGGGTCCTCGGCTGGCGCGTCGCGTTCCTCGGATCCGCGATCCTGCTGTCGGGCGCGGTGGCGCCGGCGATCGCCCACGCGGGCGGCGGCGATGCGCCGTCGCGCTACCGGCTGATGGGTCTCGCCGTGGCCGCGCTGCTCGCGGCCGGGATGTTCGGGGCGTGGTTCGCGACGCGCCGGGCACCCGTCGTCACGCGGAGCACCGCGGAGCCCTCCCTGCGGGGGCAGTTGGCGGTGGCGCGCGGGAACCGGCCGTTTCTCTTCCTCGCCGGGATGTGGACGGCACAGGCGCTCGCCGTCGGCGTGATGCTCGCGGGAGTGCAGTACTTCGCGACGTACGTCCTCGGGTCGGCGGCCGCCGTCACGCCGCTGTTCGCCTGCATGATCGGCCCGCTGGCGCTCGTCATGCCCCTGTGGAACCGGCTGGCACGCAACCGCGGGGTCAAGTCGGCGCAGTTCTGGGCCAGTTCGCTCTTCCTCGCGGCGGCGGCAGCTCTCGTCGCGACGCCGTGGGCCGGGCCGTGGAGCGCGTACGGGGCCGTCGCCGCCGTCGGTGTCGCCTACGGCGGGCTGCAGTTGCTGCCCCTGCGCATGCTGGCGGACAACCTCGCCGCCGACGCGGCCCGTACGGGACGCCAACGCGCCGCGACCTTCACGGGGTTGTGGACGGCGGCCGAGACGCTGGCCTTCGCACTCGGCGCGGGGGCGTTCGCGGCGGTGCTCGCCGTGACCGGCTTCCGCTCCTCCGAGGCCGGGCACCAGGCGGCTCAGCCCGGCTCCGCGTTCACCGGCATCACCCTGGGGATGAGCCTGCTGCCCGCCGCGCTGGCGCTGTTGAGCCTGTGGCTCCTGCACCGCTACGAGGAGCATCCCGCCGGAGCCGCATCCGCCCCCGAGACCAGGCCGCCGCACGAAGGCGGCCGCGACCGTACCGACACACCGGAGGACGAGACCGACCGTGCCGAGTGAACTCCCGCACCCCGCAGACACCCAGGCCCCGCCCGCCGCCGGGCAGCCGGCCGCCGGACCGCCGCCCCCCGCGCTCCCGGGGGGCCTTCCCGCGGCGGACGTGCTGGCGGAGCTGCGCGCGCTGCGCGGCTCGGACGCCCCCACCCGGGGAGGCCGCACCTTCGCGTACGTGTACGACGCGGGCATCGAGGGGCTCGACGAGCTCGCCGCCGCCGCGTACTCGGAGTACGCGACCGTCAACGGCCTGGACATGACGGTCTTTCCGAGCGTCGCCCGGCTGGAGAACGACCTGGTACGCGCCGCCGCCGCCCTCCTCGGCGCGCCCGGCACGCAGGGCACGTTCACCAGCGGCGGCACGGAGAGCATCCTGCTGGCCGTCAAGACGGCACGCGACCACGCCCGGGCCGAACGGGGCGTGCGGGAACCCGAGTTGGTGCTGCCGTCCACAGCGCACGCGGCCTTCCACAAGGCGGCGGCCTACCTCGGGGTGGAGCCGGTCTCCGTCCCTGTCGACCGCAGGACCTACCGGGCCGACGCCGAGGCGATGGCGGCCGCCGTCACGGAACGGACCGCCCTGGTCGTCGCGTCGGCGCCTTCGTACGCGCACGGTGTCATCGACCCGGTCGCCCGGATCGCCGGCGCCGCCGCCGACCGCGGAGTGCTCTGCCATGTGGACGCCTGCATCGGAGGGTGGCTCCTGCCCTATCTGCGCCGCGCGGGACGGGAGGTGCCGTCCTTCGGGATGACGGTGCCGGGCGTGACGTCGCTCTCCGTCGACCTGCACAAGTACGGATACGCCGACAAGGGCGCGTCGGTGGTGCTCTACCGCGACGCCGAGCTGCGCCGGCACCAGTACTTCGCACACGCCGGCTGGCCCGGCTACCCCGTGGTCAACCCGACCGTCCAGGGCACGAAGCCCGCGGGCCTGCTCGCGCAGGCGTGGGCCGTGCTGCGGCACGTGGGGGAGGACGGGTACACGGCGCTGGCAGGTCAGGTCGCCGGCGCCTCCGACCGGCTGCTCGCGGGACTGCGGGCGGTCGAGGGCGTCCGCGTGCTGGGCGAACCGGAGGCGGGGCTCGTCGCGTTCACGCTCGCGGCTCCGGAAGACGCGGGCGGGGAAGGGGACTTGAGCCTGCTGCTGCATCTCGCGGACGAGATGCGCGTACGCGGCTGGTATCTGCAGCCGCAGCTCGAGTTCGAGGGGATGCCGCCCAACCTCCATCTGACGCTGACCCCGGCAACGGTCGGCCAAGTCGACGCGCTCCTGGCGGACTTGGCCGAGGCGCTGACGGCGGCACGAGCGCTGCCGCCGGTCCAGGCCGATCCCGGTCTGGTCGAACTGGCCGCCGGGCTCGATCCGTCGGCGCTGGGGCCGGAGGAGGTCTCGGCCGTCCTGGCGTACGCGGGACTCGGGGGCGGCGAGGACGGCGACGCGCGTCTGCCGCAGCGGATGGCGCCCGTGCTGGTGCTGCTGGACGCGCTGCCGCAGGCACTCAAGGAGCGGCTGCTCTCGGAGTTCGTCAGCTCGGTCTTCCGGATCTGACGGGACGGCGCCCGGTCCCGTGCGGCGCCTGCCCGGCACGGCGCCCGGACGCAGGCGTGAGCGCGGGCACGTGAGCAGGCGTGCGGCCCCTCTGCAACCGCGTCCGTTCCCGGCGGCGTCCGCTCAGTTGACCGGGATGCCACCGTGACGGGGGAGCCGTGTGTGACCGGCACGGCGGAGGCTTCCGCGAACGACCGGAGAACTCAGAGGGGAAGCATGAAACCGTTGCATCTCAAGGCCGCTGCCGCGCTCGCCGCGGCAGCCCTGGCAGGCGTCGGGTACCAGACGGCGTTCGCGGGCGAGGCGGCGCCCGGCAGGTCTGCCGCGGAGGGGGCGCCCGCGTCGCCGGCCGAGGCCGCCGCGATGGACGTCGCCTACTACAGCGAGTCGCTGGACGCCGAACTCACCGATGTCGCGGCCCTGTCGAAGAGCGAGGGCTGGGCGATAGGCACCACCCGCGAGGACGGCGCCGGCGGCGACCCCGAGCAGGTCCTGCTCCACCGCGACGGAGGCGAGTGGAAGCCGAGCGAACTGCCGGAGGAAGCAGCGGGCGCGTCGCTGAGCCAGATCGAGGGCTCGGCGCCCGACAACGTCTGGCTCTTCGCCACCAAGAACGACCAGTCCGGCTCGCTCGCCTTCCGCTTCGACGGCGGGAAGTGGAAGGCGATGCCCGCTCCGGACACCGAGGGCTCGCCGTCGAACCGCGGGGCGGCCGTCCTCGCCGCCGACGACGCCTGGGTGCTGGGCTACGGCAAGAGCGTCCACCACTGGGACGGCACCAAGTGGACCGAGTCGCAACTCCCCGCCGACGCGCTCTCGTTGGCGGGCGTCAGCTCGGACGACGTATGGGCGGTCGGCTTCCGTGAGACCTCCGAGGACGGCGGCGGGCCGATGAGCCAGCCCGCGGCGATGCACTGGGACGGCAAGGAGTGGAAGCTGGAGAAGACCCCGGAGTACCACTTCCCCGACCCGGCGCCGCCGGAGGAGTCGGCGAGCCTCGACTCCGCCGTCGCCGTGTCCGGGGACGAGGTGTGGGCGGTGGGCACGCACACCTTCAACCACGGCGAGGGCGGCCCCGAGCCGGAGGAGGAGTCGATCCTGCTGCGCTGGGACGGCAAGGAGTGGCGGGAAGGACCGGCCGACGCGGCGGAGAAGGCGTCGGAGGAGTTCGCCCCCGACGGCGCGGGCGGGCTGGTGCTGGGCCGCTACTGGCACATGACGGCGGACGGCGAGCTGCGGGAGATCGCCAGGCACAAGCCGGTCCCCGGCAGGTCGGGCAAAGTCGAGGAGGTCGACAAGAAGCAGCGCTTCTGGCCCGACGAGACCGTCCACGTCCCCGGCACGAAGCAGGTCTGGAGCACCGGTGTGATCGAGCTCGGAGCCTACGGCGACGCCAACTTCCGCCGCGGCGCGATCCTGAGCTACGACGCCGGGTGAACCGGGGAGCCGGTCACTGACGCACACGGCAGGCCCGCGCGGGGCCGTCCGGCATCCCGCCGGGCGGCCCCTCCGCGCTGAAGGAGGCCCCGCGCGTCCCGCGAGCCGGACAGCCCGCAACCGCCGCGGGAGGGAAAGCACCACCGCTCACGTCAATGGCCCGTTGCGGCTGTGTGATTGACGGCGACAGGACTCTACCCAGGGGTAGTAAGGCGCATTAACGTTCCTCGCACGCTTGCCGCGTCTCACCCCCCACAGGAGATCCCGGTGATACCTTCCCGCGCTCCGTCCGGCAGAGCCCGCTCCGCGAGGGCAGCCGCCACCCGGGCCAGGGCCGCACTCACCCGAGCCCTCACCCCGAAAGCGCACACCCCGAAGTCCCCTGCGGCGAGGAGCTCTTCGACGAGATCCGCCGCGGCGAAGGCCAGGGCCGTCACGGTCGGTGTGGCCGCCGCCGCGCTGCTCGCCCCCCTCGTCGGCGGGTCCGCGCCGGCGTTCGCGGCCGCGGCCGAGAAGAAGGCAGCCGCTGCTGCCGCCGCCGAGGACCCCTGCCAGGGGCAGTGCGGCGACATCCTCCCGGCCGGCCAGAACGGGCACGCCACGCTGGCGGCGATCCTGCTGCACAAGACGATCGGCACCCGCCCGAAGCATTCGGCCGACCAACTGGCCCCGTACGACGACCTGTTGCACGACTACTCGGGTCTCACAGAGGAGCAGCTCTCCGACTACTTCAACGACGCCTCCTTCGGCGTCCCCGAAGACCAGGTCGAGAGCGTGAAGTCGCCCCGCGACGACGTCACCATCACCCGGGACAAGGCCACCGGCACCCCGCACATCAAGGGGACCACCCGCGCGGGCACCGAGTTCGGGGCCGGATACGCCGCCGGCCAGGACCGGTTGTGGCTCATGGACATCCTGCGGCACGTCGGACGCGGCGAACTGTCCTCGTTCGCGGGCGGCGCGGAGGGCAACAGGTCGCTGGAGCAGAGCCTGTGGGCGGTGGCGCCCTACTCCGAGCAGGACCTGGAGAACCAGGTCGAGCGGATACGCAACTCCGGCAAGCGCGGCGCTCAGGCGTACGAGGACATCCAGAACTACGTCAGCGGCATCAACGAGTTCATCGACGACACCGTCGGAGCGCTCAACTACCCCGGCGAGTACGTGCTGACCGGCCACGGCTCGAAGATCGCCGACTTCAAGATCACCGACGTCGTCGCCATCGCGTCCGTCATCGGCTCGATCTTCGGCAACGGCGGTGGCGGCGAAGTCGGCAACGCGCTGGCCGAGTTGGCGTTCGAGAACCGGTACGGCAAGGCGGACGGCGAGAAGGCGTACGCCGCCTGGCGCGCCCAGAACGACGCCGAGGCCACGACCACCGTGCACGGCAAGGAGTTCCCGTACGCGGAGTCGCCGAGCGACCCCAAGGGCGTCGCCACCCCTGAAGCGGGATCGGTCACGGCCTTCGACCACTCGCAGAACGAGACCGGCACCGGGAGCGAGAAGGCGGCAGGGAAGGAGAAGAAGAAGGGCGTCCTGCCCGCCGACCTGATCACGTCGAAGAAGGGCATGTCCAACGCCCTCCTGGTCTCCGGCAAGCACACCGCGTCCGGCAACCCCATCGCCGTCTACGGGCCGCAGACCGCCTACTACTCGCCGCAGATCATGATGGTGCAGGAGCTCGACGGCCCAGGGCTCCGCTCCCGCGGCGCGTCCTTCCCCGGCCTGAGCTTCTACGTCGAACTCGGCCGCGGACTCGACTACTCGTGGAGCGCCACCTCCGCGAGCCAGGACATCACCGACACCTTCGCGGTCGAACTCTGCGAGGAGTCCGGCGAGGAACCCACCACCGACTCGCGCAGCTACATGCTCCGCGGCAAGTGCACGCCCTTCGAGAAGCTGACCAAGCACAACGAGTGGAAGCCCACCCTCGCCGACTCGACGGAGGCCGGGTCGTACGACCTGGTGAGCCTGCGGTCGGCCTACGGCCTGGTCAGCCACACCGGCACGGTGAAGGGCAAGCCCGTCGCCTTCACGGCGCTGCGCTCCACGTACCAGCACGACGCCGACTCGGTCATCGGCTTCCAGAAGTTCAACGACCCGTCGGCGATCACCTCCGCCCGCAGCTTCCAGGAGGCGGCGCAGGACATCGGCTACACCTTCAACTGGTTCTACGCGGACGCCGAGCACACCGCCTACTACAACTCCGGTACCAATCCCGTCCGTTCACCGGGGACCGACCCCGACAAGCCGATCCTCGCCACGGCCGCGAACGAGTGGAAGGACTGGGACCCCACGCTCAACACGTCGGCCGTCACCCCGCCCGCGGAGCACCCGCAGTCGGTCGACCAGGGGTACTACGTCAACTGGAACAACAAGCAGGCCAAGCGCTTCACCACGGGCTGGGGCAGCGGCCCGGTCCACCGGGGCGACCTGCTCGACAAGCGGGTCTCCGCACTCGTCCAGAAGGGCGGAGTGACGCGCGCCGACCTCGTCAAGGCCATGGAGGAGGCCGCCGTCGCCGACCTGCGGGCGGAGAAGGTGCTCCCCGAACTCCTCGACGTCATCGGCTCCGGCGAGATCATCGACCCCGAGCAGGCCGCCGCCGTCGAGAAGCTGCGCACCTGGGAGGAGTCGGGATCCCTGCGGCGCGAGGCCGCGAAGGACGACGGCGAGTACGAGCACGCGGAAGCCATCCGGACGCTGGACGCCTGGTGGCCGCTGCTGGTCGAGGGGCAGTTCGAGCCCGTGCTCGGCGAGGACCTCTACAAGTCGCTCACCGGGGTCGCACCCGTCAACGAATCCCCGTCGGGCGGCCAGAACGGCGGCGGAGGAGGCGGCGGAGGCGTCGGAGCGAGCCAGCCGCACAAGGGCTCCGCGCTGCAGCACGGCTGGTGGTCCTTCGTCGAGAAGGACCTGCGGGCGGTGCAGGGCGAGGACGTCGCGTCGCCGCTGGACAGGCAGTACTGCGGCAAGGGCTCGCTCGAGGAGTGCCGAAGGGTGCTGCTGAGCACGCTGTCGGACGCGCTCGCCACCCCCGCCGAGGAGACGTACCCCGGCGACAAGGAGTGCGACGCGGGCGACCAGGTGTGCGCCGACTCGATCGTGCACCGCTCCATGGGCGGCATCACCGTCCCGCGGATCGCCTGGCAGAACCGGCCCACCTACCAGCAGGTGGTCGAGTTCCCCGCCCGCCGCTCCGGGCGGTAGCCCCGGCGTGTGAGGCCGCCGGCCCGTGCCGCCGCCCCTCCGGACACCGGGAGGGGCGGCGGCACGGCCTTCTCGGTCCGGCGGTGCCGCGGGCCACGGTACGGCGGCGGCGCGGTCAGCTCGCGCCGAGACCTCCGCGCGCCTCCCGCACGTAGCGCATGTAGCGCTTCCAGTCCCAGTGCGGACCGGGGTCGGTGTGGTCCGCGCCCGGGACCTCGTTGTGCCCGACGATGTGCTCCCGGTCGACGGGGATGCCGTACTTCTTGCAGATGCGGGCCGTCAGCCGCGCCGAGGAGCGGTACATCTCGTCGGTGAAGTTCTCCGGCCGGTCCACGAAGCCCTCGTGCTCGATGCCGATGCTCCGCTCGTTGTACGAGCGGTTCCCCGCGTGGTACGCCACGTCCAGCTCCCGCACCATCTGCACCGTCCGCCCGTCCCGCGCCCGGACCACGTAGTGGGTGGCCGACGCGTGCAGCGGGTCGCGGAAGACCTTCACCGCGGTCGGGAAGTCGCTCTGCGTGACATGCACGACCACGCGGTCGATCGTGTAGTCGGCGGGACGGTCGGCGAAGCGGAGGTTCGCCTCCGAGGCGGCGATCCAGCGCACTCCCGGCTGGTCCACCTCCCCGTCGGTGCGCTGCTTGTCGACACCCGGGATCCGCCACCACAGCCGGGACGTCTCGTCCCAGGTCAGCGCCCCTGCCGTGACCAGTGTCGCTGCGCCGCCGGATATGAGGAGGGTGCGCCGGGAGATCGAAGCCATACCGGTCACAACGCATCCGGGGCACGGACTGGTTCCACCCCGCGAGACCGCTCGCCACTCCGTGCGGGGAGAGCGTGCGTTTCCCTCTACTCTGGACGGGTTATGACTGACGCCTCCAGCAGCTCCACGTCCCCCGGCCGCGCCGTCCGTCCCCAGCCCCCGGCGGGGGCCGCCCCCAGACTGCGCGTGCTCGCTGCCATGTCCGGCGGCGTCGACTCCGCCGTGGCCGCCGCCCGCGCGGCCGAGGCCGGCCACGACGTCACGGGCGTGCACCTGGCCCTCTCCGCCAACCCGAAGTCCTTCCGCACGGGCGCCCGCGGCTGCTGCACCATCGAGGACTCGCGCGACGCGCGCCGCGCCGCCGACGTCATCGGCATCCCCTTCTACGTCTGGGACCTGGCGGAGCGCTTCCGCGAGGACGTCGTCGAGGACTTCGTCGCCGAGTACGAGGCGGGCCGCACCCCCAACCCCTGCCTGCGCTGCAACGAGAAGATCAAGTTCGCGGCCCTGCTGGACAAGGCGCTCGCGCTGGGCTTCGACGCGGTGTGCACGGGCCACTACGCGACAGTGGTCACCCGCGACGACGGCACCCGCGAGCTGCACCGCGCCAGCGACGCCGCGAAGGACCAGAGCTATGTGCTGGGCGTGCTGGACGCCCGGCAGCTCGCCCACGCCATGTTCCCCCTCGGCGACACCCTCACCAGCAAGGACGAGATCCGCGAGGAGGCCGAGCGCCGCGGCCTCGCCGTCGCGAAGAAGCCCGACAGCCACGACATCTGCTTCATCGCGGACGGCGACACCCAGGGCTTCCTCGCGGACCGCCTCGGCACGTCCGAGGGCGACATCGTGGACGAGGAGGGCCGGAAGCTCGGCACCCACGAGGGCGCGTACGGCTTCACGATCGGCCAGCGCAAGGGCCTGCGCATCGGCCACCCGGCACCGGACGGCAAGCCCCGCTACGTCCTCGACATCTCACCCGTGGACAACACGGTCACCGTCGGCCCGGCCGCTTCGCTCGACGTCACCGGACTCACCGCCGTCAAGCCCCGCTGGTGCGGCCCCGCCCCCGACGGCCCCGGCACGTACACCGCCCAGCTCCGCGCCCACGGCGGGGAGACCGAGGTCACCGCCGAACCGGCCGACGACGGGCGGGAGTTGCGCGTCCGCTTCACCGAACCCGTCCGCGGCGTGGCACCCGGCCAGGCGATCGTCCTCTACGACGGCACCCGCGTCATCGGCTCGGCCACGATCGCCACGACGGACCGCGCCCACCCGGCAGGCGCGGTCAGGGAATAACATTTCTGTGTCGCCGGGGACCTCTCCTGACGCAACGGACCCACAACGAGTGCTGCGTCGCAACTATCGTCTGTTGACCCGTCGTCTGGGTGCCCGGATAGGGATTTATGGCGCCCTGTTGGTACTGCCCATCGTCGTGATCAGGCTAGGGGCCCCCAACTCCTTCTGGTCCATCGCGCCATCACTCATCGGGTTCATCGGGCTAGCTTTTACGGTCCTCAATTTTGCAGGCCACCCCTTCCGTCTCCGCAAGTGCGGCAAGGTGCTGGACGCCTATCCCTTGGAGCCGGGAACCGTGACCCGTATCGGAAAGCCCACGCAAACCCACAACCAGAGCTTTTACACGCTGGACGTGGGCCGAGGGGATGGTGCGGAGAGCTGCAGGGTGCGTGCGGTCGAACCCCAGGGCCTGAACAGGTGGCCCAAAGGAGCCGACGACGGCGTGTACATCGCCGGGGACTTGGCGTTCGGCGGCGTGATCGTGGTGCCCGGCAGCAACGCACTGCTGCTCATGCGTCCAGAGCCTTGGGACGACGCCGGCCCGAAGCGGAACGCCGCCGCCCCGGACCGCAGGGAGCGTGCCAAGAAGGCAGGGATCGAACTCATCCCCTTCTAGTGCCGTGGCCGAGAGACGGCCGACGACGGTCAGTTGACGGCGTAAACCAGGATCAGCGCGTCAACCACCCCTGAGGTGCTCGTAGTTGTGGGCCCGGGCATCGCCCGGGCCCACAACTGCGAGGCAGAGGTCAGGATCCGTACACCGACCCGCTGAAGACCTTCTCCAGCTTGTCGAACTCCTCCAGGCAGCGGCCCGTGCCGATGGCCACGCAGCTCAACGGGTCGTCTGCGACGTACACGGGCATGCCCGTCTCCTTCGCGAGGCGTTCGTCCAGGCCGTGCAGCAGGGCGCCGCCGCCGGTGAGGACGATGCCGCGTTCCATGATGTCGCCGTAGAGCTCCGGCGGGCACGCGTCGAAGGCCGTGCGTACCGCGTGGACGATGGCGGCGACGGGTTTCTCCGTGGCCTCCCGGATCGCCTCCTCGCTCAGTTCCACCGTCTTCGGCATGCCGGTCTCCTTGTCCCGCCCCCGTACCGGTGACGAAGTGCCGCTGCCCAGCGACATCTTGACGTCCTCCGCGGTTCTCTCGCCGACCGCCATCGCGTGGTGCTGCTCGATGTAGGAGGCGATGGCGGCGTCCAGCGCGTCCCCCGCGACCCGCGCGGAGTGCGTGACGACCGTTCCGCCGAGGGAGATGATCGCCACCTCGGTGCTGCCGCCGCCGATGTCGACGACCATGGAGCCGCGCGCCTCGTGCACCGGCAGCCCGGCCCCGATCGCCGCGGCCATCGGCTCCTCGATGAGGTGGACGGAGCGGGCGCCGGCGCGTGCCGCGGTCTGGAGGACGGCCCGCCTCTCGACTCCCGTGACGCCACTGGGGACGCAGACGACGACCCGCGGGCCGCGGCCCCGGCCGACGCGCGCCGCGCGGATGAAGTGGCGCAACATGCCCTCGGTGGCCTCGAAATCGGTGATGACGCCGCCCTTGAGGGGGCGAGTGGCGGTGATGGAGCCCGGAGTCCGGCCGACAGCCTGCTTCGCCTCGGTCCCCACGGCGAGCACCTTGCCCGTTCGCGACTCGACGGCCACGACCGAGGGTTCGTTGAGGATGATGCCGCGTCCGCGCGCGTAAACCAGCGTGTTGGCCGTGCCGAGGTCTATGCCGATGTCACGCGTGGTGAACGAGCTGCTCTTTGCCATGTGCTCTCGCCGTGTTAGGTGCGGGGTGTGCCGAAATGTCTCGCTGCGCTTGCAGCATACCCAACTGTCCAGGTTTCAGGACAACTCGGCCCCCAGAAACCTGAGATCGCAAAGGCGCTGGTGGGGGGCGCTATTCGAGTCGAACAGGGGGCCGACCGTTCGGTTCGGTGGCATAGACCCCGGCGAGTCTGGATAGCTATGCGCTGGAGTCCGAGCGCGCGGTGCCCGTGACTGAAGCCTTGGCGTCCTGGGTCGGCCGCGCCGTAGGCCACCGTCTCAGCAACCGGAGGTTCCCCATTACCGCGCGACCGACGCAGGAATTCGGAGACAATCCCGTCGACGTCCGGGAGACCGGGCATTACACGGAGGAATACGTCCCAAGTTTCGTGGATAAATGGGACTCTCTCATAGACTGGGAAAAGCGCTCGCAGAGCGAGGGCAATTTCTTCATCGACCTGCTGCGAAAGCACGGCGTGAAGAGCGTACTCGACGTCGCCACCGGCACCGGATTCCATTCGGTGCGGCTCCTCGAGGCAGGGTTCGACGCAGTGAGCGCCGACGGCAGCGCCGACATGCTGTCGAAGGCGTTCAAGAACGGAATGGAGAACGGCGGCCACATACTCCGCGTCGTCCAGGCTGACTGGCGGTGGCTCAACAGGGACGTGCACGGGGAGTACGACGCCATCGTCTGCCTCGGCAACTCCTTCACGCACCTGTTCTCCGAGCGCGACCGCCGCAAAGCGCTCGCCGAGTTCTACGCGATGCTGAAGCACGACGGCGTCCTCATCCTCGACCAGCGCAACTACGACGCGATGCTGGACCGCGGCTACTCCAGCAAGCACACCTACTACTACTGCGGTGAGGACGTCGCAGTGGAACCGGAGTACCTGGACGAGGGGTTGTGCCGTATGCGGTACGAGTTCTCCGACGGATCCGAGTACCACCTCAACATGTATCCGCTGCGGAAGGACTACACCCGCAGGCTCATGAGCGAGGTGGGCTTCCAGCACATCGAGACGTACGGGGACTTCCAGCACACCTACCGTGAGGAGCAGCCGGACTTCTTCGTGCACGTCGCCGAGAAGGAGTACCGCATGGAAGAGGGGGGTGGCGCCTACTCGGCCGCCGTCAGCACCGCCCGCACGTACTACAACTCGGCCGACGCCGACGCCTTCTACCACTCGGTGTGGGGCGGCGAGGACATCCACATCGGCCTCTACGAGGACTCCGCGGAGCCCATCGCGGACGCCAGCCGGCGCACCGTGCAGCGCATGGCGGACAAGCTCGGCCTCGACGAGTCCTCGGTCGTGCTCGACCTCGGTGCCGGGTACGGCGGTTCGGCGCGCTACGTGACCGAGACGCACGGCAGCAGCGTCATCGCGCTCAACCTGAGCGAGGTGGAGAACGAGCGGAACCGTCAGGAGAACGCCCGCCGCGGGCTCACCGGCAAGATCGAGGTCGTGGACGGTTCGTTCGAGGACATCCCCTGCCCGGACGAGAGCATCGACGTCGTCTGGTCGCAGGACGCGTTCCTGCACAGCGGCAACCGTCTCAGGGTCCTGGAGGAGATCGCCCGCGTGCTGCGCCCGGGCGGGCAGCTCATCTTCACCGACCCGATGGCCGCGGACGGCACCTCCACCGGCGAGCTCAAGCCCATCCTGGACCGCATCCACCTCGACACCATGGGCTCTCCCGGCTTCTACCGGCGCGAGTTGGCGCGCCTCGGGTTCAGCCCGGCGAGCGGTGACGGCTTCGAGGAGCACCGCGAGCAGCTCGTCAACCACTACGGCCGGGTGCTGGAGGAGACCGAGCGCCAGGAGGCCGAAGGGCTCGCCGGCAAGGTGAGCAGCGAGTACCTCGCGCAGATGAAGAAGGGACTGAAGCACTGGGTGGACGGCGGCAACGAGCGCCGACTCACCTGGGGCATCTTTCACTTCAAGCGCTGAGAAACGATTTTGCGGCGCTGTGACGGCGTCGCCGGACGGCCCGTGCACCTTGGGCTCCGCCGCGTCGGCGTAGCTGGGACGAACACGCCTGCGTGCGTGTCAGGGGAGGCGCGGGCCGTCCCCGTGCGGTCCTTCCCGCTCCGGCGGTCCGCCGCCCTGGCCCGGGAGGGTGCCCTGTCCCGTCGTGCGGCCCTGCCCGGGCGTGCGTCCCCACCCGGGCGGCTGCGGCGGTCCCTGCCGTAAGGACGGCGGGAACTGCTGCACCACGTCGCGGAACCGGTGCTCCCCCGTGCCCGGGACGGGCGGCATGCCGGAGGCCGGGCCCGCGGCGAGCAGGCGGCTCAGCCCGCGCCGCGTCGCGGCGACCACGACACGGTCGCCGCCTTGGAGGACGTAGCCGGGGTGGAGGCGCCACTCCAGTTCGCCGGCGCCGGTCGACGAGACGGACGAGAGGTCGTGCCGCCGTTCCTCCTCGTCGGCGGTGTCCAGCGCGACGACGCGCCACGCCTCCGCCCGGAAGGCGCTGGCCACGGTGCGTCCCTCCAGCAGCGGGTTTCCGCGCACCTCCACGGTCGCGAAGACCAGCACGCGGCGCCCCACCGAGATGGCTCCCAGCACCTGGCGTCCCATCATGGCCCCGGCGAACGCGGGGGCGGCCAGCGCCGAGACGCTGCGGCTGCGGGTCTGCGCGGCCGGGTAGGTGTCGCGCAGGGCGCGGTACACCGTGGCGGCGAACTGGTCGTCGAACAGCCGCATCACGACGCGGAGTTCGGCCTTGATCTGGCGTGCGTTGAGCGAGGCCTCGAGGTTGATGCCGTCCGTGCTGGTGAGCGCCAGCAGAGCACGGCTGCGTTTGATCTTCGCCTCCTCCAGCACTCCGTCCTCGGTGACGTCGGCGATGAGCGTGGGGACGCGCCGCCGGCGGGCGAGGGCTATGCCCCGCGCCTCCGGGTCCCGTTCGATGCACACCACGGGGATGTTGAGCTCCAGCAGCCGCTCCAGGACGTGCTTGCCGACCTTTCCCAGGCCCACCAGCACCACGTGGCCGGAGAGTCCGCGCGGCGGGTTCGGCAGCGCCGTCGCCTTGCGGAAGGCGCCGTAGCTCTCCAGCACGACGGCGAGGAAGAGCGGCAGCAGCATCATTCCCGCGAGTGCGGCGAGCAGTTGGAGGACCTGCTCACCGGAGCTCTTCTCCAGGTTGGGCTCGTTGATGGCGAAGACGTCCAGAAGCGTGACGTACCCGGCGTGCAGCGGGGTCTCCCCTGTGATCGCCCAGCTGACGGTGGCGAGGACGAGCACCACAGCCGTCATGGCGAGCAGCGAGTAGCGCAGCCGCCGCGAGAACAGCTCCTTGAGGGCCAGCATCCGGGGCAGCCGCGGCGCGCGCACGGCACCGGCGCGGTCCCGCCGCGTGATGGCCTCCAGGACGACGGCGCTGCGCTCGGGCGACAGCCCGGCCAGGTCCTCCTCGTCGGGCAGCAGCACCGGCCCGTCGTGCGGGCGGGGGCGCCCGCTCCCGGCCTGCGGTGCGGTGGCGGTGGTGCCTCCGGTGGCGTCCGCGGAGGCGCCGGGGCGGGGGTGTGCTCCGTCCTCGTCCTGCCCGTCGCCCTGGCCCGGTCCCGCCCCGGACGTGCCGTCGGCTCCGTCTTCGGGGGAGCCGGCGGCGTCCTCGGTGTCGCCGCCGCCGTCGTCGGCGACGCCCTCCGCGTCGTCCGGGTCGTCCGCGGCGGGCAGGAGGGCGAGTGTGCACAGGGGGTTGCGGCGGTCGACCGTCCGCAGCGTGCGTTCCTTGGCCCGCAGCAGCAGCCCGTCCGCGTAGAGGACCTTGTCGCTGCCCACGACGGCCGCCGCGACGATCGACGGCGCCGCGGTGTCGGAGTCGGAGAGCACTGTCGTGGTGGCGTCGGTCAGGGCGCCGCCGGCCGCCCTCGCCCCACGGAGCCGGGCGGCGCGGTCGAGCAGATCCGCCAGGTAGCGGCCCAGGTTCTGGTTGAACATCCGGATGACGAGCCGGACTTGCGGGTTGAGACGCCGCGCCCGCAGCGCGATGTAGATGTTCAGCTGGTCGTCGCCGGAGGTGAGGGCCAGGGCGCTCGCCCGCTCGATGCCGGCCCTGAGCAGCGCCGTGTCGTCGGGCACGCCCGCCTCGACGGCGTCCACGGAGAGTTCGCCCGCTCCGACCAGTTCGGCGATCTGCGGGCCGTGGTTCCCTCCGCGCAGCGACGGCAGGACGACGGTGACGTGCTGCCTGTAGACCGTGGCCAGTTCCTTGGAGACCCGCTGGGCGAGGGCGTTGTCGCCGCAGACCACCATGTGTCCGCGCAGGGCGCCGGGCTCTAGGCTGCTGTCCATGGCCGCCAAGGACAGTTCCCCCTTGAACATCTGTGTCTTCTGCTCAGCCGCTGAACTCGACGCCGTGTACACCGAGTCGGCGCGCGAGTTCGCCGAGCTTATCGGCAGCCGCGGACACTCGCTGGTGTGGGGAGGATCGGACGCCGGGCTGATGAAGGTCGTCGCCGACGGCGTCCAGCGGACGGGCGGACGGCTCGTGGGGATCTCCGTGGAGTTCCTGCAGGGCGTGGCGCGGAAGAACGCGGACGAGATGGTCGTCACCGCGAACCTCGCCGAACGCAAGGCCAGGCTCCTCGAACGGGCGGACGCCTTCGTGATCATGGTGGGCGGCACGGGGACGCTCGACGAGGCGACGGACATCCTCGAGCTGAAGAAGCACGGGCTGCACGCCAAGCCCGTGGTCCTGCTGAACACGGCGGGCTACTACGACGGCCTCCGTCAGCAGCTCGCCAGGATGGAGGCGGAGGGCTTCCTCCCGGTGCCGCTGGCCGAACTGGTCGCCTTCGCCGACGACGGCGAGCGCGCGATGGAGCTGCTGGAGTCCGCGTAGGACTGCCGGGACGGCCCGGACGGGCGTGGTGGACGGCTCCCGGCGCACGACCCGCGCCACTGGCGAGGGGCACCGCCGGCGAGCCGGGGTGCCCCTCCAACAGCCGAGCAGCTGCGGTTACTTCCTGTTGTACAGCCGCATCGTGAGCGTGCCGAACACCGCGATGAGGACGCCGGACGCGATGAGGGTCCAGCTGATCTCGCCGCCGGGCCAGTGGCCGTCCATCAGGCCGCGGACCGCGGCGACGAGGTGCGTGACGGGGTTGACGTCGACGAACGCCTGCAGCCAGCCCGGCATCGTGCGGGGCTCCACCAGGATGTTGCTGAGGAAGGTGAGGGGGAACAGCACCATCATGCTGACGCCCATGACCGACTTCTCCGTGCGCAGCAGCAGCCCGAACATCGTCCACAGCCAGGAGAAGGCGAACGAGAAGGCGACCAGCAGGGCGATCCCGGCGACCACGCCCATGAAGCCGCCGCCCGGCCGGAACCCCAGCACCAGGCCCACCGTCAGGATCACGACGGACGCCATGGTGTAGCGGAAGGCGTCACCGAGGAGGTAGCCGACCATCGGGGCCGGACGCCAGATCGGCAGCGTGCGGAAGCGGTCGAACACCCCTTTCTCGATGTCGGTGTTGACCGAGACGCCCGTGTACATCGTGGTCATCACGACGCTCATCACCATGATGCCCGGCAGCAGGTACTGCAGGTACTCCGTCGTCGAACCCGCCAGCGCCCCGCCGAAGAGGTACGTGAACATCAGCGTCATCATGATCGGGAACGCCGTCACGTCGAAGAGCTGCTCGGGCACGTGCTTGATCTTCAGCATCGCCCGCCAGCCGAACGTCAGGCACACGGACAGAGCGCTGGGACGCGGGGGCCTCGGGCCGGCGACGAGCACCGTGGCGAGGTCCTCCGGTCTGCCCTGCGACGGCCGGCCTCTCTGCTGCTGACGTGCCGCGGAGGCCGTCATCCGGGCGTGGGACGCCTGTGCGGAGGCCGCGGAGGCCCCCGGGTGGCCGGAGGGGGAGGCGGCGGGCGGCGGGGCGGATGCGGGCGTGCTGGTCATGAGCGTGTCTCCTCGGCGGCGTGGCCGTTCTGCGAACTGCGCGAGACGGGCTCGCGGCCGTCGGCCTGCTCGCCCTCGTCGTGCGCGGGGTGGTCGGTGAGGGCGAGGAAGACCTCGTCGAGGCTGGGCTGGCCCAGCGAGAAGTGGTCGACGGTGATCCCCGAGCGAGTGAGCTCCGCCAGCGCCAGAGCGGCCTGCTCGGCGGCTCCGCGCTCCGTGCCGCCGCCCTGCACGCGGGCCGTCAGCGCCACCGGGTCGGACTCGGGCTGCACTTGGGCGGCGAGAGTCTGCGAGAGCACGGAACGCGCCTCCTCCCGCTGGGCGCCGTCGCGCAGCCGCAGATGGATCGAGCCCGCGCCGACGGACGACTTCAGCTGCCCGGGCGTCCCCTCCGCGATGACCCTGCCGTGGTCGATCACGGCGATGCGGCCGGCGAGTTGGTCCGCCTCGTCCAGGTACTGCGTCGTGAGCAGCACCGTCGTCCCCTGCGCGACGACGGCCCGCACGATGTCCCACACCTGGTTGCGGCTCCTCGGGTCGAGGCCGGTGGTGGGCTCGTCCAGGAACAGCAGGTCGGGGGTGTTGAGGATGCTGGCGGCGATGTCGATGCGCCGGCGCATGCCGCCCGAGTACTGCTTGACCTGCCGCCCGGCGGCCTCCTCCAGGCCGAACGCCTCCAGCAGCTTCGCCGCGCGCTTGCGTGCCGACTGCTTGGAGTGGCCGAGCAGCCGGGCCAGCAGCACGAGGTTCTCCGTGCCCGTCAGGTCCTCGTCGACCGAGGCGTACTGCCCGGTGAGGCTGACGCGGGAGCGTACGGCGTCCGCCTCCCGCAGCACGTCGTGCCCGAAGACGCGGGCCTCCCCGGCGTCCGGGCGCAGCAGGGTGGCCAGCATCTTCACCGCGGTGGTCTTGCCCGCGCCGTTGGGGCCGAGCACGCCGTAGACCGTGCCCGCGGGAACCCGCAGGTCGATGCCGTCGACGGCTCTGTTGTCCCCGAAGACCTTCACCAGTCCTGACGTCTCGATCGCCGGACCGTCGTGCTGCCGCGGCTCGGTGTGCTTCGCGGTGTCGGTGCGCATCGCTGCCCTCCCTCTTTCTCGTGGTGTGCCGTGCGACGGTACGACGCGGCGCGTGCGGGAAGCCGCCGGCTTCACTGCGAGCAGACCCGGCGCGGCGCGAAAACTCATCGGCGGCGCGCCACCGGTTCGTAACCGGGTTCGAACCTGAGCGACCATGGAGCCATGGCAACCCATCTGATCACCGGTGCCGGTTCCGGCATCGGCGCCGCCGTCACGCGGCGCCTGCTCGACCGTGGCGACGAACTCTGGCTGCTGGCGCGGGACGCCGGACGGGCCAAGGAGCTGCGGGACCGCTTCCCGGGCGTCCGCACGCTCGTCGGCGACCTCGCGGAGCCCGAGCGGCTGTCGTGGGCGCTCGGTCACCAGGAACTGCCCGGACAGCTCGACTCCCTCCAGCACATCGCGGGCGTCGTGGAGCTCGGAGAGGTGGGCGAGACGACGGCGAAGGTGTGGAGCGGCACCCTCGCCGCGAACCTCACCGCGCCCGCCGAGCTGACCCGGCTGCTGCTGCCGCAGGTGCGTCTCGCGCGGGGGCACGTGCTCTTCGTCAACTCCGGTGCCGGGCTCCGCGCCAACCCGCAGTGGGCCGCGTACGCCGCGAGCAAGCACGGCCTGAAGGCGCTCGCGGACGCGCTGCGGGCCGAGGAGAGCGGGCACGGGGTGCGCGTCACCTCCGTCTACCCGGGGCGCACCGCCACGCCGATGCAGGAGAAGGTGCACCGGCAGGAGGGCAGGGCGTACGACCCGGAACGATGGATCCCCGCCGACGCGGTGGCGACGGCGCTGCTGACCGCGCTGGACATGCCGCGCGGCGCGGAGGTCACCGACCTGACCGTGAAGCCGACCGCATGAGCGGCACGCCGCACGGAACGGGCACGCGCGCGGACTCTCCCGCTCCCGGCGGGACTTCGGGGGGCTTCCCCTGGGGGCCGGCCGCGGCGACCGGCATCGGCTCGATGCCGGGGGAGGACGCAAGGGAGGCGGCGCGAGCCGTCGCCGGCACCCTCGAAGCCCTGCCGTTCCTGCCGGAACTGCCCGCGAGGGGACCGGGCGCCGACATGATCGGCAGGACGGCCGGGCTGCTCGTCGAGCTCTACGCGCATCTCGAACCCAGCGGCTGGCGGCTCGGCGACAGGCCGGGGCGCGACACCAGGCGGTCCCGGGCCTGGATGGGGGAGGACCTGGACGCGCTGGAGGAGTTCACGCAGGGCTTCCAGGGGGCGCTGAAGGTCTCGGCCGTCGGTCCCTGGACCCTGGCGGCGGCCCTGGAGCGGCGCAACGGCCAGGCAGTGCTCGGTGACGCGGGCGCGTGCCGCGATCTGGCCGCCTCCCTCACGGAGGGGCTGCGGGCGCATCTCGCGGACGTACGGCGCAGGGTGCCCGGGGCGCGCCCCGTACTGCAGCTCGACGAGCCGTCGTTGACGGCGGTGCTGCGCGGGCGCGTGCCCACCGCCAGCGGCTACCGCACGCACGCGGCGGTGGACAGGGCCGTGGCGGAGGGTGCGCTGCGAGAGCTGATGTCGGCCGTGGAAGTGCCCGTCGTGGTGCACTCGTGCGCGCCTGAGCCGCCTTTCGCACTGCTGCGCCGTGCGGGGGCCGCGGGCGTCGCAGTCGACGCCTCCCTGCTCACCGAGCGTGAGGACGAGATGATCGGCGAGGCGGTCGAGGGGGGCACGGCGCTGTTCGCGGGGGTTGTGCCCGGAGTCGCGCCGGCGTCGGGTGCGTTGTCAGACCCTGCCGGTAGCGTCAGTGGTGTCAGGTCGCTGTGGCGCAGGCTCGGGCTGTCCCCCGCCCTCCTCACGGAGTCGGTGGTGGTCACTCCGTCGTGCGGTCTGGCGGGCGCCTCACCCGCGTACGCGAGTGCCGCTCTCGCCCACTGCGTCCGGGCCGCGAGATCCCTCGCTGACAACCCTGAGTAACGGGAGGACGAGACGGTGGCCGGGGAACAGCAGTCGACAGTGCCCGCCGAGGCGCGCGAGAAGCACCAGCGGATCGCGGAGCAGATCGAGGAGCACCGCTTCCGCTACTACGTGCGGGACGCACCCGTCGTCAGCGACGCCGAGTTCGACCGGCTGCTGCGCGACCTGGAGGCCCTGGAGGCCGAGCATCCGGAGCTGGTGACGCCCGACTCCCCGACGCAGAAGGTCGCCGGGAAGTACGAGACGGAGTTCACGGAGGTCGCCCACCGCGAGCGGATGCTCTCGCTGGACAACGCGTTCGACGACGCGGAGCTGGGGGAGTGGGCGGACCGGGTCGCCCGCGAACTGGAGGGCGTGAAGCACCGCTTCCTCTGCGAGCTCAAGATCGACGGGCTCGCCGTCAACCTCACCTACGAGCGGGGGCGTCTCACCCGGGCCGCCACCCGGGGGGACGGCCGCACGGGCGAGGACATCACGCCCAACGTCCGCACCATCGCCGACATCCCCGAGCGGCTCAGCGGCGAGCGCGTCCCGGAGCTGGTGGAGGTGCGCGGCGAGGTCTTCTTCC
Source organism: Streptomyces sp. WMMB 714 (assembly GCF_900090125.1). Lineage (NCBI taxonomy): Bacteria > Bacillati > Actinomycetota > Actinomycetes > Kitasatosporales > Streptomycetaceae > Streptomyces > Streptomyces sp. WMMB 714. Next base: position 127,678 of record NZ_FMHJ01000007.1, read on the forward strand.
CGATGGAGCGCTTCGAGGAGCTCAACGCCCGCCTGGTGGAGGCCGGCGACAAGCCGTTCGCCAACCCCCGCAACGCCGCGGCCGGTTCGCTCCGCCAGAAGGACCCGAAGGTCACCGCGTCGCGCCCGCTCCACATGGTGGTGCACGGCATCGGCGCCCGGGAGGGCTTCGAGACCGACACCCTGAGCCACGCGTACGACCTGCTGCGCGAGTGGGGTCTTCCGACGTCCACGCACACCAAGGTGGTCGACGGGCTCGACGGTGTCCGCGAGTTCATCGCGTACTACGGGGAGAACCGGCACTCCGTGGCCCATGAGATCGACGGCGTCGTGGTGAAGCTGGACGAGGTGCGCCTCCAGGGCCGCCTGGGCTCCACCTCCCGTGCCCCCCGGTGGGCCATCGCGTGGAAGTACGCGCCGGAGGAGGTGAACACGAAGCTCCTGGAGATCCGCGTCGGCGTCGGACGCACCGGCCGGGTGACGCCGTACGCCGTGGTGGAGCCGGTGACGGTCGCGGGTTCCGAGGTCGAGTTCGCGACGCTGCACAACCAGGAGGTCGTCCGGTCCAAGGGTGTCCTCGTCGGGGACACGGTGGTGCTGCGCAAGGCGGGAGACGTCATCCCGGAGATCCTGGGCCCGGTCGCCGACCTGCGGGACGGCAGCGAGCGCGAGTTCGAGATGCCCGCGCACTGCCCGGACTGCGGGACGGCGCTTCGGCCCATGAAGGAGGGCGACATCGACCTCCGCTGCCCCAACGCCCGTTCGTGCCCGGCCCAGTTGCGGGAGCGGCTGTTCTATCTCGCGGGCCGCAAGTGCCTGGACATCGAGCACTTCGGGTACGTCGTCGCGACCGCACTGACGCAGCCGCTGGAGCCCGCGGAGCCGCCGCTGAAGGACGAGGGAGGGCTGTTCGACCTGAAGGTCGAGGATCTGCTGCCGATCAAGTCCTACGTCCTGGACCCGGACACCGGCCTGCCCAAGCGCGACCCGGAGACGGGCGAGGAGAAGGTCGTCACCCTCTTCGCCAACCAGAAGGGCGAGCCGCGGAAGAACACGCTGGCGATGCTGGAGAACATCCGGGCCGCCAAGGAGCGCCCGCTGGCCCGCGTCATCGCCGGGCTGTCGATCCGGCACGTCGGGCCCGTGGCGGCGGAGGCGCTGGCGCGGGAGTTCCGTTCGCTCGACCGCATCGCGGCGGCCGACGAGGCGGAACTCGCCGCCACCGAGGGCGTCGGCCCCACCATCGCCGCCTCCTTGAAGGACTGGTTCGCGGAGGAGTGGCACCGCGACATCGTCGGACGCTGGCGCGCCGCCGGCGTCCGGATGGAGGCGGAGGGCGCCGCCGAGGCCGGTCCGCGGCCCCTGGACGGGATCACGGTCGTCGTCACGGGGACGCTCGCGACGCTCACCCGGGACAGCGCGAAGGAGGCGCTCCAGCAGCGGGGCGCGAAGGTGACCGGGTCGGTTTCGAAGAAGACCGGATTCGTGGTCGTCGGCGAGAGCCCGGGGTCGAAATACGACAAGGCCGTCCAGTTGAGGGTGCCTGTTTTGGACGATGACGGACTCGCCGTCCTGTTGGAGCAAGGGCCGGACGCGGCACGCGAAGTGGCGGAAAAGCACCCCGAATAGGGCGCTGAGGGCCCGTCAACTGCCCTCCCTTTTCCCGGTGTTGTGCGCGGGTCACAGGTGTCTCATGCGTTTACGCCAGGGTATGCACTCAGGAGCCGCACTGTTATCGGCCGTTGCTCCTGAAAGGGGCCGGATAAGCCGGGTCGCGCACAGCCAACCCCGGCCGATCGCTGCCCTGGCGGCGCTGTGCGGCCTACTGTTGATGTGTGTGCCTGGTTGGCGAGCAGGCACAGACGGCTGCGAGAGGGACGGGCATGCAGGAATTTCCTGGGGGCCACGGCCCCCCGTACTCCGGCCTGCCCGACGGCGCGGGCGGCAGCGGTACGGGGTCCACGGCCGGAGCGGAGGACGTGCCGTGGGTGCAGCGCATCGCCGCGCTGAGGGTTCCCGGACTGCCGTTGCTCGTCGCCGTCGGCGCGGGGGTGGCGCTGGGAACGGGCGTCTTCCGCGTCCTGTCGGAGGGGCGTGCGCTCTTCCCCTCCGGCGTCACGGGCTGGTCGCTGGCGGTGCTCACCGGCGTCATCGTCGGGCATCTCGTCGCCCTCGGCCGTGACCGCTGGTGGGGCGGCACCGGTTCGGGCGCCGCGCTCACCCTCGCGATCCTGCTGCTCCACGGCTGGGTCCCGGCGGTCCTGGTGAGCCTGGCCGTCGTCGTGCTGGTCGGCGCGGCGCGGCGGCACCGATGGCGCCAGGCCGTGCTGCACGGCGCCGTCGACATCCTCGGAATCGGGTCCGCGGCCGTCGCGCTGGCGGCGTTCGGCGTGCACCCGTCCGTCGAGAAGCCCTGGGATCCGGAGAGTTGGGGCTACGCGGCGCTGCCCGCGATCGTCCTCGCCGCCTGCGCCTATCTGGTGGCCACGCGCACCCTGCTGTGGTTCTCCTACGCGCCCCGCAAGACGGGGCTGCTCACCGTGCTGCGCCGCTCCCTGCTCCGTCACGGGCTGGTGGCGCTGGCGCTGCTGGGGATCTCGCCGCTGATAGCTGTCGTCGCGGCCCACCGTCCGGTGCTGCTCCCGCTGTTCACGGTCCCGCTGATCGCGCTGGACTCGACGCTGTGGATCGCGCGTGTGCGGGCGGAGGAGGCGCTGCGCGACCCGCTGACAGGTCTCCCCAACCGGCAGTGGCTGCTGGAGCGCACCTGGTCGGCGCTGGAGGAGGCCGACCGCACGGAGGCGCGCGGCGCGCTCGTCCTGATCGACCTGGACCGCTTCCGCTCCGTCAACGACACCCTCGGCCATCTCGCGGGCGACAGGCTGCTGTTGAAGATCGCGGAGCGGCTGCGCGGAGCGCTGCCGCGCGGTGCGGAGGCGGCACGCCTCGGGGGCGACGAGTTCGCCGTCCTGCTGCCGCTCGCCGACTCCACGACGAGCGCCATGCGCGCGGCCCGCACCCTCGTCTCCGCCCTCGGGTCCCCGCTGGACCTCGACGGCCTCACCCTCGTCCTCGAGGCGAGCGCCGGTGTCGCGGTCTTCCCGGAGCACGCGCGCGAGGCCGAAGGGCTGCTGCGCCGCGCGGACGTGGCGATGTACGAGGCCAAGCGCGACCGTACGGGCGTCGAGGTGTACGAGGCGACGCGCGACGGCAACACCCCCGACCGGCTGGGGCTCCTGGCCGACCTGCGGCGTGCCCTCGACGCCGGCGAGGTCGAGCTGCACTACCAGCCGAAGGTCCGGTTCGACGGCGTCGTCTCCGGTCTGGAGGCGCTGGTGCGCTGGGTCCACCCCGAGCGCGGCCGCGTCCCTCCGGACGAGTTCATCGCCATCGCCGAGACGTCGGGGCTGATGCCGCGCCTGACGGAGTACGTGCTGGAGACGGCGCTCGCGCAGGTCGCCCGCTGGCGCAAGGGCGGCCTGACGGTGCCGGTCGCGGTGAACGTCTCGCCGCGCGACGTGCACGCGCCGGGCTTCGCCGGAGCCGTCGCGGGGCGCCTGGCGCGGCACGGAGTCCCCGCGGGGGCCCTGCAGTTGGAGATCACCGAGCACGTGCTGCTGGAGGACCCGCAGCGCGCCGCCGACACCCTGGCCGCTCTCGCCGGGCACGGCGTGAAGATGTCGCTGGACGACTTCGGCACCGGCTACTCCTCTCTCGTGCACCTGCGGAGGCTCCCGGTGAGCGAGTTGAAGATCGACCGGTCGTTCGTCGCGCGCCTCGCGGTGGACGCGGAGGATGCGGAGATCGTCCGCTGCACGGTCGACCTGGCCCACTCCCTCGGCCTGCTGGTGGTGGCCGAGGGCGTCGAGGACGACGAGACGTGGGAGCGCCTGCGGGACCTGGGCTGCGACGCCGTGCAGGGCTGGCTCGTCGCGGCGGCCATGCCCCCGGACGAGACGACGGCCTGGCTGCGGGCGCGCGACGGAGTCCCGGACTCCCTCGAACGCGCCCGTCCGCGGCCCGAGTTGGAGTGCGGTTCCCCGCCGGCGACGGGTTCGGCCACCTCGTCGTCGCGGCACACGCCGGGTCCGGCGGGAGGATCGCCGCGCTCGTCGGGGCCGCAGCCCCCGGGCCCGACCCAGTCGCACGACGCGAACCGTCCCACGGGCTGGCAGCCGGTCCAGTAGGGCGCGGCACCTCCCGCCACGTCACGTCACGTCCCGCCCGCCACGCCGCCGCCCGCCACACTGCCGCCCGCCGCGACCCGGCGGGCGCCTCCGGGGCGCTTTCCGGGCGCCGCGCGGCGGTGCGTCCCGGGGCGCGCGCCGCACGTCGGGCTTCCACCCGGCTCCCGGGCGCTCCGCGCCGCACGCACGACCTGCGGTGTTCCTGGCCGCACGGAGGCCGCCGGGCAGCCGAGCGGTCCGGCCCCGTGCCGCTGCCCGTGCCGCCGGGCGCCGGGCCCCGCCGGGGGCTCGCGGCCCCTTCCGGTCCGGCTCCGATCCGGCTCCCGTCCGGAGCCGTCGGCGTTCCCCGGCGCCCGGCGGCACGGGCAGCGGCACGGGAGCCATAGGATTGGGGCGGAAAATCCAACACTCACCCAGAGGACCGCTGCATGCCTGGCATCTCGCGCGAGGAGGTCGCCCACCTCGCCCGGCTGGCGCGCCTGGAGCTGAAGGACGAAGAGCTCGATCACTTCGCCGGACAGCTCGACGACATCATCGGTGCGGTCGCCGCCGTGTCCGACGTCGCCGAAGAGGACGTACCGCCGACCTCCCACCCGCTGCCGCTCACCAACGTCATGCGCCCGGACGTGGTGCGTCCGGGCCTGACCCCCGGGCAGGCGCTCTCCGGCGCCCCGGCGCAGGAGCAGCAGCGTTTCAAGGTGCCGCAGATCCTCGGGGAGGACTGATCGCGATGGCCGATCTGACCAGACTGACCGCCGCGGAGACCGCGGAGCGGATCGCGAGCGGCGCCGTCAGCGCCGTCGAGGTCGCCGAGGCGCACCTCGCGCGCATCGACGCGGTGGACGAGAAGGTGCACGCCTTCCTCCACGTCGACCGCGAAGGCGCGCTGGCGAAGGCCCGCGAGGTCGACGAGAAGCGGGCACGCGGCGAGGAGCTCGGCCCGCTGGCTGGCGTGCCGCTGGCGCTGAAGGACATCTTCACCACCAAGGGCGTGCCCACGACGGTGGGTTCGAAGATCCTCGAAGGCTGGATCCCGCCGTACGACGCGACCGTGACGCGGAAGCTCAAGGAAGCCGACGTCGTCATCCTCGGCAAGACCAACATGGACGAGTTCGCCATGGGGTCCTCGACGGAGAACAGCGCATACGGTCCGACCGGCAACCCCTGGGACCTGACGCGCGTTCCGGGCGGCTCCGGCGGCGGCTCGTCCGCCGCGATCACCGCCTACGAGGCGCCGCTCGCCATCGGCACCGACACCGGCGGTTCCATCCGCCAGCCGGCGGCGGTCACGGGCACCGTGGGCGTCAAGCCGACGTACGGCGGGGTCTCGCGGTACGGCATGGTCGCCTTCTCCTCGTCGCTCGACCAGGCCGGGCCGTGTGCCCGTACGGTGCTGGACGCGGCTCTGCTGCACTCCGTGATCGCCGGCCACGACGAGCTGGACTCGACCTCCATCGACCAGCCCGTCCCGGACGTCGTCGCCGCCGCCCGCAACGGGAGCGTCGAGGGCCTGCGCGTGGGCGTCGTGACGGAGTTCCGCGGAGAGGGCTACCAGGCGGGCGTGCTCCAGCGCGTCGACGAGACCGTGGAGTTGCTGCGCGAGCTGGGCGCCGAGATCGTCGAGGTCTCCTGCCCGTCGTTCACGAAGGCGCTGGCCGCGTACTACCTGATCGCCCCCTCGGAGTGCTCGTCCAACCTCGCCCGCTTCGACGCCATGCGCTACGGCCTGCGCGTGGGCGACGACGGCTCGCACTCGGCGGAGGAAGTCACCGCGCTCACCCGGGAGGAGGGCTTCGGGGACGAGGTCAAGCGCCGCATCATGCTCGGCACGTACGCGCTCAGCTCCGGCTACTACGACGCGTACTACGGCTCGGCACAGAAGGTGCGCACGCTCATCACCCGTGACTTCGAGCGGGCCTTCTCCCAGGTGGACGTGCTCGTCTCGCCCACGACGCCGACCACGGCCTTCCCGCTCGGCGAGCGCGCCGACGACCCGATGGCGATGTACCTCGCCGACCTGTGCACCATCCCGGCCAACCTGGCCGGCAACGCCGCCATGTCCGTTCCGTGCGGCCTGGCTCCGGAGGACGGCCTCCCCGTGGGGCTGCAGATCATCGCTCCGGCCATGGCCGACGACCGTCTCTACCGTGTCGGTGCGGCTCTCGAAGCCGCCCACCAGGCACGTTGGGGTCACCCGCTGCTCGAGGAGGCACCGTCGCTGTGAGTGGAAAGCTGCAGAAAGCCAAGGGGCTCAAGAAGTCCAGGATCGGTATGTACGCGTCCATCGCCGGCTCCCTGTTCGGTGCCGTGAGCACCTTCAAGCGCGGCCGGGAGGCCAAGCGCGAGGGCGACACGCTGCAGATGATCGACGTGGCCGTCTCCGCGGCGGGCATCGTCACCGGACTCGCGCTCCTCGTGCGGGAGCTCCGGCAGCTCGACATCGACGATGTCCTCGGGGACGACTGAGAGGCAATTCCGTGACCGTCACTGAACTGGTGTCCTACGAGGACGCGTTGGCGTCCTACGACCCCGTCATGGGCCTCGAGGTCCACATCGAGCTCGGCACCCGTACGAAGATGTTCTGCGGCTGTTCGACGACGCTGGGAGCGGACGCCAACAGCCAGACCTGCCCCACCTGTCTGGGGCTGCCCGGCGCCCTGCCGGTCGTCAACGCGAGCGGCGTCGAGTCCGCCATCCGTATCGGACTCGCGCTCAACTGCCGTATCGCGGAGTGGTGCCGCTTCGCCCGGAAGAACTACTTCTATCCGGACATGCCGAAGAACTTCCAGACCTCCCAGTACGACGAGCCGATCGCCTTCGACGGCTACCTCGACGTGCAGCTGGAGGACGGCGAGATCTTCCGCGTCGAGATCGAGCGCGCGCACATGGAGGAGGACACCGGCAAGTCGACCCACATCGGCGGTGCCACCGGCCGCATCCACGGTGCCTCGCACTCGCTGCTCGACTACAACCGCGCCGGTATCCCGCTCATCGAGATCGTCACGAAGCCGATCGAGGGCGCGGGGGAGCGGGCGCCCGAGGTCGCCAAGGCCTACGTCGCCGAACTGCGGGAGCTCATCAAGGCGCTGGGCGTCTCCGAGGCTCGCATGGAGATGGGCCAGATGCGCTGCGACGTGAACCTGTCGCTGCGTCCCCGTGGCCGGGAGGCGTTCGGTACGCGCAGCGAGACGAAGAACGTCAACTCGCTGCGCAGCGTCGAGCGGGCCGCCCGGTTCGAGATCCAGCGGCACGCCGCGGTGCTCGACGCGGGCGAGGAGATCGTCCAGGAGACCCGGCACTTCCACGAGGACGACGGCAGCACCACCTCGGGGCGCGTCAAGGAAGAGGCGGAGGACTACCGCTACTTCCCCGAGCCGGACCTGGTGCCGGTGGCGCCGTCCCGCGAGTGGGTGGAGGAGCTGCGCGCCGGGCTGCCGGAGTTGCCGCGCGTGCGCAGGAACCGGCTGCGCGAGGAGTGGGGCATCTCGCAGCACGAGATGCAGTCCGTGCTCAACGCGGGGGCCGTCGGCCTCATCGTCGCCACGGTCGACGCCGGAGCGCCGGCCGACCAGGCGCGCAAGTGGTGGATGGGCGAGCTGGCCCGTCGCGCCAACGAGTCCGGCACCGACCTCGCCGACCTGCCGATCGGGCCCAAGGAGGTCGCCCGCGTCTGCGAGCTGGTCCAGGAGGGCTCGCTCAACGACAAGTTGGCGCGCCAGACGATCGAGGGCGTCCTGAACGGTGAGGGGACGCCTGACGAGGTCGTCGAGAAGCGGGGCCTGAAGGTCGTCTCCGACGAGGGTGCGCTGGGCGCCGCCGTCGACGAGGCGATCGCCGCGAACGCCGATGTCGCCGAGAAGATCCGCGGCGGCAAGGTGCAGGCCGCGGGCGCGCTGGTGGGCGCCGTCATGAAGGCGACGCGGGGCCAGGCGGACGCGGCACGCGTCCGGGAGCTGATCCTGGAGAAGCTGGGCGCCGAAGGCTGAGACCAGGGGCCGGCCCCGCGACCCCGGACGGGGCCGGGGCCGGTGCACGGGAGAGCAACGGGAGCCGGGGGCGGTCCGATCGGACCGCCCCCGGCTCCTGCCGTTCCGTACGGGCCGCCGAGCCTGCGGTCACCCGGTGTGACCTGCTGGTATGCGGTTTCGTCCCGTCTTGTGTGGTCCTCGACACAAAGCTCGCCAAGGATCTTCCTCAGGTGTCACGCTGCAAAGACGGTCACATCACGACAGCATCACGACCGCCTTGTCACCGCAACGCTCGGCACCGCACGGACAACCCGAACCGGGTGATCGAGCCGCCACGTCACCTGGGAAGGTCGAAGCACATATGACGGCTCTCGCCCGCTGGTGCCTGCGCCGCCGTCTCGCTGTCGTGCTGATGTGGTGCGCAGTGCTCGTCGGAGTGGGCGCGTCGGCCCTCGTAGCCGGGTCCGGCTACTCCAACAAGTACGACGTGCCGGGCACGGAGACGGCCCGCGCGAGCACCCTCCTCAGCGAGGCGTTCCCGGACCGCTCCGGCGACAGCGACACCATCGTCTGGCACACGGACTCGGGACGCGGCGCGGACAAGGCCACCGACAGCGTCCGCGACACGGAGGTCAGGGACCGGATGGACCGGGCTCTCGACGACATCGCGGACCAGCCCGGCGTCCGGAACGTCACCAGCCCCTACGGGGAGGGCGTCGAACCTCCCCCGGAGCCGGGAGAGCAGGGGCACGAGGAGCGCATCAGCCGCGACGGGCACACCGCCTACGCCACCGTGACGTTCGACTCCGCCGTCGAGGACGTCGAGGAGAAGGACGTACAGGCCGTCATCGACACCGCCAAGAAGGCGGGCGGCGACGTGGAGGGCCTCCAGGTCGAACTGGGCGGCCCGGGCATCGCACTCACCGAGGAGCAGGACGGCCACCTGAGCGAGGCCGTCGGCATCGCTGTGGCGGCGGTGGTGCTGCTGCTCGCCTTCGGATCCTTCGCCGCGATGCTGCTGCCGCTGGTCACCGCCCTGGTGAGCGTCGGCACGTCGATCCTCGGCATCGGCCTGCTCAGCCACGTGATGACGATCGCCGACTTCGCGCCCATGCTGGGGACGCTGATCGGGCTCGGCGTCGGCATCGACTACGCCCTGTTCATCGTCACGCGGCACCGGCGCGGGCTGAAGGAGGGGCTGCCGGTCGAGGAGGCCGCTCAGCGTGCCCTCGCCTCGGCCGGCCGCGCGGTCGTCTTCGCGGGCGTCACGGTGTGCATCGCCCTGCTCGGCATGCTCGTGCTGCGGCTGGACTTCCTCAACGGCGTCGCCGTGGCCGCCTCGTTGACGGTGGTCCTCGCGGTCCTGGCGTCGGTGACGCTGGTCCCGGCGCTGCTCGGCGTGATCGGGATGCGGGCGCTCAGCAGACGCGAACGCCGGCGGCTGGAAGCGGACGGGCCCGAAGCGCCCGCCGGGACCGGTGATCCGGGCGCGACGGCGGAGAAGCCCGCCCTGGGCGGTGCGGCCGCGAAGGAAGCGCCGGGCGAGTGCGAACCGGCGGCGAACACTCCTCGTACGGCGCCGGCCGGTGCCGCGGCGCGCTGGTCCTCGTTCGTGGCACGCCGTCCGCGGCTGCTGGGCGGGTTCGCCGCGGCGGTGATGGTGCTGCTCGCGCTCCCGGTCTTCGGGCTGCAGCTCGGCACGTCCGACCAGGGGAACAACCCCACGACCTCCACCAGCCGCCAGGCCTACGACCTGCTCGCGGACGGATTCGGGCCGGGGACGAACGGTCCCCTGACCCTCGTCGCCGAGATCGACGGAGCCGCTGCCAAGCTCGACTTCGAGAAGCTCCCCGCCGAACTGCGCGACGTCGAGGGCGTGGCGCATGTTTCGGGCGGTGAGCTGGACGGCAGCGGCAGTACCGGCGTGATCACCGTCGTGCCCGACAGCGCCCCTCAGGCGCAGGAGACGTCGGAGCTCGTCGAGCACCTGCGTACGGACGTGCTGCCGGAGGCGTCCGACTCCAGCTCGCTGGAGGTCCGCGTCGGCGGCGTCACGGCCGCGCACGACGACTTCGCCGACGTCATCCTCGGCAAGCTGCCGCTGTTCGTGGGGATCGTCGTCTCGCTGGGCTGCGTGCTGCTGCTGCTCGCCTTCCGCAGCATCGGGATTCCGCTCAAGGCCGCGCTGATGAACGTGCTGGCGGTGGCCGCCGCCTGCGGCGTGGTCGTGGCCGTCTTCCAGTGGGGGTGGGGGAGCAGCCTGCTGGGGCTGGGCGGGCCAGGGCCCATCGAGCCCTTCCTCCCCGTGATCATGGTGTCCGTGCTCTTCGGGCTGTCGATGGACTACCAGGTCTTCCTCGTCAGCCGCATGTACGAGGAGTGGCGCCGGACGGGAGACAACCGCAGAGCGGTACGCGTCGGCCTCGCCGAGACGGGGCGGGTCATCAACTCCGCCGCAGTGATCATGATCGCGGTCTTCGGTGCGTTCGTGCTCAGCGGCGACCGGATCATCGCCATGTTCGGCATCGGGCTGGCGGCGGCAGTGGCGCTGGACGCCTTCGTCCTCCGTACGCTGCTCGTCCCGGCGCTGATGCACATGCTCGGCGGCGCCAACTGGTGGCTCCCGGCCTGGCTGGAACGCCGCCTGCCGCGCCTGAGCATCGAACCGGAGCAGGTACCCGGCCCCGTCCCCGGGACGCCGGTGCCCGGGCAGGTTCCGGCAGCGGAACCGGTGCCGGAACCGGTGCCCGGAGCGGTGCCGGAACCGGCCGGCGGACCGGCCCCCCCGGCGCTGCCCGGACAGCGCCGGGAAGCTCTCATCGGACTCTCAGAATCGACCCCTACGGTGACGCCCCATGGCTACCGAGACATCGAAGACTGACAAGACCGAAGAGACCGGCACCGCGCCGGAGACCGAGCGCGAGGAGAAGGTCACGGGCGTGGGGTCGACCGCCCCCGAGGCCACCGATACCGAGGACGCGGTCGTCGCGAAGGACGCCGTCGAGGCCGACGAAGGCCACGCCCACGTCGAGGACGACGACCCCGGCACGGACACCCCCGCGCCCGTCACCGCCGCACGGGGCGGGTTCGGCGCCGGTGCGGCGGCCGTCGTGAGCGCCGGACTGGGCCTGTGCTCCCTGACGGGAACCTCGCTGAGCGAGATGCTGCGTGAGCGCAAGCAGATGATGGGACAGATCGAGGCCAGCTCGCAGCCGCCGACCGGCGGCGGTGGCGGCGTCGACCAGGTCGCCGCGCTCTACGGCGCGCCCTGGCACACGTCCGCCCTGTTCAACGGCGTCTTCGCGCTGCTCGCCGTCGTCGTCGGCGGTGTCCTCCTGGCGCTGGTCAGCAAGCGTGCCGACACGGGCTCCTGGGTGAAGGCCGTCGCACTGGGCGGACTCATCCTCGGCGTCATCGGCCTCGCCGTCGCGGGAGGCATGTACCTGGACCTCTTCGCGTCGCAGCCCAAGGTCCCGGGCCAGCCCGGCTGACGCCCCGCCCGGCGCCGTCGCCTGTACCATCCGGCCGGCCGGGCCCGCCTTTCCACACGGCTCGTGAGCGGGCCGGGGACGTCTCAGCGGTCTGCCCGAACGCTGAGACGCCCTCCCGTCCGCTCACGAGCCGCTCGTGCGCGTGCGGCCGTCACGCCGCCCGACTACCGGGCCCTCGAATGAGCGTTGTACTCGGGCAGCCCGTGCCGCGGCGGCTCCTGAAGCCACAGGAATCGGGCCCTAAGGCACCCGGCGCGGCGTCTGAGGACCTGCCCGCGGGGACTAAGGCCCCCGGTCCACCGAAGACAGGGCACTCGCCCGATGTGCCGGAGTCGTCCGGAGACGAGGCTGGACGGACAGCGAACGCCGCACAGAGGCGGCGTTCCGCCTCTGTCGGGGAGTCCGGAATGAACTACACGCACGAAGCCGCGCTGCTGCGCATCGCCGAACTGCGTCACCAGGCGGCGGCCGAGCGCAGGGTGCGGGAGCACGCAGCGAGCCGCCGTGAGCACGAGTCCCGGGAGGAGGCCGAGAGCCGCGTCCGGACGCTGCGGCGCAAGTGGTCCCCGGCCGCGTGACGGCGGCAGCGGCGCAGTCGGCCCTCGCACATCGGATACCGGGGGTGAAATCGCCTCCCGCGATGCCGGTGCCCGGTGTCATGCTGGTCGATGTGCCCGTCGACTCCACTGTCAGTCCCGTCCTCGTCGGCCGTCAGGACGAACTCGGCCTTCTCCGTGAGGCGCTCGCCCGTGCCGACGAGGGCCAGCCGCAGGCCGTGCTCCTCGGAGGCGAGGCCGGCGTCGGCAAGTCCCGGCTGCTGGAGGAGTTCCTGTGCCGGGCCCGCTCCGCCGGGGCCGTGACCGCGGTCGGCGGATGCCTCGAACTCGGGGCGGACGGGCTGCCGTTCGCGCCCTTCGCCACGGCGCTGCGGTCCCTGCACCGCTCGCTGGGCGACGCGGAGCTCGCGTCGGCCGCATGCGGCAGGCAGGCGGAGCTGGCACGGCTGCTGCCCGATCTGGCTCCGCCGCCGGGCACTCCGGAGGCGGCGCAGGCCGAGGCGTGGGACGAGGAGGACGGCCGCGCCCGGCTCTTCGAGCTGACCGCGCAACTGCTGGAGCGCCTGGCCACGGGCCGCACCGTCGTACTGGTCCTGGAGGACCTGCACTGGGCGGACCGCTCGACGCGTGAACTGCTCGGCTACCTCTACCGGTCGGTGCAGACGTCGCGGCTGCTCGTGCTCGCGAGCTACCGCGCCGACGACATCCACCGCCGCCATCCGCTGCGCCCCTTCCTCGCCGAGGTCGACAGGCTGCGCACGGTGCGGCGCATCGAGCTGCCCAGGCTGAGCCGCACGGAGGTGCACGCCCAGATCGCGGCCATCCAGGGCGTCTCCGAACCCGACCCCGAGCAGGCCCGGATCATCTTCGAACGCTCGGAGGGCAACCCGTTCTTCGTCGAGGAGCTCACGGCCAACTGCGCGACCTGCGGCATCAGCGACTCCCTCCGGGACCTGCTGCTGGTCCGCGTCGAGGGGCTGCCGGAGCCGGTGCAGCGCGTGCTGCGGACGGCCGCGCAGGCCGGGTCGGCCGTCGAGCACGCGCTGCTGGCCGCCGTGTGCGGGATGCCGGAGCAGGAGCTGCTGGAGGCGCTGCGGCTCGCTGTCGGCGCGAACGTCCTGCAGCCCACCGCCGACGGGGACGGCTACCGGTTCCGGCACGCGCTGCTGCGGGAAGCCGTCAGCGAGGATCTGCTGCCCGGTGAGGGGGCGGCCCTCAACCGCCGGTACGCGGAGGCCCTCGAAGCGGAGCCCGGGCTCGTACGGGCGGAGCAGTGCACCACGCGCCTGGCGCACCACTGGTACCACGGCCGGGACGCCTCCCGGGCGCTGCCCGTGGTCCTCGCCGCGGCCGTCGAGGCGCGCCGCCGCCACGCCTTCTCGGAGCAGCACCAACTGCTGGAGCGCGCAGTCGAGTTGTGGCACGAGGTCCCGCCGGAGGTGCGGGAGGGGCTGCGTCCCGTCGACGAGGCCGAGGTCTATCCGGGCTGTGCGGACGGGCCGGGCTCCGGGTCGCTGACGTTCATGGACGTGCTGGCCGAAGCGGTCGTGGCCGCCCGCACCGGCGGGGACGTCGAACGCGCCTACGCGCTGACCAAGCGCGCCCTCGACCTGCTCGACGAGGGCGAGGAGCCGCTGCGTGCCGCCTGGTTCTGGGTCCAGCGCGCCAAGCTCGTCGAGGCGTCGGGCCGCGGGGACGGCTGGGACGAGATCGCCCGCGCCCAGGAGCTGGTACGCGGGCTGGCCCCCTCGGCCGTGCACGCGGAGGTACTGGCGAGCGCGGCCGGCTGGGGCATGATGCACCGGCCCGGCGCGGAAGCCATGGGCGCCGCGGTCCGCGCTGTCGAACTGGCCCGGGTCGTCGGGGCGACCACCATCGAACTGCAGGCACGCACCACCCTCGGCATACTGACGGCGGACTCGGGCGATCTGGACGCGGGCATCGCCGAGATGCGGCGGGCACGCGAACAGGCGGTGGAGGCAGGCGCGTTCGGGGTCGTAGGCCGCGCCGACATCAACATCGCCACCGAACTGGAGGCGATGGGGCGCTCCAGCGAGGCGGTCGCGGCGGCGGCCCGCGCCGTCGAGGTTGCCGTGGCGCACGGGCGGCCCGCGCAGTGCTCCGTCGCCCTCATCTGCCAGGCCGAGTCGCTCTTCGCCCTGGGTGACTGGGCGGAGGCCGCCCGGCTCAGCGACGAGGCCGCGGCCACGGCACGCTCCGTCGACAGCCGCGGCTGGGCGGCCATGCTCAAGGCCCAGTTCCTGATGGGGCGGGGCGAGCCGGTCGCGGCGGAGGCCGCTCTCGGCACTGCCCGTGAGGTGATGGGCAGCTTCGCCGCGTCGCCGTACATCGCTGTCCAGCTCCGCCACGGCGCTCTGATGCTGGCCGCCGAACGCGATGAACCCGGCGCCGCGCGCGCGGAGTTGGACGCCGCCCTCGAGAGGGGCTTCCCGCCGGGGACCCACCGCTACGCGTGGCCGCTGCTGCACGCGGCGGCGGTGCACGAGTCGACGGTGCGGGGCCTGCCCGCCGCCGAGGAGGGGCGGTCCGTGACCCTGGCCGCGCTGGCGACGGCGGTACGCCGCCTGGCGCACCCCGCGCCCGTCTGGCAGGCCTACTCCCTGCTGGTACGGGCGGAACTCGGCCGCGCGCACGGGCGGAGCGACCCGGCGGCGTGGGAGGCCGCGGTGGAGGCGTTCGCGGTGCAGGAGCGTCCGTACCAGCTTGCGCAGGCACGGCAGCGCTGGGCGGAATCGCTGCTGAGCGTCCCCGCACAGGGCGACGAGGGCGTGGCGGCGCGGACCGGCCGGGCAGAAGCGCGAGCGGACCGCGACCGCGCGCGGGAGCTGCTGGCGGCGGCCCACGCGGAGGCCGTGCGGCTCGGTGCCGGGCCGCTGCGCAGGGAGGTCGAACAGCTGGCGGTCCGCGCGAGGTTGCCGTTGCAGGCCGGGGGTCCGAGCGCGGGCGACGGCGTGCCTGCGCGCGCCGTTCCGGTGTCCGCGGGCCCGGCTGCCGAGCCCGAGCCCGCCTCGCGGACGGGAGGGGCGGGCGGTTCCCCGGAGGGGCGCGGGCAGGCGGCGGAGGCGTTCGGGCTGACGCGGCGCGAGGAGGACGTACTCCGGCTCGTCGCCGCCGGGCGCAGCAACAGGCAGATCGCGGAGGAGTTGTTCATCTCGCCCAAGACGGCGAGTGTGCACGTGTCCAACATCCTGGCGAAGCTCGGGGTGGCCGGCCGCGGCGAGGCGGCCGCCATGGCTCACCGGCTGCGGCTGCTCAGCGAGGACGCCTCACCGGCGGCGGGCTGACACGGGCCGGCCTGGGGCGACGGATGCCGGGCCGGGCCGGCCGGGCGGTGAGCGTCAGTCCGGCAGGCCGTCGTCGTCTGGGCCGTCCGCGTCCGCCTCGTCCGCCGTCTTCGGGCGTGCGGGCAGCACGGCGTGCTGATCCTCGAGAGCGATGACGATCCTGCCGGAGCCGAGGTCGACCGGACCGCAGCCCGGCTGGTGCGTGCCCTCCAGCACGTAGGTGTGCTCCAGGCGCTGCTTCTCCTGCTCCAGATACTGCTGGCCGGGGAGGAAGACGTTGCCGGCGATGTCCATCAGTGGCTCCCGTTCTCGTCGTGCTCCGGCGGCGGCCGTTGCCCCGGAGGGCGGATCACGACCTGCCCTGAGGTGAGGTCGACCGGGCCCCGGCCCGGGTCGTCGCTGCCCTGTTCGACCCGGGTGTGCTCCTGCCGCCTGCGTTCGTCGTCGGTGTGCCGGCGTCCCGGCGAGAAAAGCTCCTCGATCAGGTTGAACATGGGCCTCCGCTCGGCCGGGCGCCGCTCCGCGCGCCGCGTCGCGGCCCGCGAGATCCGGACGAAGCGCCTCAGCTCACCTTCAGCTTCAGGATACGGTCATCGCCTTTTTCGGGGGTTCCCCTGCCGTCCGTCTCGCTCGTGACGAGCCACAGCCCGTCCTTGCCGTCCGAGACGACCGTTCGGAGCCGCCCGTACTTGCCGTCGAGGAACGACTGCGGCTTCGCCGCGGGCTTCGTGCCCTTCAGCGGGATGCGCCACAGGCGTTCGCCGCGGAGCCCCGCCATCCACACCGAGCCTTCCGCGACGGCGGCGCCGCTGGGGGAGGCGTCCGCGGTCCTCCACTGCTCGACCGGGTCGACGAACCCGGACCCGCCCGTCTTGCCCTCGGCGTCCGGCCAGCCGTAGTTCTCACCCGGCCTGATGAGGTTCAGTTCGTCCCACGTGTTCTGGCCGAACTCGCTCGCCCACAGCCGCTTCTCCTCGTCCCAGTCCAGGCCCTGGACGTTGCGGTGGCCCCAGGAGTAGACGACGGAGTCCGTGTCGGGATTGCCCTGGCCGGGGGGCTGCCCGTCCGGGGTCATCCGGAGGATCTTGCCGCCCAGCGACTTCTTGTCCTGGGAGAGCCCGCCCTCGCCGGACTCCCCGGTGCCCGCGTAGAGCATCTTGTCCGGGCCGAACGCGATCCGGCCGCCGTTGTGGATCTGGCCCTTGGGGATGCCCTTGATGATCGTGTCGGGGGCGCTGAGCTGGTCGCCCTGGGGCTTGTCCGGGTCGTAGAGCATCCGCACGATGCGGTTGTCGGACGCGGTGGTCAGGTAGGCGTAGACGGTCTCCGCGTTGTCCGGCGGCACCGCGATGCCCAGCAGGCCGCCCTCGCCCCCTGCCGCTACGCCCGGCACGGTGCCGAGTTCGGTCTTCTTCCCGCTGCGGCCGTCGATCCGGTAGATCTTGCCGAGGTCGCGGGTGGAGACCAGCAGGTCGCCGCCTTCCAGCGGCGCCAGCCCCCAGGGAGCCTTCAGCCCGGTGGCGACCGTGCGCTCCACCTTCACCGAGCCCTTCGCGGGCGCGCCGGACGCCGTGCCGTCCGGTGCGGGCTCCTTGCTCGACGGCGCGGAGGAGGAGCGCTCCTTCGACGGGGTGCCGGAGCCGTCGGAGCAGCCCGACGCCAGGACGGCCAGGAGCGCGAGCCCCGCGACGGCTGCGGACGGCAGATTACGGCTTCGCACGGTCTCGGTGCCTCCCGGTTCGGTGACTGCTCCCGTCACAATCTGATCAGCTCGCTCAGCACACCACATCCGTGCCCGGCCGTGGGCGCCATACCGCTTTCCGCGTACTCCGCTTTCCCGCGTGCTCCGCATTACCGCTACTCCGCGCGTTCCGCCGGACGCGCGCCCCGGCGCGGGCGGGCATGCCGCACACCGGAGGCCGCGTCAGGAAGTCCACGGCGCGGGACGGCTACTCCCAGGAGCCCTTCGCCGTGGGCAGCGAGCCCAGCTCCGCCATGTCCCCCGGGGTGAGCACGAGGTCCGCCGCCCGGCTGTTCTCCAGGGCCCAGCGCTCCTTCTTGGTGCCCGGCACGGGAACCACGTTCTGCCCGAGGGAGAGCAGCCAGGCCAGGGCCACCTGCGCGGGAGTGACACCGCCTCCGTGGCGCTCCGCGACCCGGCGGAGTCCGGCCACGACCGGCTGGTTCGCGGCCATCATCTCGGCGGTGAAGCGGGGGTGCCGCGCACGTACGTCGTCGGGCTCGAAGCCGCCGCCCGTGGTGAGCGTCCCGCTCAGGTAGCCGTTCCCGAGGGGCATCGCCGCGATGAACCCCACACCCCGCGCCGTGCACCAGGGCAGCAGCGTCCCGAGAGCCTCCCGCGACCAGACCGACAGCTCGGCCTGCACGCCGCTCACGGGGAAGACCTGCTGAACGCGCTCCAGTTGCCTGATCGTCGGCTCGTGTATGCCGCGGCCCTTGCCGCGGCTGCGGTGGTCGGCCCGTGCCCCCACCGCGCAGAAGCCGAGCGCGCGCACCTTGCCGGCCGTGACGAGCTCCGCCATGGCGCCCCAGGTCTCCTCCACGGGCACCTCCGGGTCGGCCCTGTGGAGCTGGTAGAGGTCGATGACGTCCGTCTGGAGGCGCCGCAGCGACGCGTCGCAGGCCCTTCTGACGTAGCCGGGGCGGCCGTTGGCGACGATGTGCTGCTCGCCCACCAGCAGCCCGCACTTGGTGGAGACGAAGGCGTCGTGCCGGCGCTCCTTGAGGGCGCGGCCGATCAGCAGCTCATTGGTGAACGGGCCGTACATGTCGGCCGTGTCCAGCAGCGTCATGCCGCGGTCCAGGGCGGTGTGCACCGTGCGCAGTGACTCCTCGCCGCGCTGCTCGGACGTGGAGTACGCCCAGGTCATCGGCATGCAGCCGAGCCCGATCGCACCCACTTCGAGCGCTGCCGCACCGATTGTCCTGCGCTCCACTTGGACGGACTCCCCTCTGCCGGGCCCCCAAACTAGCGCCTGCCCCCGACAGCCTCGGCAGAGGCTCCGGCCCCCGCCCGGGGGTCAGCATCTAGCCTCTGACCATGGCATCCTCACCGACGACCACCGCGACAGACGTCTGGCTGCCCATTCCGCCCGCACAGATCGACGGGCTGCCGGACACCCTCACGTACCACTTCTGGGACGGCGACGAGGAGTTCCCCGCCGACCCCGCGGACTGCGGTTTCTACGTCGTCCCCTACATGAAGGGCAAGGCGGTCTCGGTGCGGCCGCTGCCGCAGATGACGGGTCTGCGCGTCGTCCAGACCCTCACGGCGGGCATAGACCACGTCGTCGACGCCGTCCCTGACCTTCCCGCCGGGACGCTGCTGTGCAACGCACGCGGGGTGCACGACGCCTCCACCGCCGAGCTGGCCCTCGCCCTCACGCTCGCCGCCCTGCGCGAACTGCCCCGGTTCGTAAGGGCGCAGGACGCCGAGGAGTGGCAACCCGGTGTCCACGAGGCGCTCGCGGACAAGACCGTCCTCATCGTCGGGCACGGCGCCATCGGCGCAGCCGTCGAGGAGCGGCTCGTCCCGTTCGAGGTGGCGGAGGTGCTGCGGGTCGCGCGCAGCGCACGCTCCGTCGCGCGCGGGCCGGTTCACGCGCTGGGGAGCCTCCCGGAGTTGCTTCCGCATGCGGACGTGGTGATCCTCTGCACCCCGCTCACCGACGAGACCCGCGGTCTCGCGGACGCCGGATTCCTCTCCCGCATGAAGGACGGCGCCCTGCTGGTGAACGTGGCACGGGGAGGCGTGGTGGACACCGACTCCCTGCTGGCGGAGCTGAGTTCGGGACGTCTGCGTGCCGCGCTCGACGTCACCGATCCGGAGCCGCTGCCCGCCGGGCACCCCCTCTGGCACGCCCCGAACACCTTGATCACGCCGCATGTCGGCGGTCCCACGTCGGCCTTCCTGCCGCGCGCCAAGCGGTTGCTGAGCAGCCAGCTGAACCTCTGGGCGGCCGGTGATCCGCTGGAGCACACCGTCGCCGTCGCCGGGTGACGCGGAGGGGGCCGGAGGGGCGCCGGGGGAGCCTGAGGCCGTGCCCGGCGTGACCGCGGCTCGGTGCGGGGAGCTTCCCAAGGGGCCCTGAAATCGGGGAAAAACACTCTCCGGATGCGTACGAACGCTGGCTGTGTCCGCAAAGCCGCAGGTCGTCACGTTCTGTATCCGCACTATGTCCCTCTGTGACGGTTTGGTGTATCGTCCGAGAGGGGGGCGAACCCGGACACGAGGGGGCGACGGGCGGATGCGCAGTCAATTGACGAACTGCCGGTGTGCACGACAGCGGACCCCACAGACCACTTCTCTTCGACAGAGCCTCAACGAGGGTTCCCGCACCGGTGTTTCAGGGCGCGGGCAGGGTGCCGGCCGGGAGCGGAGCCACGAAGGGCCCGCGGGTGCACGGAGGGCGTCGTGAGCGCCGGCGGCGCGGTCCCGGGGAACGGCCCGCTCGTCGCGGCTCGTTCGTGCACGCCGGCGTACGCGCCGCAGGCACCGCAACTCGTCGGCGGGCGCGGTCCGCGTGAATCCGGCAGCCCCGGGGGTGCCGCGAGTAAGGGCGCCCCGGTCCGTCCCGCGCCTGCCGCGGGGGACGCGGGTGCCGGTGCTGAGGCCGGCGCTGAGGCCGGCGCGAAGGCGCGTGCGGGCCGCGGCGCGGGAGCGGGTCTGCTCCCGCAGTTCGTGCTCGTGACCCTCTGCGGCGGATACGCCGTCGGGGCGGCACTCGGCTGGGGCTCGCACCAAGTGGCGCTCGTCATGGGGGACTTCGGGCTCAGCGCCGCCGGCGTGCTCGCGGCGGTCTCGTGCTTCTGGTACGCCCGTGCGCACCGTGGCACGCAACTGGGCCCCGCCTGGCTGCTGTTCGGCCTCTCGTCCCTGATGGCGGCGGCGGGCAACGCCGTCTGGGGGTGGTACGAGGTGGTGCTGCACCAGCCGGTGCCGCGCCCGTCCGTCGCGGACTACTGCTTCCTGCTCTTCGCGCCGCCCGCCATCATCGGCCTGCTGGTGCTGGCCAAGAGGCCGGTCACCCGCGCCGGCTGGGTCTGCCTGGGGCTGGACTCCTGGCTCATCGGCGGTTCGCTGCTCACCATCTCGTGGTCGCTGGCGCTCGCCCACACCGCGTACTGGGAGGGCGACTCCGTGGCGCGGGCCGCGCTCAGCCTCGCCTACCCGCTGCTGGACATCGTGCTCGTGAGCATGGTGCTCGGCCTGCACTTCAAGCGGTCCGCCGCATACCGCTCGGCCATCAACACCGCCATCGGCGCGCTCGCCCTGACGGTGCTGTGCGACGCGCTGTTCAGCTCGCCGCTGCTCCAGGAGCACTACACCTCGGGGCAGTTGCTCGACGCCGGCTGGTTCGCGGGTTCCCTGCTGCTCGCGTACGCGCCGTGGGTGGGCCGCGGCGAGACCGAAGCGCTCCAGGGCGGTCGGGTCCGCGGCCGCGGCGCCGGGGACGGCGGCCGGGGCGCCGCCTCCGGAGTCCGTTCCGAAAGAGCGGAGTGGGAGGCCGTCCGTGACTGCCCGAGCCGCCCCATCGCCGGTTCGCTCGCGGCGCTCACGCCCTATCTGGCCGCCGCCGTATGCACGTTGGGCATCCTGTACAACGCGGTGGCAGGCCGGGAGATCGACGGTGTCGTCCTGTTCACGGCATGCACCGTCGTGCTGGCCCTGCTCGTCCGGCAGGGGATCATGCTCCTGGACAACATCAGCCTCACCCAGGAACTGGCCCAGAAGGAGAGCCACTTCCGCTCCCTGGTCCAGGGCTCCAGCGACGTCATCATGATCGCCTCGCCGACCGGGGTGCTGCGCTACGTGTCGCCCGCCGCGACGGGCGTCTACGGCAGGGACGGCGACGCCCTCATCGGTTCCGAACTCGCCTCCCTCATCCACCCCGAGGACCTCGCCCGCGTGCTCCACGAGCTGCGCCGCTTCCTCGCCTCGTCCCCGGAGCAGGACGCGTCGACGAGGATCGAGTGCCGTTTCCGGCACGGCGACGGGCACTGGCTGAACGTCGAGTCGACGGTCAACCGCTACCGCAGCGGCCTCATCTTCAACAGCCGCGACGTGACCGAACGGGTGCGGCTCCAGGCGCAGTTGCAGCACAACGCCTCGCACGACCCGCTCACCGACCTGCCGAACCGCGCGCTGTTCACGGAACGCGTGCGCAAGGCCCTCGTCGGCCGGCGCGGCGGGGACAGCGAACACGCCGTGCTCTACATCGACCTGGACGGCTTCAAGGCGGTCAACGACACCATCGGCCACCAGGCCGGCGACGAACTCCTCGTGGCCGCCGCCCGGCGCCTCCAGGAGTCGGTACGAGCCGGGGACACGGCCGCGCGGCTGGGCGGCGACGAGTTCGCCGTCCTCATCCTCGGGGACGGCAACCCCAGCACCCACGCGGACGCCGAACGCGAGCTGCGCATCCACGAGATCGCCGACCGGCTGCGGCTGACGCTCTCCGAGCCGTACCGCGTCGAGGGCAAGGAGGTCCACGTCGCCGCGTCCATCGGGATCGCCTTCGCGGAGCCGGGCATCACGCCGACGGCGCTGATGCGCAACGCCGACCTCGCGATGTACCGCGCCAAGCAGGCAGGCAAAGCCCGTGTCGAGCTGTACTCGCCGCACATGCAGACCCAGCGGCAGCAGGGCACCGGCAAGCGCGCCCAGCTCTCCACGCGGCTGCGGGCGGCCCTGCGGGACGGCGAGTTCACCCTCCTCCACCAGCCCGTCGTCGAGCTGTCCAGCGGAAAGGTCACCGCCGTCACGGCGCAGCCGCGCTGGGGCTCGGCGCAGGGCATGCTCTTCACGCCGGCCGAGTTCCTGCGCACCGGGGGCGGTGCCGTACCTTCCCCCGCGGCGGAAGCGGGCAGCGGTCCTCCGTTACCGGGCCGCTCCGGCGGCAGACTCCGCGAGGCGGAGGAGGCGGCCACCGAGAGGGTCGCCGAGGTGAGCCGGTGGCTGCTGGAACAGGCCGTGCAGCAGGCCCACGCCCGGCATCTCGCCGGGTTCCCCGTGCCGGTGTCGGTGCGGCTCCCGGCGAGCCGGCTCACGGACGGTTCGGTGAGCGTCAGCTCCGTCGAGAGCCTGCTCGGCCGGTACGAACTCCAGGCCGGATCGCTGATCGTGGAGCTTTCGGACACCGACCGGCGCGTCTCGCTCGACGAGCTGGAGAAGGCGCTGAGCGCGCTGCGCCGCCTCGGAGCGAGCATCTCCCTCGACGGCTTCGGAGGCGGTCCTCTCGCCGTCTCGGCACTGCGGCGGCTGCCCATGGACATGGTGCGGCTCGACCGCGTACTCGTGGACGGCCTCGCCGAATCGCCACGCCAGCGGAAGATCACCACCGGGCTGCTCCGCATGGCCGGTGATCTCGGTCTCACCACGGTCGCCGAGGGCGTCGACCTGCCCGAACAGGCCGTCAGGCTGCGGGAGATGGGATGCAGCCACGGCCAGGGTGCCCTCTTCTCGGGCCCGCTGGACGAACACCGCTTGCGCCACGCCCTGTCGCGCGGCAGCTATGCCCTGCCCGAGCCCCCCAGGGCGCGCGGCGCCGGCCGGGGACGTACGAGCGGGGTGCGGGCGGGAGGCGCGACCGGGGCCCGGGGCGGCCTCGCCGGAGGCGGCAGGGGCCTGGCGGCGGCCGCGGCGGCAGGCCGTACGGTCGAGGAGCAGCGGCGCGGGAGCCGCTCGGTGGTGGTCGCGGGGGCCCTGCCCGTACGGATGCAGGACCGCCGGGAGACGATGCCTCCGTGGCTCGTGTCGGGCGGCTCGCGGGACGGGGCGGAAGGCGCCGCACCTCCCTCGACGCCCTGTTCGCATGCTGAGACGCGCGTCCCACCCACTTGACACGGAATGTGTGCCGGGGGGAAGGTCTGTGCCATGCGCACCCGAATTCTCGTACTTGGAAAGCGCGTCGCCTGACCAGGTCCGCATCACCGACCTGGCGCTCTCAGCGACGCGCTCCCCCTCGCTTGCCTCACGGCACGAGGGGTTTTTTGTTGCACATGCACCGGGGCCTCAGGCTCCGTCCACGCACCGACCTCACGCACCCACAGCACGAACCGAGCGTCAACCCTCACCTCTGAGAAGAGATCACCGATGACCGAGCAGGCCACCGGGGCCCCGAAACCGCAGCCGCGGGCCCGTACCGTCGGACAGCAGCAGGCTGCGCCCGTCGAGATGACCGGCGCCCAGTCCCTCATCCGTTCTCTCGAGGAGTCCGGTACCGACACGGTATTCGGCATCCCCGGCGGTGCGATTCTCCCGGCCTACGACCCGATGATGGACTCCGCCCGGGTCCGGCACGTGCTGGTGCGGCACGAGCAGGGCGCGGGCCACGCGGCCACCGGATACGCGCAGGCCACCGGCAAGGTCGGCGTCTGCATGGCGACGTCCGGCCCGGGCGCGACCAACCTCGTCACCCCTCTCGCCGACGCGCACATGGACTCGGTGCCGCTGGTCGCGATCACCGGCCAGGTCGCCTCCGGCGCCATCGGCACCGACGCCTTCCAGGAAGCCGACATCTGCGGCATCTCCATGCCCGTCACGAAGCACAACTTCCTGGTCACCGACCCGGACGAGATCCCGCGCACCATCGCCGAGGCGTTCCACATCGCGTCCACCGGGCGTCCAGGACCGGTCGTCGTCGACATCGCCAAGGACGCGCTGCAGGGCCGTACGACGTTCACCTGGCCTCCCGTCGCGGACCTGCCCGGCTACCGTCCGGTCACCAAGCCGCACGCCAAGCAGATCCGTGAGGCCGCGAAGCTCCTCGCGGAGGCCCGGCGTCCTGTGCTCTACGTCGGCGGCGGCGTCATCAAGGCGCAGGCCACCGCGGAGCTGCGCATCCTCGCGGAGCTGACGAAGGCGCCGGTGACGACCACGCTGATGGCGATCGGCTCGTTCCCCGACAGCCACCCGCAGCATCTGGGCATGCCGGGCATGCACGGCAGCGTCGCGGCCGTCACCTCGCTGCAGAAGGCGGACCTGATCGTCGCCCTCGGCGCGCGCTTCGACGACCGGGTGACCGGCAAGCTGGACTCCTTCGCGCCGCTGGCGAAGATCGTCCACGCGGACATCGACCCGGCGGAGATCGGCAAGAACCGCGCGGCGGACGTCCCGATCGTCGGAGACGCCCGCGAGGTCATCGCCGACCTGGTGGTCGCCGTCCAGGCCGAGCTGGGGGCGGCTGCTCCCGCCTCCGGCACCGACGCGTACGCGGCCGCCCGCGCCGGCTACACGGACTGGTGGACGCAGCTGAACCGCTGGCAGGAGACCTACCCGCTCGGCTACGACCTGCCGGAGGACGGCTCCCTGTCCCCGCAGCAGGTCATCCAGCGCATCGGCCGGCTGGCTCCCGAAGGCACCGTCTTCGCGGCGGGCGTGGGGCAGCACCAGATGTGGGCCGCCCACTTCATCGACTACGAGAAGCCGGCGACGTGGCTCAACTCCGGCGGCCTGGGCACCATGGGCTACGCGGTCCCCGCCGCGCTCGGCGCCAAGGTGGGCAGGCCGGAGAGCACGGTCTGGGCGATCGACGGCGACGGCTGCTTCCAGATGACGAACCAGGAACTGGCGACAGCGGCCCTCAACGGCGTCCCGATCAAGGTCGCGATCATCAACAACGGCGCGCTCGGCATGGTCCGCCAGTGGCAGACGCTCTTCTACAACCAGCGCTACTCCAACACGAAGCTGCACTCAAATCCGGTGGGAGCGGGCTCCGACGGGGAGCCGGCGGGCAGGGGCACCCGCTGCCCCGACTTCGTGAAGCTCGCCGAGGCGATGGGCTGCGTCGGCATCCGCTGCGAGGATCCCGAGGAGCTGGACTCGGTGATCGAGAAGGCCAACGCCATCAACGACCGTCCTGTCGTGATCGACTTCATCGTCCACGAGGACGCGATGGTCTGGCCGATGGTCGCGGCAGGCACCTCCAACGACGAGGTCATGGCGGCGCGCGGAGTGCGCCCCGACTTCGGCGACAGCGACGACTGACGACTGAGGCCAGGGAAGAGGAACCAGAGGAATGTCCAAGCACACACTCTCCGTCCTGGTGGAGAACACCCCGGGCATCCTGGCCCGGATCGCCTCGCTGTTCTCCCGCCGCGGCTTCAACATCGACTCGCTCGCCGTGGGCGTGACCGAGCATCCCGAGATCTCCCGCATCACCATCGTGGTGAACGTGGAGGACCTGCCGCTGGAGCAGGTCACCAAGCAGCTCAACAAACTCGTCAACGTTCTCAAGATCGTTGAGCTGGACCCGGCTTCGGCCGTCCAGCGTGAACTCGTTCTGGTGAAGGTCCGGGCCGACAACGAGACCCGCTCCCAGATCGTCGAGATCGTGTCCCTCTTCCGCGCCAAGACCGTGGATGTCTCGCCGGAGGCCGTCACCATCGAAGCCACCGGCAGCAGCGACAAGCTCGACGCCATGCTCAAGATGCTGGAGCCGTACGGCATCAAGGAGCTGGTGCAGTCGGGGACCATCGCCGTCGGGCGCGGGTCGCGCTCCATCACAGACCGGAGCCTGCGCGCCCTCGACCGCTCCGCCTGACAGGGCGACGGCGGCGACCCCTCCCTCACCGCTCCGCCCGGCCGCAATAGGTTGGGCGGAGCACCCCCCTTTGAACCACCCGGGGAGCACCCCCGGACCCGAACGAGGAGATTTCCCAAGTGGCCGAGCTGTTCTACGACGACGACGCCGACCTGTCCATCATCCAGGGCCGCAAGGTGGCGGTTCTCGGCTTCGGCAGCCAGGGTCACGCCCACGCGCTGTCGCTGCGCGACTCCGGCGTCGACGTGCGGGTGGGCCTGCACGAGGGCTCCAAGTCGCGTGTGAAGGCCGAGGAGCAGGGCCTGAAGGTGACCACGCCGGCCGAGGCGTCCGCCGAAGCCGACGTGATCATGATGCTGGTTCCGGACCCGCTCCAGGCCAAGGTGTACGAGGAGTCCGTCGCCCCGAACCTGAAGGACGGCGACGCCCTCTTCTTCGGACACGGGCTCAACATCCGGTACGGCTTCATCAAGCCCCCGTCCAACATCGACGTCTGCATGGTCGCCCCCAAGGGCCCCGGCCACCTGGTGCGCCGCCAGTTCGAGGAGGGCCGCGGCGTGCCGTGCATCGCCGCCGTCGAACAGGACGCGACGGGCGACGCGTTCGCCCTGACCCTCTCCTACGCGAAGGCCATCGGCGGCACGCGTGCGGGCGTCATCAAGACCACGTTCACCGAGGAGACCGAGACGGACCTCTTCGGCGAGCAGGCGGTCCTCTGCGGCGGCACTTCCGCGCTGGTCAAGGCGGGCTTCGAGACGCTCGTCGAGGCCGGCTACCAGCCGGAGATCGCGTACTTCGAGTGCCTCCACGAGCTGAAGCTGATCGTGGACCTGATGTACGAGGGCGGTCTGGAGAAGATGCGCTGGTCGGTCTCCGAGACGGCCGAGTGGGGCGACTACGTCAGCGGCCCGCGCGTCATCAACGACGGCGTCAAGGACGAGATGCGCAAGCTGCTCGACGACATCCAGGACGGCAGCTTCGCCAACAACTGGATGAAGGAGTACAATGCCGGGCTGCCGAAGTACAACGAGTACAAGAAGGCAGCCAACGACCACCTGCTGGAGACGACGGGGCGCAAGCTCCGCAAGCTGATGAGCTGGGTCGACGAGGAGGCGTGAACCTCCCCGTGGTGAGCGCCGGGGCGCCCACCGCCCGCTGAACCGCACCCGGGGCCGCCCCGCTTCCGCGAGGGAGCGCGGCGGCCCCGGCGTGCTGCCGTCCCGCCCGCCGAGCCGAAGGAGTCTGCACGCGTATGGCCGGATCCGCGACCCGCTACCTGTACCTCGCACGGCACGGCGAGGCCTCCGGCGCCGGAACGCTGACGGAAGCGGGCCGCCGCCAGGCCGTGCTGCTCGGCGACCGGCTCCGTGGCCGGCCGCTCACGGCGGTGTGGCACGGCCCGCTGCCGCGTGCACGGGAGACCGCCCGGCTCGTCGGCGGCCGGCTCGGTCAGGTGCCGCTCCATCAGACGGACGTGGCCGGCGACTACCTCCCGTACGTGCCGGCTCCGGACGAACTGCCCCCGGAGTCGGTCGAGTTCGTGCTGGACCGGCTCGCGCGCCTCCCCGCGTCCGAGCGCGAGGCCGGGCGGACTCTCGCGCCCAGGGCCCTGGAGCGGTTCGCCGGGCCGGTGGACGGGGACGAGCCGCGCCACGAGCTGATCGTCACGCACAACTTCCTGGTCGGCTGGTTCGTGCGGGACGCTCTGGACGCGCCCGAGTGGCGGTGGTTCGGGCTCGACTACGCGAACGCCGCGCTGACCGTCATCCGCTACACCCCGGGCGGCCGCCCCGCCTGCCTGGTCGTCCACAACGATGTGGAGCATCTCCCGGCGGAGCTGCGCTGGACGGGATCGCCGCAAGAGGACCGCGTCTGACGGAGGGCCGCGAACTCCGTTGCTCAGCCCCGGGGTTGCGGCTCGCCGGTGATCAGCTCCACCAGCGCGGCCGGGGCCTTGCCGGGGGAGCCGGCGTCGTACGGGGGCTGCGGGTCGTACTCGATCATGAGCTGCACGGTCTGCGCATGCTCGTCCCCGGCGATCCTGCCCGCGAGCGTGAGCCCCATGTCGATCCCGGCGGACACCCCGGCTGCCGTGACGTACTTCCCGTCGAAGACGACGCGTTGCTGCGTGGGCCGGGCGCCGAACGTCTTCAGCTGCTCCAGCGCCGTCCAGTGCGACGTGGCCCGGCGGCCGTCCAGCAGTCCCGCCGCGGCGAGCAGCAGTGAGCCCGTGCACACGGAGACCGTCCAGGTGGTGGTGGCGTCGACTGTGCGGAGCCAGTCGAGGACGGTCTCGTTCCGCAGGTCGGGTTCCGGGCCGCCGGGGACGACCACGATGTCCGGGCTCGTGACGTCGCCGAGGGACTTCTCCGCGACCAGCGAGAGGCTGCGGTTGTCGTCCAGCACGGGGCCGGGCCGCTCGGACACGAAGACCGTCTCCGCGTCCGGCAGCGGCCCGAGCGTTTGGTAGGGGCCCACGGCGTCGAGAACTGTGCAGTTGTCGTAGAGGAGGATCGCGATCTGCATATCGGTCCTTTCGGAGTGCGAGGAGCGTGAGGAAGCGCGAGGTAGCGCTAGGACGGGAGCGTCAGAGAGAGTCCGGAAGGTGCCGGACGGCAGGACGTGCGGAGTCGGGGGTGCGGGGACGCGCGGCCGCCGGTGGGCGGAAGCGGCGCCGGTAGTCCGCGGGCGCCGTCCCCAGGCCCTTGACGAAGGCGCGCCGCATCGCCTCCGGAGTGCCGTAGCCGCAGGCGCGCGAGATCTCCGCGATGCCGCGTGAACTCTCCTCCAGAAGCCTGCGCGCCTGGTCCAGGCGGACGCGGTCGACGTAACGGCCGGGCGTCGTGCCGGTCTCGTCCTGGAAGACGCGCGCGAAGTGCCGCGGGGAGAGCCGGACGCGGTCGGCGAGCGCCGTGACGGACAGATCGCCGTCCGGATGCTCGACGATCCACTGCTGGAGCTCGCGCAGCGGCTCACGCCGGGCGGTCTGGGCGGCCAGCTGGGCGCTGAACTGGGCCTGGTTCCCCGGGCGGTGCAGGAAGACCACCAGATGACGGGCCACGTCGAGCGCGATGTCCCGCCCGAGGTCCTCCTCGACGAGCGCGAGCGCCAGGTCGATGCCCGCCGTCACCCCGGCGGAGGTGGCGATGTGGCCGTCGCGGATGTAGATCGGGTCCGGGTCGACCTCGGTCTCCGGGTGGCGGCGCGCGAGCGTACGGCTGTACGCCCAGTGCGTCGTCGCCCTGCGCCCGCGCAGCAGCCCCGCGTCCGCGAGGAGCATCGCGCCGGTGCAGACGGAGACCAGGCGCCGGGCGCGGGGAGCCCGCGCACGCAGCCAGTCCACGAGCCGCGGGTCCGGTGCACCGGTGCCTTGGCCGCCCGGCACCAGCAGCGTGTGCGGTGCGCGGGCGTCGTCGAGCGAGAGATCGGGGACGAGTGTGAGGCCGCTGGACGTACGGACCGGACGGCCGTCCAGCGACGCCGTCCGCAGCCGGTAGGCCCCGGGGTCGCGGGCGGCGAGGCAGGCGCCGGCGAAGACCTCCACGGGACCCGTGACGTCGAGGCTCTGCACGTCGTCGAAGACGACCACCAGCACCTCTTCGCTGCTTCTGCGCGGCTTCCCGGTCACGGTTGACGATTCTTCAGTCCGCCTCCGGTGTCCGCAATGACGAAGTTCCCACCTTTCCTGCCATGGGGACGGCACGGCCGCCGTGCTTCCCGGACGGGCCGCCGCCCGGCGCCATCGGGATTCGCGGCGGCGCGCCTGGGGAGGATGTGCGCGGGGAGGCGGCCGTACGCCGCGACGACGTCCGATGAGGAGCAGGCATGACCGGCGTGGGGCGACCCGCTCCCAGCGAACTCTCCGACGCCCGGCTCGGGGAGCTGGTGGCGCGGCTGGGCGTCGAGGAACGCGTCCGGGTGCTCACGGGTGCGACCGCGTGGACGCTGCCCCCGCTGCCCGCCGTGGGGCTCCGCCCCCTGACCGTCTCCGACGGACCGATCGGTGTGCGCGGCCGAGGCACGGCGCCCACCACCTCGGCGCAGCTCCCCGCGCCCTCGGCGCTCGCCGCGACGTGGGACGAGAGCCTGCTGGACGAGCTGGGCACGCTCATGGCGGCGGAAGCACGTGCCAAGAGCGCGGACGTGGTGCTCGCGCCGGTGGTCAACCTTCAGCGGACGCCCCTGGGCGGACGGCACTTCGAATGCTTCTCCGAAGACCCGCTGCTCAGCGGACGGCTTGCCGTCGCGTACGTCAGGGCCGTCCAGCGGCACGGGGTGGGCGCCTGCGTGAAGCACTTCGTCGCCAACGACTCCGAGACGCAGCGGACCGCCTACTACTCGCGGCTGAGCGCCCGCGCGCTCCGCGAGGTGTATCTGGCGCCGTTCGAACGGGTCGTAAAGGACGCGGGCGTGTGGATGCTCATGGCGGCCTACAACGGACTCGACGCGGGGTCTCCCCGGGACGGCCGGGGATCGGGGGGAGGGACGGCCGCGCCCGCGACGGAGCACCGGTGGCTGCTGCGCGAACTCCTCAAGGAGGAATGGGAGTTCGACGGCGTCGTGGTGAGCGACTGGATGGCGGCGAAGAGCACCGCCGCCTCGGCGCGCAACGGACTGGACCTGGTCATGCCGGGTCCGGGCGGTCCCTGGGGCGCCGCCCTGCTGGAGGCCGTACGCTCCGGCGAGGTTCCGCAGGAGGACGTCGACGACAAGGTGCGGCGCATCCTCCGGCTGGCGGGCCGGGTCGGCGCGCTCGCGGGGACTGCGGGTCCTCCGCCGGAAGATCCGTCAGCTGACGTCGTCCCGGAGCACCTCGGGGACGAACCCCACGCCGCCGAACGGAGGTTGGAGACCGCCTCGGGGGACGAGCCCGCCACCCGCGCCGTGCTGCGCCGCGCGGCGGCCCGGGCGACCGTGGTGCTGCGCAACGACGGGCTGCTGCCGCTCCCGCGCTCCACCTCCCGCATCGCTCTGATCGGCGCCAACGCCCTGGAGCCGTTCGTGCAGGGCGGCGGCAGCGCGCACGTCACGGCGCCGTACGTGAGCCGTCCGCTCGACGCCCTGCGTGAGGCGTTCCCGTCCGCGATCGTCACGGCGCACCGCGGCGGCCGCACCCTGAGCCACGCGCCGCTCATGGAGGGTGCACACGTCGACGGAGGCGAGGTCGAGCTGACCGTACTCGGCCCGGGAGAACGGCAGTTGGAGACGCGCACTCTGCCGCTGCCCTGGGACGGTGTGGTGCGCGGGCTGCCCGAAGAGGCGGTCTCCGTCCGCGTCGAGGCCCGAATCGGTCTCCGCGAACCGGGAGAGCATCTGCTGGAGGCCGCTCCGGCGGGAGCGCACCGGATCGAGATCGACGGGGCCGTGCTCAGCGAGAGCACGGACCGGGTGGGGAAGGAAGCCCTGCTCGACTCGTCGGCGAACCACCCGCGCGGCTACGTGCGGACGGTGCAAGTGCCGCGCGGCGGAAGGCTGTTGTCCCTGTCCGCGACGGTGCAGGTCGTCGACGCCGGGCCGTTCGGCCGCTTCGCGCGCGTGGAGCTGCGGCATCTGCCGCCAGGGCCGGGAGACGGCGCGGAGATCGCCGAGGCCGTGCGGGCGGCCGGCGAGGCGGACGTCGCCGTCGTGGTCGTCGGTACCAACCACGAGACCGAGTCGGAGGGCTGGGACCGGGAGAGCCTCGAACTCCCGGGACGGCAGTGCGAGTTGGTGGACCGTGTCGCCGCGGCCAACCCCCGCACCGTGGTCGTGGTGAACGCGGGCGCTCCCGTGCTGCTGCCGTGGCTGGATTCGCCGGACAGCGCTCCGGCGACGCTGTGGTGGTGGCTGCCCGGCCAGGAGGCGGGCACCGCGCTCGCCGACGTGCTGACGGGCGCGGCCGAACCCTCCGGACGGCTGCCGTGGACGCTCCCCGCGTCCCACGGCGACGTGCCCGTGCCGGACGGCGTGCCGCGCGACGGTGTCATCGACTATGCCGAGGACCTCGACGTCGGCCACCGTGGCTGGGACCGCCTGGCCCGTACGCCCGCCCGCGAGTTCGGCTTCGGCCTGGGCTACGCGGACTGGTCGTACGGCCCTCCGCGAGCGGGTCCCTGGCGGGCGGGCGAACCGCTGGAGGTGTCGGTGCCGGTGCGGAACACCGGGGCGCGCCCCTCCCGCGAGGTCGTGCAGCTCTACCTGGAGGCTCCGGCTGCTCTCGCCGGGCCGTCCGGGGAGAACCCGCGCCGGCCGGTGCGCTGGCTCGCCGGGTTCACCGTCGTCGAAGCGGCACCGGGCGCGACGGTGACCGCCTCCGTCCGCGTCTCCCCACGGGCCTTCGAGGTGTGGGACGAGGCGGCGCGCGGCTGGCGGACCCCCGCGGGCGAGTACCGCCTGCTGGCCGCGCGTTCCAGCCGCGACGTCAGGGGGGAGGTGACCGTACCCGTGCGAGCGGAGGCGTGAAGGTGCACAGGGGGCGCAGGAACGATCTCCCGGCGCCCCTGGGAGCGGGCCTCTCCGCCGCCCGCGCCCCGCGACCAGCGCCGCCGCCTCCGGGGCCCCGGAGCAGGGGACCACCGGGAGGCGCGGCACGCATCCCGGTTGCTGAGACCCCGTCGCGCCGGCGGCCGGTCAGGACGATGATCGATTACCGGGAGGGGAAGCCCCCACCTGGCGTGGCTGGCTACACTGCAAGGCACAAGCCAAGCGCGCCACAGGCTCACAGCGTCGTGCGTCTGCCCTGCGCCCGCGGGGATGACCCCCTCCACCGTCTACGGCCGCCGGGACGCGGCCGTTCCCCGCCGCCTGCCCGCGGTGAGGATGACCCGCCCCCTGGGCCTTCGGCCCGGGAGGTACCCCCAGACTGGAGACCACGTGAGCAAGCCCGTAGTACTGATCGCCGAAGAGCTTTCGCCCGCCACCGTCGACGCTCTCGGACCGGACTTCGAGATCCGCAGCTGCAACGGAGCCGACCGGGACGAACTCCTCACCGCCATCGCCGACGTCGACGCGATCCTCGTGCGCTCCGCCACGAAGGTCGACGCGGAGGCCGTCGCCGCGGCCCGCAAGCTCAAGGTGGTGGCCCGGGCGGGCGTCGGGCTCGACAACGTCGACGTACCCGCCGCCACGAAGGCCGGCGTCATGGTCGTCAACGCGCCCACGTCCAACATCGTCACCGCCGCCGAGCTCGCCTGCGGCCTCCTGATCGCCAGCGCGCGGAACATCCCGCAGGCCAACTCGGCCCTGAAGAACGGGGAGTGGAAGCGGAGCAAGTACACGGGCGTGGAGCTGAGCGAGAAGACGCTCGGCGTCGTGGGCCTCGGCCGCATCGGCGTGCTGGTCGCGCAGCGGATGTCCGCGTTCGGGATGAAGGTCGTCGCGTACGACCCGTTCGTGCAGCCCGCCCGCGCCGCGCAGATGGGCGTGAAGCTGCTCTCCCTGGACGAGCTGCTCGCGACCTCCGACTTCATCACCGTCCACCTCCCCAAGACGCCCGAGACCCTCGGCCTGATCGGCGACGACGCCCTGCACAAGGTCAAGCCGGGCGTGCGCGTCATCAACGCGGCTCGCGGCGGCATCGTCGACGAGGCGGCGCTGGCCTCCGCGCTGAAGGAGGGGCGCGTGGCGGGCGCGGGCCTGGACGTCTACGCCAGCGAGCCGTGCACCGACTCCCCGCTCTTCGAGTTCGACCAGGTCGTGTGCACGCCGCACCTGGGCGCCTCCACCGGCGAGGCCCAGGAGAAGGCGGGCATCGCCGTCGCCAAGTCCGTGCGGCTCGCTCTGGCGGGCGAGCTCGTGCCGGACGCCGTCAACGTCCAGGGCGGCGTCATCGCCGAGGACGTGCGCCCCGCGCTGCCGCTGGCCGAGGGCCTCGGCCGGATCTTCACCGCCCTCGCGGGAGAGGTCGCGGTGCGCCTGGACGTCGAGGTGTACGGCGAGATCACGCAGCACGACGTGAAGGTCCTCGAACTCTCCGCGCTCAAGGGCGTCTTCGAGGACGTCGTCGACGACACGGTCAGCTACGTCAACGCGCCGCTCTTCGCGCAGGAACGCGGCGTCGAGGTCCGGCTCACCACGTCCAGCGAATCGCCCGAGCACCGCAACGTGGTGACCGTGCGGGGCACGCTCAGCAGCGGCGAGGAGGTCTCGGTCTCCGGCACCCTGGCCGGGCCCAAGCACCTGCAGAAGATCGTCGCCGTCGGCGAGCACGACGTGGACCTGGCGCTCGCGGAGCACATGGCCTTCTTCCGCTACGCCGACCGCCCCGGCGTCGTCGGCACCGTCGGACGCATCCTCGGCGAGGCCGGCATCAACATCGCCGGCATGCAGGTCGGCCGCGCCACGGCGGGCGGTGACGCGCTGGTCGCGCTGACCGTCGACGACAACATCCCCGCCCCCGTGCTCGCGGAGATCAAGGGCGAGATCGGTGCGACGTCCGCCCGCAGCGTGGACCTCACCGACTGACCGGCACAGCCCGACGCGCGTCTGCTCCGGCAGCCGCGTCCGCTCCGGCAGCGGAGTGCCCGGACCGCCCACCGCGGTCCGGGCACAGCCCGTTCCCGCCCGCCGCCGGCCCGTCGTAACCCCGCACGGCAAGCCAGAGAGAGGAACCGCGGTGCCCGTCGAACGTCCCGTGCCGCCCCTCACGGGCGGAGAGCGCGAGAGCCTCCGCGTCTACCTCGACTTCCACCGGGCGACGCTCGAGTGGAAGTGCGAAGGGCTCACGGACGAGGAGCTGCGCCGCCGGTCGATGCCGCCCTCGTCGCTGTCGCTGCTCGGCCTGGTCCGGCACATGGCGGAGGTCGAGCGGGCCTGGTTCCGGCGGACGATCAACGGCGAGGACATCCCTCTCCTCTGGTCGGAGGAGGGCGACTTCCAGCAGGCGTACGACGCGAGCGGCTCCACGCGCGCCGAGGCGTTCGGCGCCTGGCGGACCGAGGTCGAGCACGCCCGCCGCATCGAACGGGAGGCCGCGTCGCTCGACGTGACCGCGCACCAGCCGAGGTGGGGCAAGGACGTCTCGCTGCGGATTGTCATGCTCCACCTCATCCACGAGTACGCCCGGCACAACGGCCACGCGGACTTCCTGCGCGAGGGCATCGACGGCACCGTCGGAGCCTGAGGGGACAGCGGCCCGTCCGCCCGGGCCGCTGGGCGGGTGGTCCCGCCCGGGCGCGCGGGCGGGGCGGCTCAGTCCTCCGGCGGCGTCCACACGTACGGCGTCATCGTCGTGACGGCGTGGAAGCCCAGTCGCGTCAGTACCGGGCGGCTGTCGGCGGAGGCCTCCACGTGCAGGTACGGCACGCCGCGCTCGGCCGCCGCCTTCGCCCGGAGGGCGACGAGGCTCCTGTAGATGCCCCGGCCCCGCCAGCCGGGCAGAGTCGTACCGCCGCGCAGGCCCGCGTGACCGGTCTCAACGCTGAGGAACATCCACGCGGTGCAGACGACCCGGCCGGCGGCCTCCGCCGTCAGTACGACGGTCTCCTCCGGTGCGGCCGCCGTCCGCCCGGTCAGCACGCCGGCCAGCCAGCTCAGGTCGCCGCCCCAGACCTCGGACTGCATCTCCGCGATCCGGCGCATGTCCCGCTCACCGGTGACCCGGCGCACCACGACCCCTTCCGGAAGGTCCGGTTCCTGCGGGGTCCCGGAGGTGCGGGCGAGGAGGACCGTCCGCCGCCGCTCGGGCGTGAACCCGGCGGCCAGCAGACGTCCGGGCAGTTCGGGCGGCTCGTCGTGCTCGTGGGTGCGCCACTCCACGGCCTCGCCGCGCTCCGCGAACCGGTCGCGCTGCCGGGCGATGAGGCGGTCCAGCGCGGCACCGCGCACACCCGTGTCGCGGGGCGGGAAGACGAAGCCGCGGAACTGGCCGACCGAACGGACCACGGGGCCGTCGCGCTCGTACACGACGCCGGGCAGCTGCTCCGGGGGCCCGCCGCGGATCCGCTCGTCGTAGACCGCCCGCAACGCTCCGCCGGTGTCCGTCATGGTGGCGAAACTACGCACCGGCCCCGTCGCGTGCCCCTGGGTTTCAG
The DNA here is from genome assembly GCF_900090125.1 of Streptomyces sp. WMMB 714. NCBI lineage: Bacteria > Bacillati > Actinomycetota > Actinomycetes > Kitasatosporales > Streptomycetaceae > Streptomyces > Streptomyces sp. WMMB 714. Next base: position 163,760 of record NZ_FMHJ01000007.1, read on the forward strand.
CTCCGCCCGACGTCCGCCGTGCGCGTGCCCACCGCGGCGGACGGCCCGCACGCCGCGCGGACCGGTGACCGCGGACGGGTCCGGAACGCGGTCGCGGCGGCGGGCCGTCCGATCGCGGGGCAGAGCGGGGCGGGTGTCAGCAGTTGTTGCTCACGACGTCCCGCCAGGTCTGGCTGCTTCCGGCGTACTCGGTCCCGTTGAACGAGGCGTTGACCCGCTCGGAGTCGGCCTTGCCCCAGGAGGCCTCTCCGTCGCCGTTGGCGTCGACGCCGAGCTCGAAGTGGAGGTGGGGGTGGTCGTTCGACCCTGCGCCCGTCCGCCCGACGGCGCCGATCTGCTGGCCCTGGGCGACGGTGTCGCCTACGTTGACGGCCCGGGACTCCATGTGGATGTAGGTGGTGTGGTAGCCGCCGCCGTGGTTGATCTGGACGACGTTGCCGGCGTTGTCGTGCCAGAAGGACATGTTGACGGTGCCGGCCTCCGCCGCCAGCAGCGGGGCGCCCTCGGTGCCGTGCTGGTCCGGTTCGCGGACCATGTCCAGCGCGGGGTTGTGGCCCCACGTGTCGAGCCGCCAGGAGTCACCGCAGGTGAAGGGGAGCTGGAAGTTCGTCGCCTGCGGCTCCGCGGCGGACGCCGCCACCGGCGCCACCGCCCCCGCTACCAGGACCATGCCCAGCAGGATGCCGGTTCGCTTCTTCATGAAAGCCTCTCCGTCGAGTGTTGTCGTGGACACAACATTTCTGGTCGCGGCAGCGTACCCGTGACGGGCGCTTCGCACAGGGCCTCCGCTCAGCCCGTGCCCGAAGCGGACGAGCGCGCCCCCTTACAGCCGCGCCGCTTTCAGCGCCATGTGCAGCAGCAGTCGCGACGCGCCGTCGTCGAGGTCGAGGGCCGTGAGCGCTTCGATGCGCGCGAGCCGGTAGTAGAGCGTCTGCCGGTGGATGCCGAGCACCGAGGCGGTACGGCCCGCCTGCCCGGCGTGGTCGAGGAACACCTCGGCCGTACGGGCCAGTTCGGCGTGCGCGGGGCTCAGCAGGGCCTGCACGGAGGGTTCGTCGGCGGCTTCCGGCGCCAGCCCGGTCAGCAGCCGGTACGGGCCTATCGCGTCCCACTCCGCGACGGGCCCCAGCCGCGCCTCCGCCCGGGCCGCGCGCGCGGCGGCGACCGCCTCACGCCACGCGGGCTGCAGCTCGGCGAGGCCCCGGCGCGGGGCGCTCACACCGGCGGCGGCCGGCGGGCGGGGGACGCGGAGCAGCCGGTCGGCCGCGGTACGTGCGGGATCGCTGCCCTGCACGGAGCGCAGCCGCACGACGGCGGCCAGGACGGGCCCGGAGAGCGGGCCGTCGCCATCGGGCCCGGACGGCGCCCCCGCCCGTGACGCCCCTGCCCGAGACGCCGCCCGGCCTTCCGCGTCGCGCGGCCCGGACGGCCCGGCCGCGGCGGGGAGCACGCACCGGGCCATCACATGGGGCGGTACGTGCGCGGCTCCGGGGTCAGGCGCGGCCGTACCGTCCGTACGCCACGGCGCCACCGCCAGCAGCGCCAGCGGGCCGGAGGCGGCCGGCCCCATCAGCTCCCGCAGTTCGGCGGCGGCAGCGGCGCTCTTCTCCCCGCTCCCCGCCGGGCCCTGCCCCTGACCCGGCCCCGCGCCGGATCCCGTGCCGCGGCCCGGCGTCTCGGCGCCGCCGAGCAGCAAGGCCCGCAGCAGCTCGCCTGTGCGCGCCTCCGTGCGGGCCTCCGCCGCCAGCAGCTCGCCTGTGCGCGCGGCCACCGCCATGGCCGGCGCCATCCGCGGGTCGGCCAGGTCGAGCCTGCCGTCGTCGATCAGCCAGATGTAGCCGTGGACGACGCCGCCGTACCGCACGGGCAGGCAGATCCGGCCGTGCACGACGCCCGCCGAGGGCTCCGGGTGGATGCGCACGGGCCCGGTCGCCCTGGCGATGCCGAAGCTCTCGAACCACGCCCGCACCTCGGCGGTCGAGCCGCGTCCGAGGATCGAGCGGGTCCGTACGGGGTCGAGGGCGGGCTCGCCGCCCTCGCCGTGGCTCTCGTGCGCGCCGAAGGCGATCAGCGCGAAGTCGCGGCCCTCGAGGGTGGCGGGGGTGCCGAGCAGGGCGGAGACCTCGTCGATGAGCGCCTGGTAGTCCTCGCGCATGTCCGTCCGCTCCGCTGTTCATCTGCCCGTGCCCCTGGCCCCGCCGTGCCGGCGGCTCGCCCCGTGCGCCGCCTCCCCGCGGGCGGTCCCCCCATTCTCGTACAGATGTCTGAGATCTGGGACACGGATGCGTGACAGCTGTCGATGGCGGCGGCTCGGCGCGATCCTTAGATTCAGGGTGGCTCCGACGCCCCGGCCCGCCGTGCCCTCGGCCCGCCACGGACGCCAGGAGCGTGCACAAGAACGCCAGTGGAGGTGCCCGTGTTCGGACCAGTGCTCCTCGCCGCCTCGCGCAGCGACGGCATCCGCCGTCTCGTCTCGTCGGCGCCGGTCACCCGCCCCGTGGTCGACCGTTTCGTGGCCGGTGAGCAGCTCGCCCCGTGCCTCGACGCCGTGCGGGCGCTGACCGGCCGCGGGCTCCAGGTCACCCTCGACCACCTCGGCGAGGACACCACCGACCGCACGGAGGCGCTCCGCAACCGCGACGCGTACCTCGCCCTCGCCCAGGCCCTCGCCGACGAGGGCCTGGGGCCCCGGGCGGAGATGTCGGTGAAGCTGTCCGCGTTCGGGCAGGCCCTTCCCGGTGGGCACGACATCGCCCTGGCGAACGTCCGGCCCGTCGTCGAGGCCGCCGCCGAGGCGGGGACGACGGTGACGCTGGACATGGAGGCGCACCACACGGTCGACTCCACTCTCGCCGTCCTGGCCGACCTGCGTGCCGGCCACCCGCAGACCGGCGCCGTCCTGCAGTCCTGCCTCCACCGCACCGAGGAGGACGCTCTCGCCCTCAGCGGAGAGGGCTCGCGCGTACGGTTGGTCAAGGGGGCGTACGACGAGCCGGCCGATGTCGCACACCAGAAGAAGGCGGACGTGGACCGTGCGTACGTCCGCTGCCTGAAGATCCTCATGTCCGGCAAGGGCTACCCCATGGTCGGATCGCACGACCCGCGGATGGTCGCCATAGCGCAGGAACTGGCACGGCGGCTCGGACGCAAGCACGACGAGTTCGAGTTCCAGATGCTCTACGGCATCCGGGACGCCGAGCAGCAGCGACTGGCCGACGAGGGCCACCGGGTGCGCGTATACGTCCCCTACGGAACGGACTGGTACGCATACTTCATGCGGCGCCTCGCGGAGCGCCCGGCCAATCTCGGCTTCTTCCTCCGCTCGCTCGCCACCCGCAGCTGACCGGCTGAAAGACAGCACTGACAGTGAAGGAGACACGGCCGCCATGGACGCTGTGACCCAGGTCCCCGCCCCGTACAACGAGCCGGTGCACACCTACGCACCCGGCTCCCCCGAGCGTGCCCGCCTGGAGCGCAAGCTCAAGGAGCTCGCCGAGAACCCCGTCGACCTGCCCATGACGATCGGCGGGCAGAAGCGGATGGGGGGCGGCGAACGCGTCGACGTCGTCCAGCCGCACAACCACGGCAAGGTGATCGGCACCTACGCCGAGGCCACGCGTCAGGACGCGCAGGAGGCGATCGACGCCGCGCTGGCGGCGGCCCCCGCATGGCGTGCGATGTCCTTCGACGACCGTGCCGCGATCATCCTCAAGGCCGCCGAGCTGCTCTCCGGTCCGTGGCGGGAGACGATCGCCGCCTCGACGATGCTGGGGCAGTCCAAGACCGTCCAGCAGGCGGAGATCGACGCGCCCTGCGAGCTGATCGACTTCTGGCGCTTCAACGTGCACTTCGCGCGCGAACTGCTGGAGGAGCAGCCGCCCATCCAGCCGAAGGGCGTGTGGAACCGGCTCGACCACCGTCCGCTGGAGGGCTTCGTCTACGCGATCACCCCCTTCAACTTCACGGCCATCGCCGGCAACCTGCCCACCGCGCCGGCGCTGATGGGCAACGTGGTGGTCTGGAAGCCGTCCCCGACGCAGACGCACTCCGCCGTGCTCCTCATGGAGCTGCTGGAGGAGGCCGGCATGCCCAAGGGCGTGATCAACCTCGTCACGGGCTCCGGCAAGGAGGTCTCCGAGGTCGCGCTGCCCCACCCGGACCTGGCGGGCGTGCACTTCACGGGCTCGACCAGGACCTTCAAGTACCTGTGGAGGACCGTCGGCGAGAACATCGACCGCTACAAGTCCTACCCGCGCATCGTCGGCGAGACGGGCGGCAAGGACTTCATCGTCGCCCACCCGACTGCCGACGCGGCGGTGCTGAAGACGGCCATGGTCCGCGGCGCCTTCGAGTACCAGGGCCAGAAGTGCTCGGCGGCGTCCCGCGCCTACATCCCGCGTTCGCTGTGGGAGGGCGGCCTGAAGGACGAACTCGTCGCGGAGACCGAGGGTCTCGCGATGGGTGACGTCAGCGACCTGTCGAACTTCATCGGCGCCGTCATCGACGACCGTGCGTTCGCCAAGAACAAGGCGGCCATCGACCGCGCGAAGCAGGACCCGAGCTGCGAGATCCTCGTCGGCGGAGAGTACGACGACTCCGTGGGCTGGTTCGTCAAGCCGACGGTCATCGCCTGCACCGACCCCGAGAACGAGGTCTTCTCCGAGGAGTACTTCGGCCCGATCCTCGCCGTCCACGTCTACGAGGACGACACGTGGGAGTCGATGCTGGAGCAGATGGAGTCCGTCGCCGCCTACGCGCTCACGGGCGCCGTCCTCGCGAAGGACCGGGCGGCCCTGGCGGAGGCGAGCGAGAAGCTCCGCTTCGCCGCGGGCAACTTCTACCTCAACGACCGGCCGACCGGCTCCATCGTCGGCCAGCAGCCCTTCGGCGGCGCCCGCGCCTCCGGCACCAACGACAAGGCGGGGTCCAAGTTCAACCTGCTGCGGTGGATGTCGCCGCGCGCCATCAAGGAGACCCAGGTGGCGCCGACCGACTACCGCTACCCGCACATGGGCTGAGCCCTCCGGCCGCGGAGCGTTCCGCGGCCGCGCCCTTCCACGGCGGCCCCGGCGTCCACCTCCCGGCGGGAGGACGCCGGGGCCGCCGCGTCGGCGCCCGGCAGGGCCGTCGCCGACCGCCTGGACGGCCCGCCCGGAGGGTCGCCAACTGCCTGGTACCGTCCGGCACATGCCGATCCGCGCCGTGCTGTGGGACGTCGACGACACCCTCTTCGACTACACCGGCTCGGACCGTGCCGGAGCCCTGCGCCACATCGAGGCGGAGCGGCTCCTCGCGCGCCACCCCTCGCCGGAAGCCGCTCTCGAACGCTGGCGCGAGGTGATGGAGGAGCAGTTCGCACGCTTCGTCAGCGGAGAGCTCGGTTTCCTGGAGCACCGCAGGGAGCGGGCCCGGGCCTTCCTCGGCACGCCCCTCCCCGACGCCGAGGCCGACGCCTGGTTCGGACGGTACGTCTCGCTGTACGAGCAGGCCTGGACGCTCTTCCCCGACGCCGTCCCCGCACTGGACGCGCTCACGCCCCGCTACAGGCACGGGGTGCTCTCCAACTCGTCCGCCGCCGTGCAGGAACGCAAGCTGCGGCACCTGGGCATCCGGGAGCGGATGGAGACGCTGCTGTGCGCGGACGAAATCGGCCACGCCAAGCCCGCTCCCGAGGCGTTCCGCGCCGGCTGCGCGGCGCTCGGCCTTCCGCCGCGGGAAGTCGCCTACGTCGGGGACAGATACGACATCGACGCCTGCGCGGCGAACGAGGCCGGGCTGCACGGCGTCTGGCTCGACCGCACGGGGACGGCCGGCGCCTCGCCCGCCACCGCCGTGATCAGGCGCATCACCGGCCTCGCTGAGCTGCCCTCTCTCCTCGCGCGACTTCCGTAACGGCCTCGTGGCCTGAACCGAGTGGCGTTCGTCTCAGATAGTAGGAAGGCCAACTATTTGGCGAGACAACACTGCCCGCCACCTCTACCTTTGTAGAAGCCGAACGTCTCGCTCATCCAGCGACCGGCGGACGAGGCTGCGGTGCTTCCGCGCAGGCGACCCCTGCTGCACCTCATGCCCCCGCCCCTTCCGGCGTCTATCGACCCCACTCTTCTTCGATCTGTCTGTGCAGAAGGAGTTGCTGATCATGGATGAGACTGCCCGCCGCCGCATGCGGCACGCCGCCCGCACCAAGCGCGACGCCGACCGCAAGAACGCGGCCGCCGCCCTGCAGCGCGCGCTCGACCGTCGCGACAACGGCGGTTCGACCGGCCACTGACGGACACCGGCGGCGGGGCGGCCCGGTTCGACCGCGCCGCCCCGCCGCTGTTCGTCCGCGTCCCGACTGCCTCCCGCCGGCGCGGTGTTGCACCGCACGGCGCCCGCCCACGTGCGGGGACGCGGACACCCGTCCGCGATATGGACGGCACGTGTCATGCTCTGGGACAACCACTAGGGTCGCTGCCATGTCTCGCACCATCAGCCTCGCAGTGATCCCCGGTGACGGAATCGGCCAGGAAGTCGTGGCCCAGGGCCTGAAGGTCCTGACGGCCGTGCTCCCTCAGGACGTGAAGCTCGAGACCAAGCAGTACGACCTGGGCGCCAGGCGATGGCACGCCACGGGCGAGACACTGACGGACGCGGAGCTCGAGCAGCTCAAGCAGCACGACGCGATCCTCCTCGGTGCCATCGGCGACCCCGGTGTGCCCTCCGGGGTGCTGGAGCGCGGGCTCCTCCTCAAGCTGCGCTTCGCGTTCGACCACTACGTCAACCTGCGCCCCTCCAAGCTCTTCCCGAACACGGAGACGCCGCTGGCCGGCCGTCCGGACATCGACTTCGTCGTCGTCCGCGAGGGCACGGAGGGCCCGTACGTCGGCAACGGCGGAAGCATCCGCACCGGCACGCCCGCCGAGGTGGCCAACGAGGTCAGCGTGAACACCGCCTACGGGGTCGAGCGTGTCGTGCGCGACGCCTACGAGCGCGCCCAGGCCCGCCCCCGCAGGAAGCTGACGCTCGTGCACAAGAACAACGTGCTCGTGCACGCGGGCCACCTGTGGAAGAACACCTTCGACAGGGTGGGCCGGGAGTACCCCGAGGTCACCACCGACTACCTGCACGTCGACGCGGCCACGATCTTCCTCGTGAACGACCCCGCACGCTTCGACGTGATCGTCACGGACAACCTCTTCGGCGACATCCTCACCGACCTCGCCGCCGCCGTGAGCGGGGGCATCGGCCTCGCCGCCTCCGGAAACATCAACCCGTCCGGCGAGTACCCCTCCATGTTCGAGCCGGTGCACGGCTCCGCCCCCGACATCGCCGGCACCGGCAAGGCCGACCCCACGGCCACCGTGCTCTCCGTCGCCCTGCTGCTGCGGCACCTCGGCCTGGAGGCGGAGGCCGTCCGTGTCGAGGACGCCGTCGCCGCCGATCTGGCCGGGCGCGCCGCCGCCCGCACGACGGACGAGATCGGCGACGCACTGGCGGTACGAGTAGCCGGCTGAGCCCTGCCGGCACCCGCCCCGGACCGCCGGGGAGGGGCCCCGTCACCTCCGGCGCCGGGAATCCCCGGCCGCCGGCGCTGCGTACGCGCGGAGGTGACAATCGGCCGGGCGGGCGTCGCCCGGCCGCTGTGCTACGCGGGGGTCGGGGTGCCACCATCCATTCAGGGGCCGCCCACCCGACTCACCCTCGGGCCTTCGCGTGATAATCGGACGTGGGGGCCGGCACATCAGGGAAAGCTCGGACGTCCTGGCAACTGGGGGCGAACGGGAGCGCGGTCCGCCACGACACACAGTGAAGGACGCGCTCATCATGACGACGCCTCGTATCGACTTCGACCTCAAGCCCTCCTCGCAGCCGCTGCCAGACGCGGAGCGCGAGGCGGTGCTGAAGAACCCGGGCTTCGGCCGTCATTTCACGGACCACATGGTCACGATCGCGTGGACCGAGGGCCGGGGGTGGCACGACGCACAGCTCCAGCCGTACGCGGCCCTGCAGCTCGACCCGGCCAACATGACCCTGCACTACGCCCAGTCGATCTTCGAAGGGCTGAAGGCCTACCGGCAGCCGGACGGCTCCGTCGCCGCCTTCCGTCCGGACGCCAACGCCCGGCGCTTCCAGCGCAGCGCACGCCGCCTGGCGATGCCGGAGCTGCCGGAGGAGACCTTCATCGAGGCGTGCGAGGTGCTGGTGCGCCAGGACGACGCGTGGGTGCCGGGCAGCGGGGAGGAGTCGCTGTACCTGCGCCCCTTCATGTTCGCCACCGAGGTCGGGCTCGGGGTGCGGCCCGCCAACGAGTACCTGTTCATGCTCATCGCCTCGCCGGCCGGCTCGTACTTCCCCGGCGGCGTCCAGCCCGTCTCCGTCTGGCTCTCGCAGGAGTACGTGCGGGCCTCGCCCGGGGGCACGGGCGAGGCGAAGTGCGCGGGCAACTACGCCGCGTCCCTGGTGGCCCAGGCCGAGGCCGCGAAGCAGGGCTGCGACCAGGTCGTCTGGCTGGACGCCGTCGAGCGCCGCTACATCGAGGAGATGGGCGGCATGAACCTGTACTTCGTGCACGGCTCCGGCGAGGACGCGAAGATCGTCACGCCGTCGCTCACCGGCACGCTGCTGCCCGGCATCACCCGGGACTCGCTGCTCACGCTCGCCGCCGACCTCGGCTACGCGACGGAGGAGACCCGGCTGACCGTGGACGACTGGCGAGAGGGCAACGCCGAAGGCACGATCACGGAGGTCTTCGCCTGCGGCACGGCCGCGGTGATCACCCCCGTCGGCGAGGCGAAGTGCGCGGACGGTGCGTGGAAGGTCGGCGACGGCCAGCCGGGCCCCATCACCATGCAGCTGCGCGAGAAGCTGCTCGCCGTCCAGACGGGGAAGGCCGAGGACGTGCACGGCTGGATGCGGCCGCTGTCCTGACACCCCCGCGGCCCCTGCGCCCGCAGCCCCCGGCCCGTGGTGCGAGGGCGTTCGCGGCCTCAGCCGTGACGAGCGTCACGGGTCTGTGCGGTCCGGCCCCCGCGGTGCGGCCGAGGCCGGCGGGGGTGGGGCGGCCGGAGCGACGGAGCCCGCGGTGCGGGACGATGCGGTGGCGGGCGGCGCCCGCCACCGCTCCCCGGTGACGGCTCCGTCCCGCTTTCCGCATGGTGAGACGCTTTACGTGCCCGAGGCGGGTCTGTGCGAGACTCCCCGACGTGTCCTCGTTCGCCATGATTATCGGCAGCAGGCGCGCCGGTCCTCAGTGACCGACTGCCGCACCCGGACCCCCTGTGCGGCGGCGGCCACCGTGTCCCAGACCCGCGCGCAGACCTCTCGCACCCGCGAGAGGTTTTTTCGTTTTCCGGACCACCCCGCCGGAAGCGGCAGCGCGACGCGGAACCAGGAGTAACGCGGGACAAGCAGAGCCAGGCATTCCGGATCTCGCTCATCCTTCAGGAGCCACAACAGCCATGACCACCGACGCCCCGGCCACTCCGGACGACAGCTTCCACATCTTCGACACCACCCTCCGCGACGGGGCCCAGCGTGAGGGCATCAACCTCACCGTCGCCGACAAGCTGACGATCGCCCGTCACCTCGACGAGTTCGGCGTGGGCTTCATCGAGGGCGGATGGCCGGGTGCCAACCCGCGCGACACCGAGTTCTTCGAGCGCGCCCGCAGGGAGATCGACTTCCGGAACGCGCAGCTCGTGGCCTTCGGCTCGACCCGCAAGGCAGGCGTGCGGGCAGCGGACGACCCGCAGGTCAGGGCCCTGGTCGAGTCGGGGGCGCCCGTGGTGACCCTCGTCGCCAAGTCGCACGACCGGCACGTCGAGCTGGCGCTGCGCACCACGCTGGAGGAGAACCTGGCGATGGTCCGCGACACCGTGACGTACCTGCGCGAGCAGGGGCGCCGCGTCTTCGTGGACTGCGAGCACTTCTTCGACGGCTACCACGCGGACGCCCGCTACGCGAAGCAGGTCGTGAGCGCCGCCCACGAGGCGGGGGCCGACGTCGTCGTGCTGTGCGACACCAACGGCGGGATGCTGCCCGCGCAGATCCACGCCGTCGTCCGCACCGTCCTCGCCGACACGGGAGCGCGCCTCGGCATCCACGCGCAGGACGACACGGGCTGCGCCGTCGCCAACACGCTCGCCGCGGTCGACGGCGGCGCCACGCACGTGCAGTGCACCGCCAACGGCTACGGGGAGCGCGTGGGCAACGCGAACCTCTTCCCCGTCACGGCCGCCCTCCAGCTCAAGTACGGCAAGCAGGTGCTGCCGGCCGGCGCGCTGGAGGAGATGACCCGGATCTCGCACGCGGTCGCCGAGGTCGTCAACCTCACCCCCTCCACGCACGAGCCGTACGTCGGCACGTCCGCCTTCGCGCACAAGGCGGGCCTCCACGCCTCCGCGATCAAGGTCGACCCGGATCTGTACCAGCACATCGACCCGGAGCGCGTGGGCAACACCATGCGGATGCTCGTCTCGGACATGGCGGGCCGCGCCTCCGTCGAGCTGAAGGGCCGGGAGCTCGGTTACGACCTGGAGGGCGACCGCGACCTCGTCGGCCGCATCGTCGAGCGCGTCAAGGAGCAGGAGCTGAAGGGCTACACCTACGAGGCCGCCGACGCCTCGTTCGAGCTGCTGCTCCGCGACGAGGTGGACGGCCGCTCCCGGCGCTTCTTCCGGCTCGAGTCCTGGCGCACCATCGTCGAGCAGCGTCCCGACGGCGACCAGGCCAACGAGGCGACGGTCAAGCTCTGGGCGAAGGGCGAGCGGATCGTCGCCACCGGCGAGGGCAACGGGCCTGTCAACGCGCTGGACCGCGCGCTGCGCCGCGGGCTGGAGCGCCTCCACCCGCAACTGGCCAGGCTCTCCCTCGTCGACTACAAGGTCCGCATCCTGGAGGGCGCGCACGGCACCGACTCGACGACGCGGGTGCTGGTCTCCATGAGCGACGGGGGCGCCGAGTGGTCGACCGTCGGCGTCGCGGGCAACATCATCGCGGCGTCCTGGCAGGCGCTCGACGACGCCTACACGTACGGCCTGCTGCGGGCCGGGGTGGAGCCGCACGAGTAGACCGGACCCGGACCCGGACCCGGCGCCGGGACGGGAGGACGGAGGAGCCTCGGCCTGCCTGCCTGCCTGCCTGCCAGCCCGTCCCGTCCCGGTTCCGTCCCGCCTCCCCTGCGGCGGCCGCCTCCGGCCCGTGTCAGCCGTCCAGCCGCACCGGCAGCACGCTGCGGCTGTTGCCCACGAGGCTGGGCCGGGGCGGCAACTCCTCGTCCCGTACCGCCAGTTCCAGCCGGGGATGGCGCGCGAAGAGCGCTTCGAGAGCGATCGCGGCCTCCATCCTGGCCAGGGGAGCGCCGATGCAGAAGTGAGCGCCGTGGCCGAAGGAGAGGTGCGCGGCGGGCGGGCGGGTGACGTCGAAGCGGTCGGCGTCGGCACCGTGCGCACGGGGGTCGCGTCCGGCCCCCAGATAGCCGGCGAGTACCGGTGTCCCCCGGGTGATGACGGTCCCGGCCAGGGAGATGTCGCTGGTCGGGTAGCGGAACGGGAAGAAGCCGATGGGCCCGTCGTAGCGGAGGGTCTCCTCGACGACTGCCTGCCATGTGGCCGCACCCGCCAGCACGGCTTCGAGCTGCTCGCGGTGGGTGCACAGGGCCCGCACGGCGTTGGTGACCAGGCTCATCGTCGTCTCGTGGCCCGCGACCGTGAGCAGGAGCAGCGTGCCTGCCAGCTCCCGCTCGCTCAGCCGGTCCCCGTCCTCGTCGCGGGCGGCGACGAGGGCGCTCGTGAGGTCGTCCCGCGGCTCGGCGCGGTGCGCGGCCACGACGCGCGCGAAGACGCCGGCCGTCTCCCTGTTGGCCTCGACGATCTGCTCGGGCGCCGAATCCGTGCTGAGCAGGACGCGGAAGAGCTGGTGCAGACGGTCGCGCGACGCGCCGTCCACGCCGAGGAGTGCGCAGATGACGTTCATGGGCAGCGGATAGGCGAAGTGCTCCCGCAGGTCGACCGTGCCGTCCGGCTCGGTGAACTCCGGTAGCCCGTCGAGCAGTTCGGCGGTCAGCAGCTCCACCTGCGGCCGCAGGCCCTCCACGCGGCGCGGAGTGAACGACCTCGCGACGAGGCCGCGCAGCCGCCGGTGGTCGGGACCGTCCGCGGTCGTCATCCCCTCGACGGTGGCGTACACGGACAGCGGCCAGCCCTCCGGCGTCCGGCCTTCCCGCAGGGCCGTGAAGTGGCGTGCGTTCTTGGCGACTTCGGGGTGGGAGAGCAGCTCCTTGAGCTCGTCGTGCCCGGTGACGGCCACCGCCTCGACGTCCCCCGGGAGCAGGACCGGCGCCGCCGCGGGGCACCTGTCCCGCAGCAGGCGGCTGGCCGCGTGCTGCGCGGCTCCTGAGGGGTCCAGACGGTGCGGTGCCTCGGGCGCGTCGGTCATGGTGCAACTCCTGTCCGGCCGCTGTGCGCGGGATGGGGCCGAGATGCAATATCCGCTCTGCGTCCTTGCCCCGCAAGGGAGTTGAGTGCCGGACAGGGCACGCGCCGAACCCGCGGACGGCTGCCGGGCGGTGCTGCGGCGGGCATTGCCGCCGCGCCCCCGCACTGCTAGACACCCAAAGACGCTCAAAGAGGTCTATGCCACTTCGAGAGGGGTCCTTCCCGTGCCGCCCACGCCGAACTGGCCCAGACGCACATTTCTGGCCGCCTCCGCCGCGAGTGCCCTCACCCTCACCGCCGAGGGCACCGCCTCCGCCTCCACCAAGATCCCGTCCGCCCGCCCGGCTGCCGCGGCCGACGACTTCGCCGCCCTGCGGCGCCGCTGGCTCGACCTGGCCCTCGGCAGCGGCTTCGACCCGGAGGCCGAGCCGTACGCCTCCCGTCTCGCGGAGACCGGGGAGCAAGCCCTCGCTCTGCGGGCCGAGATGAAGCCCACCGACGACTCGCTCTTCCCCGGCTACCCGTTCGACCCGCCTTCCGGGATCACGCAGTCCTACCAGCGGCTGGAGACGATGGCGCTGGGCTACGCGCAGCCCGGCACCGGCTGCACCGGCGACGCCGCGCTGCTCGACGCCGTCACCTCGGGCCTCGCCCACGTGCACGAGCGGATCTACCGCGCGGGCACCGAGCCGTACGGCAACTGGTGGGAGTGGCAGATAGGCAGCCCCCGCCTGCTCCTGGACATCGTCGCGATGCTCCACGACGAGATCGACGAGGCCGTGCGCGCCGAATACCTCGCGGCCGTCGACCACTTCCTCCCCGAGTCCGTCTTCGACGAGTACACGGGCACCTCGACCGGGGCCAACCGCGTCGACTTCTGCCGCGTCTACGCGGTGCGGGGGATTCTCGGCGAGGCCCCGGAGAAGATCGCGCTGGCCTCCTCGGCCCTCTCGCCCGTCTTCCCGTACGTCACGGAGGGGGACGGCCTCTACGCCGACGGCTCCTTCGTCCAGCACACCTGGGTCGCCTACTCCGGCACCTACGGTTACGTGCTGCTGGACGGGCTGGGGAGGCTGTTCACGCTGCTGGACGGCACGAGCTGGGAGGTCACCGATCCGGCGCGACAGATCATCCTCGACAGCGTGGAGAACGCGTACGCCCCGCTGCTGCACGACGGGCTGATGATGGACAGCGTCAGCGGCCGGGCGATCTCCCGCGGCGTCCTCAAGCAGGACACGAAGGGCATCCGGCAGAGCGACCACACGAGGGGGCACCAACTCGTCGCCGCCGTCGCGCTGTTGGGCGGGGGAGCGAGCGAGGCCGAGCGGCGCCGCTGGAACGCGATGGTGCGGGGCTGGATCGAGCGCGACACCGAACTCCCCGTGCTGACCGACCCGCAGTTCGACGTCGCCGACCTCGCCCGGCTGCACGCGGTGGCCGGGGAGGAGGGCGGGGAAGCGGCACCCGAGCCCGTGGGGCACCGGCTGTTTCCGGCCATGGCACGCGCGGTGCACCGCCGGCCGGGCTGGTGCGCGAACCTCTCCATGGCCTCGGACCGGATCGCCTACTACGAGGCGGGCAACGGGGAGAATCCTCGCGGATGGCACACGGGTGCCGGAATGCTCTACTGGTGGAGCGGCCCGCGGACTCTCGGCCAGTACACGGACGACTTCTGGCCGACCGTCGACTTCTACCGGCTGCCCGGCACGACCGTCTCGGCCAAGAGGCTGCCGGACAACGCGGGCGGCGAATGGGGCGAGCCGAAACCCGACGCACGCTGGGCGGGCGGCGCCACCGACGGGCACTACGCGGCTGCCGGCCAGCACGTGCGGGGCCTGGAGAGCACGCTGACCGCCCGCAAGTCCTGGTTCTTCGTGGACGACGCGGTCGTCTGCCTCGGGGCGGGGATCGGCTGCGCGGACGGCACGGACGTGGAGACCGTCTTCGACAACCGCAACCTCGGGGAGCGCGGCGGCGCCGCGCTGACGGTGGACGGCCGGCGCTTCGTGCCCGGCCCCGGCCGCACGCGCGCTCTCCGGCACGCCGGCTGGGCGCATCTGGCGGGTCACGGCGGCTGGATCTGGCCGGAGGGGACGGCGCTGCGCGTGAAGTGCGAGGACCGCGACGGTGCCTGGTCCGACATCAACGAGGGCAGCGTCACCGATCCGGTCACGCGCCGCTGGCTGACCCTGTGGACGAGCCACGGCACCGACCCCCAAGACGCCGGATACGTCTACCTGTTGATGCCCGGGGCGGACGCGCACGAGGTCGCCGCCCGCGCCGCGCACCGCCGCTGGCTCACCGTCGACGCCAACTCCGCCGCCCGGCAGGCCGTCACGGTCAGGAGCCTCGGGCTGTCGGCCGCCAACTTCTGGGAGGCGGGCAGGGCGGGTGCCCTCTCGGCGGGAGCCCCGTCGAGCGTCCTCGTACGGCGGGAAGGACGCACCGCGCGGCTGCATGTGTCGGAACCCACCAGAACGGGGGAGCCGTTCGAGCTGACCTGGCACAGGCGGGTGCGCGAAGTGCTGGACGCCGACGCGGGGATCGAGGTGCTGGAGCCCTCCCGAGGGGGCGGCGGACTCCGGCTCCGCGTGACTCCGGGCACGGCGGGAGCCACTCTGAGCTGTACGGTGCTGCTGCGCTGAGCTGGGGCGCGAGGGGCGGGACGGCCTGGGCCTCCGCACCTCCCGGGCGCCTGACGGAGCACCGACAAACCGTTGACGCGTGGCTGTGGGAACCCCACAGCCACGCGCGCGTCCGGTGTGAGACTTCCCTGTTTGGACGTGATGTGAAGGAGCAGTTCTGTCCAGCGCGACCATGAATCGGCCTTGGACACTGTCTGAATCTGACGAGGAAGAATCGGCTCGGCGTTTCGTAGGGTCTATACATGACCGATCAGCCCCAGTCCTCGCAGCAGGCCGCGGATCCCGTACCGGGGGAAGTCCCCGCCGAGCCGGCCCAGGACGCCCGCGGACGCGTGGCCGAACTGCACGCCCTGCGGGAGCGCGCCCGTCAGGGCCCCAGCGAGAGGGCGACCGAGGCTCAGCACGCGAAGGGCAAGCTGACCGTCCGGGAGCGGATCGAACTCCTCCTCGACGAGGGGACGTTCCGCGAGGTGGAGCCGCTGCGGCGGCACCGCGCCACCGGCTTCGGCCTGGAGGAGAAGAAGCCCTACACCGACGGCGTCGTCACCGGATGGGGCCTCGTGCACGGCCGCACGGTCTTCGTCTACGCGCACGACTTCCGCATCTTCGGAGGTGCGCTGGGAGAGGCGCACGCCACGAAGATCCACAAGATCATGGACATGGCGATCTCCGCCGGAGCGCCCCTGATCTCCCTCAACGACGGCGCGGGAGCGCGTATCCAGGAGGGCGTCTCGGCGCTCGCCGGGTACGGCGGGATCTTCCAGCGCAACACCAAGGCCTCGGGAGTCATCCCGCAGATCTCCGTGATGCTCGGCCCGTGCGCCGGCGGCGCCGCCTACTCGCCGGCGCTCACGGACTTCGTCTTCATGGTCCGCGACACCTCGCAGATGTTCATCACCGGACCCGACGTGGTCCAGGCGGTGACCGGCGCGCAGGTCTCCCAGAACGGCCTCGGCGGCGCGGACGTGCACGCCGGGACGTCCGGGGTGGCCCACTTCGCGTACGACGACGAGCAGTCGTGCCTCGAAGAGGTGCGCTACCTGCTGTCGATGCTGCCGAGCAACAACCGCGAGAACCCGCCCGTCGAGGAGTGCCACGACCCCGTCGACCGGCGCGGTGAGGCGCTGCTGGACCTGGTGCCCGCGGACGGCAACCGCCCGTACGACATGCGCAAGGTGATCGAGGAGATCGTCGACGACGGCGATCTGCTGGAGATCCACGAGCGCTGGGCCACCAACCTCATCGTGTGCCTGGCGCGGATGGACGGTCAGGTCGTCGGCATCATCGCCAACCAGCCGCAGTCGCTGGCGGGCGTGCTGGACATCGAGGCGTCCGAGAAGGGCGCCCGCTTCGTCCAGATGTGCGACGCCTTCAACATCCCCATCCTCACGCTGCTGGACGTCCCGGGCTTCCTGCCCGGAGTGGACCAGGAGCACGGCGGCATCATCCGGCACGGCGCCAAGCTGCTCTACGCGTACTGCAACGCGACCGTGCCCCGCATCTCGGTGGTGCTGCGCAAGGCCTACGGAGGCGCGTACATCGTCATGGACTCCCAGTCCATCGGCGCCGACCTGACGTTCGCCTGGCCGACGAACGAGATCGCGGTCATGGGGGCCGAGGGTGCGGCGAACGTCATCTTCCGCAGGCAGATCAACGGTGCGGACGATCCCGAGGCCATGCGCGCGCGGATGGTCAAGGAGTACAAGGCCGAGTTGATGCACCCGTACTACGCCGCCGAACGCGGCCTGGTCGACGACGTGATCGACCCCGCGGAGACGCGCGAGGTCCTCGTCCGGTCCCTCCAGATGCTCCGCAGCAAGCACGCAGACCTGCCGTCGCGCAAGCACGGCAACCCGCCCCAGTGAGCCCGCAGAGTCAGCAGAGTCCACAGCAGGATCTCAGCCGAGTCCGTCAGCAAGGGAAGCGACAGCCGATGAAGACCAGCGACAGAACCGGCACCGCCGAAGCCGCCCTCCGCGCCGACGCCGCCCGTCTGGTGCGCGTCGAGAAGGGACACGCGAACGAAGAGGAACTGGCCGCCGTCACGGCCCTGTTGCTCGCCCGTGCCGCGGCCACGGCACGCCACTCGGCGATCCCGGCCCCCCGCGAGGCGGGCCGCAGCAAGGCCGGCTGGCGGCGCCTGGAGCGCGCCCGCGGGTTCCGAGCCCCGCACAGCTGGCAGGGCTGAGGAAGCGCCCCCGCGGGCCGCTGAGAGCCGTCAGCGAGCGAGAGACGCGAAAGGACGCCCCCCGGTGAACTCACGGGGGGCGTCCTGCTGTTCGCCGCGCTACGGGCCGCTTCAGCCGACGGGGGCGTCCTCCAGTACCGTGCGCTGAGGATTCGCCGTCTGCGCGGGCAGTTCTTCGAAGTCCGCGTCCAGCGCCTCCGCCGCGACCGCCTCGGTGGTCAGCTCGTCCGCGTCCTGGAGGCTGGCCAGGGTGGTCCGGCGCGGGTTGGCCGTGTTGCGCATGATAAGGGTGGTCTTCACTCGACCGTACCTCTCAACTTTCCATCAGTTGTCGTTGCAACGCATTCTGTAAACCAGCTTAAGTTCCCGATTTCCCTCCAGTGCGTGACGCAGGCAATGCGGAGCGTGTGAGTTTCCTCACCGGAGCAGGGGCAAAAAGGGCGTAGGGGACGGAAGTTGAGAACCGCCGAAGCGGACATCGGGGTTGGAAAAGGAGTTTCGTGGTCCTGGGTCGGTGCAGACCCGTCGCAGAACCTTTACGATCTCCCGTTGAAAAGTCCGGAATCACGAAAAGTGCGTTCCACAAGAAGTGACGGAACATCGGCGCAGCGTCACATCTCCATCCGGGTTTTCCACAGGCCTTGTTGGAGATCCGGCACTGTGCTGGAATTCCACGGACCGCCGCGGGAAACAACCGGCGCGCAGGGGCGCAGAGCAGCGCCGCGCGGCGGTCAGGGGACGCGCGCCGGTCACTCACGACCGCCAGGGGGGCCTTGGGACCCCCACGACTCGATACCGTCCCGCCGTCCCAAGCGGAGGGGCGCCTGGTCCAGAGGTTGCGACGCTAGTGCAGGGACGTTTCAAGAGGGATGGCAGCGCAGCGGGGGACGTGGAGCCGCGCGGAATGACCGACCGCGGCACCTCGCCCCAGCGCGCCCAGCAGACCGGCCCCACGGCCGCCGTGCACGAGGACGACAGCGCGGCGACGAACCGTTCGGGCAGCGGTACGGGCAGTGAGGGATCCGCCCCCGAGCGCGTCAGAACGCCCCCGGGGCCCGGGTCCCGGGTCGCGCTGCGCAACTGGCGGATCAGCACGCGCCTCGTCTCGCTGCTCGCGCTTCCCGTCGTCGCGGCCACGACTCTGGGAGCCCTGCGCATCCAGGACTCGCTGGGCAAGGTCGACCAGCTCGAGAACATGAAGCTGCTCACGGAGATGACGGAGCAGGCGACCGAACTCGCCTCCGCTCTCCAGGAGGAGCGCGACCGCTCGGCCGGCCCCCTCATCGCCACGGGCGACCAGAAGGACGACACGGTCGTCGGGCCCCGGCAGAAGACGGACCAGTCCTTCCGGGCGTTCAAGGAAGCGACGGCCGACATCGAGGGCACCGACGAGGTGATGGCGGGCGTCCAGTCGACCGTCCTCGACATCACCCGCCAGGTGACGGCGATCAAGGACGTCCGCGACCGGGCCTACGACAACGAGGAATCGGTCTCGCAGACGGTCAACAGCTACAACCAGCTGATCGATTCGCTGCTGTCCCTGTCGCAGGACATGGCCCAGGCATCCAACAACTCCGAGATGATCCAGAGCACGCGCGCGCTGGCGGCCTTCTCCACCGCCAAGGAGCACGCGTCCATCCAGCGGGCGATCATCTCCGCGGGCCTCGCCCGCAAGGGCGGTCCCGAGCTCTCCGAGAGCGACCGGCTGTTCGGCAAGACCGCCGCCGACAGCGAGGACGCCTCGCTGGACAGCTTCACCAAGATCTACGGCGACGAGCGCGCCGTCGAGCTGACGAAGCCCCTCGACGGCGGCGTCGTCAACATCACGCTGGCGGACAAGTACCGCGACCGCGTGCTGAACAACCCCGACGGCATCAAGAGCGAGACCCGCTCGTACCCCGACTGGTACGACCAGGACCGCTCCAAGATCGACGAGATGGCCAAGATCGAGTCCGCGCTCCTGTCGCAGCTGGAGCAGCAGGCTCGCGAACTGCGCTCCGCCGCGCAGCGCGAGGCCATCATCAACGGCGCGGTCATCCTGCTCGTCCTCGGCATATCGCTCGTCGGCGCGTTCGTCGTGGCCCGCTCCATGGTCCGGTCGCTGCGCAGGCTCCAGGACACCGCTCAGGACGTCGCCCGCAAGCGCCTTCCCGAGCTGGTCAAGCAGATGTCCGAGGCCGAGCCCCAGGACGTCGACACCTCCGTCGAGTCCGTGGGTGTGCACAGCCGGGACGAGATCGGCCGTGTGGCCTCCGCGTTCGACGACGTCCACCGCGAAGCCGTCCGGCTCGCGGGCGAGCAGGCTCTGCTCCGGGGCAACGTCAACGCGATGTTCACCAACCTCTCGCGCCGCAGCCAGGGCCTCATCCAGCGCCAGCTCTCGCTGATCTCCGAACTGGAGTCCCGCGAGGCCGACCCGGACCAGCTCTCGTCGCTGTTCAAGCTGGACCACCTCGCGACGCGTATGCGCCGCAACGGCGAGAACCTCCTCGTCCTCGCGGGCGAGGAGCCGGGCCGCCGCTGGACCAGGCCCGTCCCGCTCGTGGACGTCCTCCGCGCGGCCGCCTCCGAGGTGGAGCAGTACGAGCGCATCGAGCTGAACTCCGTGCCCGCCACCGAGGTCGCCGGCCGCGTCGTCAACGACCTCGTGCACCTCCTGGCCGAGCTGCTGGAGAACGCGACGTCGTTCTCCTCGCCGCAGACGAAGGTCAAGGTCACCGGCCACGCCCTGCCCGACGGGCGGGTGCTGGTGGAGATCCACGACACCGGCATCGGCCTCTCGCCGGAGGACCTCTCCGCGATCAACGAGCGGCTGGCCAGCCCTCCGACGGTGGACGTCTCGGTCTCCCGCCGCATGGGCCTGTTCGTGGTCGGCCGCCTCTCGCTGCGGCACGGCATCCGCATCCAGCTGCGCCCGTCGGACTCCGGCGGTACGACCGCACTGGTCATGCTTCCCGTCGACGTCGCACAGGGCGGCGCCCAGCCGCCGCAGCCAGGCAAGGCCAAGTCGGCGGCCGGCGCGGCGCCGAAGGGCAGCGGCCTCGCCGCCGCGCTCCAGCGCGGCCCGAGCGGCGGCCCCGGTGCCAAGCTGGGGCAGGCGCGTCCCGTCGGCGGCGGCGAGGCCCGCCCCGAACTGCCCGGCGGCGGAGCCCCCGTGGGCGCCGGAGCCGGACCGGGCGACAACGGCGCTCCGGCGACCGACTTCTTCAGCGACAGCGGCGCGGGCAACGGCAAGCCCCGCGGCGGCCCGCCCGCCGCTCCGCCGCTCAACCGCCAGGTTCCGCCGCTGCCGCAGCGTCCCGGCCCGGCCGGCCAGCTGACCGGCGGGAGCAACGCGAGTCCTGCGGGTCCCGGTGGTCCGGGCGGTCCCGGCGGCCAGCGCGGGCCGGGCGACACGGGCGAGTTCAGCAGGCCGGACGACTGGCAGAGCTGGGAGGGCAACCAGGCCACGGGCGAGTACGCCGCCCCGCCGCAGCCCGGCCAGGACACCGGCGAGCGCCCCCAGCCGCCCTCGGACACGGGCCAGTTCGCCCGCCCGCCGCAGCCTTCCGAGGCGAGCCCGTTCGCGCGTCCCCCGCAGCCTTCGGGCACGGGCGAGTTCCAGCGTCCGCCGTCGCCCGCCGAGACGGGGCAGTTCGCCCGTCCCGAGGAGTGGAACCAGCGTCCCAGCTGGGCGTCCCCTTCGGGGCCCGGCGAGGACGGCCCGCGCGGGCACGACGACTCCGACGTCGCCGACACCGGAGAGTTCGCCCGTCCCGGGTTCACCGGCGCCTCCAGCGGCGGCCAGGGTGCCGCTCCCGGCAGGGAGCAGCAGGGCCAGAGCCCGCAGGACACCGGTGAGCACGCACAGCCCGACCGGACGCAGAACGAGCAGGCGCCCGCCTACGACCCGGATTTCGGCATACCCGCGGTGCCGCCGGCAGCAGCCGACGCACCGACGCCGATCTTCGAGGCCATCGAGTCCAACTGGTTCCGTGCCGCTTCCTCGGCGCCTCCCCCCGCACCCCGCGGGGACAGGCACGAGGGGGCGCCGGAGCCCTCGCACCAGGCACCCGCACCACGGCCCGGCCAGCCGGCCTCCGCCGTGCCGCCGATGCCGCAGCGTCAGACCGCTCGGGGCACCGCCGAGAGCGCGTCTGCGAATTCCGTCCACGCCACCGGGGAAGCGCACAGCGGCGCCGACCCGGGTGCGTACTGGGGTGCCTCTCCCAACGACGAGCGCTGGCGCAAGGCCGAACAGGTCCGCCAGCCCGCCGCCGGGGGAGTCACCACTTCGGGTCTGCCGCGTCGCGTGCCCCGCGCCAACCTTGTCGCGGGTACCGCGCAGCAGCAGTCCTCCGCCCAATCCGGTCCCCAGGTCTCCCGCGCCCCTGACGACGTCCGTGGCCGGCTGACCAACCTACGCCGCGGCATCCAGCAGGGCCGGCAGGCCGGTACGACGAACGGCCGCGGCATTGGCCCCACTTACCAGCAGGAGCGTTAGTTGAGTCCGATGAGCCAGGCGGCGCAGAATCTGAACTGGTTGATCACCAACTTCGTGGACAACACCCCAGGTGTGTCGCACACGGTGGTGGTCTCCGCGGACGGCCTCCTTCTGGCCATGTCCGAGGGCTTCCCGCGCGACCGCGCCGACCAGTTGGCGGCGGTCGCCTCCGGGTTGACCTCACTGACCGCGGGCGCCTCACGCATCTTCGAGGGGGGCCCCGTCAACCAGACCGTGGTGGAGATGGAGCGGGGGTTCCTCTTCATCATGTCCATCTCGGACGGCTCCTCTCTCGCCGTCCTCGCCCACCCCGAGGCCGACATCGGTCTCATCGGTTACGAGATGGCCTTGCTGGTCGACCGCGCGGGAACAGTCCTCACCCCTGACGTGCGCGCTGAACTCCAGGGGAGCATCCTCAACTGATCCGAACAGCAGCATCATGTGCCACCTCAGACCGTTAGCCGACCCGACCTCATGCCTCGCTCGGAGGAGCCATGACCCCGCCAGCCACGCCCGGCCCGTACGGTGCCCCATACCAGCACGCACCGTACGGAGGTGAGGGCGACCAGCCGCTGGTGCGCCCTTACGCCATGACGGGCGGCCGTACACGGCCGCGCTACCAGCTTGCGATCGAGGCGTTGGTGAGCACGAGCGCCGACCCGATGCAGCTGCAGGGTCTGCTCCCCGAGCATCAGCGGATCTGCCATCTGTGCCGTGAGGTCAAGTCGGTGGCGGAGGTCTCCGCCCTGCTCGCGATACCGCTCGGCGTGGCCCGGATCCTGGTCGCCGACCTCGCCGAGGCCGGCATGGTGGCCATCCATCAGCCCGGCGGCGGTTCCGAACCTGGTGGCGCTCCGGATGTGACCTTGCTCGAAAGGGTGCTCAGTGGACTTCGCAAGCTCTAGCCCGCAGACGACGGGGCAGACGATGGGTTACGGAGCCCCTGCGGCCGCCCGTTCGACGACCTCCGCGAAAATCGTGGTCGCCGGTGGTTTCGGTGTGGGCAAGACGACCTTCGTGGGTGCCGTGTCGGAGATCAATCCGCTCCGTACGGAAGCCGTGATGACCTCGGCCTCCGCCGGGATCGACGACCTGACCCACACCGGCGGGAAGACCACCACCACGGTGGCCATGGACTTCGGCCGCATCACTCTCGACGACGACCTGATCCTGTACTTGTTCGGTACGCCCGGGCAGGACCGTTTCTGGTTCATGTGGGACGACCTGGTGCGTGGTGCGATCGGTGCCGTCGTGCTGGTCGACACCCGCCGCCTCGCGGACTGCTTCCCCGCGGTGGACTACTTCGAGAACTCCGGCCTCCCCTTCGTGATCGCGCTGAACGGCTTCGACGGCCACCAGCCCTACGGGCCGGAGGAGGTCCGCGAAGCGCTGCAGATCGGCCCGGACACTCCCATCATCGTCACCGACGCCCGGCACCGCGCCGAGGCGAAGAGTGCGCTGATCACTCTGGTCGAGCACGCGCTGCTCGCCCGCCTGAAGTGAACAGCGGAGCCAACTAGACGCACCGTACGTCGAGTTGATGGCACAGCCGGTAACGCTGCCTACAGCGTCCGGCTGTGTTCTTCGCCATGCCCGGGCCCGAATTCATAACGTTTCGACAGTGAATTACGGCTTCGTGAACACTGCTGGCGAGCGGAAAACTTCACTCTGCTCACAAAACTTGCCCGCGATGTCGTGACTGTCGCTTTCTGCCCCTTTTGCAGGGCCTCTCACTGACTCGTTCCCACCTCAACCAACTGTTTGGCTCACTCTGTTCTGACGTGCTGAAATGCGCTGAACTCAGCAGTAGCGAGTGGCACGACGGGACCCGCGTAACGGCCGATGTCGGACAGCCGGGTCCAAGAGGTGAGGAGTCGCGTGAGGCGAAGCAAGACGGGCGCTGCGACACGGGCGGGCCAGGAGTCCCGGGGCAACTTCACACCGCCGTCCCTGGGCACGGCGACCGCCGGGCTGCCTGCCGGCGACAGCGGCAACGGCAGCCGCCTGGCGGTCCGGAACTGGCGCGTGAGAACCCGCCTCAACGCGATCCTCCTCATTCCCGTGATCGTCGGCCTGGTCTTCGGCGGCTTCCGGGTCCAGGACTCCGTGGAGACCTGGAACGAGGCGGACGAGGCACAGCGCACCGCCGAACTCGTCCGCGCGGCCGCCACCTACGGCAACGCCCTCATCGACGAGCGCGACCGCACCGCGGCACCCCTGCTCGCGGGCCGCCGGAACGATCCGGCAGTCGAGCGCGTACGCGCCGTCACCGACCGCGCCAAGGAGGGCTTCGACCGCGCCGTGACGGCGATGCCGGACAAGCCCGGACTCAAGCGCCGGCTGGCCGTCTTCCGCAAGGAGGAGCCCAAGCTGGGCGAGCTGCGCAGGGCGGCCTACACCGACCGTCTGAGCGGCGTGCGCACCGAAGAGGGCTACGTCACGATCCAGCACCCGCTGATGGAGTTCGCCAACGAACTCGGCTTCGGCACGGGCAACATCACCTCCTACGGCCGCACCGTCTACTCGATCTCCCTGGGCAAGGCGGCGCAGTCCCTGGAACGCTCCATCGCCATGCACATCCTGGTGCGCCCCGGACCGTCGAAGGAGGACCGGAAGCGGCAGTTCACCGCTCTGACCTCCTACGCCTACCTCGAGCGCATCGCCATGGAGGAGTACGTCGGAGGCGGGCGCCCCGAGGACATCGCGCTGCTCGAGCGCGAGAAGGCCCGCGCCGAAGCCAAGGGCAAGAAGCTCGCGGCAGCCCAGAAGGCGAAGGTGCAGGCGGCGGGAGGGCAGTACATACCGCCGCCGCCCGCGGAGAAGGCGATACCGGCGATCGTCTCCGGCGCCGGCGCCCGGGCGCTGAAGGCCAAGGGCATCACCGCGAAGAGCTGGTTCGCCTCCAGCACCTCCAAGTTCGACGCCTACCGAGCCGTGGAGAAGCAGCTCGCGGACCAGGCGGTCGAGGAGACCGAGCAGATCTCCTCCGACGCGCGGCAGGACGCCTTCGTCAACGCGCTCATCGTGCTGGTCTCGCTGCTTCTCGCCTTCGTCGTCGCGGGCATGATGGCCCGCTCGATGAGCCGCGGCATGCGCAACCTGCGCACCGCCGCGTTCGGCATCGCCGAGGAGCGGCTTCCCTCCTTGGTCGACCAGCTCTCCCGTACGGACCCGGGACGGGTGGACACGAGGGTCGCGCCCATCCCGATCGACAGCCGGGACGAGATCGGCGAGGTCGCGCGGGCCTTCGACCAGGTGCACCGCGAGGCCGTGCGCCTCGCGGCCGAGCAGGCGCTGCTGCGAGGAAACGTCAATGCGATCTTCACGAACCTCTCCAGCCGCAACCAGGGCCTCATCGAGCGCCAACTGGGCCTGATCTCCGACCTGGAGAACAACGAGGCCGACCCGGACCAGCTCGAGAGCCTCTTCCGCCTCGACCACCTGGCCACCCGCATGCGCCGCAACGGGGAGAACCTCCTCGTCCTCGCCGGCGAGGAGCCCGGCCGCCGCTGGAACGAGCCCGTCCCGCTCGTCGACATCCTGCGGGCGGCCTCGTCCGAGGTGGAGCACTACGAGCGCATCGAGCTCTCGGGCATCCCGGAGAGCGAGATCCACGGCCAGGTCGTCAACGACCTCGTGCACCTGCTGGCCGAACTCCTCGAGAACGCCACCACGTTCTCGTCCCCGCAGACGAAGGTGCACGTCACGGCGACCCGGCTGCCCGACGGCCGCGTCGTCGTCGAGATCCACGACAAGGGCATCGGCCTGACCGCCGAGGACTTCGCCGACATCAACCACAAGCTGGCCAACCCGCCCACGGTGGACGCCAGTCTGGCCAAGCGCATGGGCCTGTTCGTGGTCGGCCGGCTCGCCGACCGGCACGGCATCCGCGTCCAGCTGCGGCCCTCCGGCGAACAGGCGGGCACGACGTGCCTGGTGATGCTTCCCGAGGCCATCACCCGTGGCGGCGGAGGGGAGGAGGACGCCTTCGAGGACTTCAGCGTCTCCCGCATCATGCCGGAGCATCCCCGGCCCCCTCGGCAGCGGCACGGAGAGCTGACCGGGTCCCGCTCCGCGGCCGAACTCGGCTTCGACGACGGCTCCTACGAGATCCCCGACGACGTCTCCGCGCTCGACGCCGTGAGGCCGTCCCTGCCGGGAGGCGGCCACGACGACCTCGGGGAGCGTCCGGGCCGGCACCGCTCCGGCCCGGGAGAGAGCCTGGGGGAGCGCCCGGACGAGCGTCCGGGCGGCGACCCCCGCCCGCTGCGGCCCGCGCCGTCGGGGTACGGGCAACAGCCGTACGGCCGACCCGAGTTCGGCGGCCGGCAGGCCGACTCAGGGTGGCGGGGGACGTACGGGCAGCACGAGCCGCCGGAGACCGGCGGGCCCGGAACCGGGCCTTCCGCAGGTGACCGGTACGTTCCCGAGGAGCCACAAGCGGAATCCGCACCCGGCGTTCACGGGAACGGCAGCAACGGCGTAGGCTTCGACCGGCCGGGTCCCGGCCCGAGCGACTACCGCTCCACTACCGGCGCAGGTCTTCCGCGCCGAGAGACGGCGCGGCAGGGGCAGGCGGGTGGACCGAAGGCGCAACACGAGGAACCCCAGCGTCAAACGGAATCCTCCGGGAGTTGGCACTCGGCCAACGACGAGCGCTGGAACCGAGCGGGCCGGCTGCGCGAACCGCAGTCCGGTGGTACCACTTCATCCGGCCTTCCCAGGCGGGTGCCCAGGGCCAACCTGGTCGAGGGCACAGCCGAAGCACCCATGCAGGGAGGCCCCGCGGTCTCCCGTGCGCCGGAGGACGTCCGTGGCAGGCTGAGTAACCTGCACCGGGGCGTCCGCAGAGGGCGCGGTGCGGGTGACGGCCCCCACAATGACCGACAGGGCTTCGGCCCCGGCAGCACCTACGATCAGGAGCGTTAGTGTGAGCCCGATGAGCCAGGCGGCGCAGAACCTGAACTGGTTGATCACCAACTTCGTGGACAGCACCCCGGGTGTTTCCCACACGGTTGTGGTCTCCGCGGACGGGCTACTGCTCGCGATGTCCGAGGGCTTCCCGCGCGACCGCGCCGACCAGTTGGCCGCGGTCGCCTCCGGGCTGACCTCGCTCACCGCCGGAGCTTCCCGCATCTTCGAGGGCGGCATGGTGAACCAGACAGTGGTGGAGATGGAGAGGGGATTCCTTTTCATCATGTCCATCTCCGACGGTTCCGCCCTGGCGGTCCTCGCCCATCCCGATGCCGACATCGGTCTGGTCGGCTACGAGATGGCACTTCTCGTCGATCGCGCGGGTACGGTTCTCACCCCGGACCTCCGTGCTGAACTGCAAGGCAGCCTGCTCAACTGATTCTCAACCAGTAGTCAGGCAGTGCGCGTTGCGCCTCCGCGCCATAAGGTGCTGGGGATGCGGCGCTCACTCAACGAGCTGGAGCAGGCGGAATGATGTGGCAAGCACGTCCGTGAGTCGGAGGAGGAAACGTGACAATGCCCCCAGACGGCCCGTCGTCGTACGGCAGTGGTCATGAGAACGCGCGCCCGAAGCGGTTCAACTTCCCCTCGACGCCCAGCAGGCACGTGGGCGCCCACTCGCGCGACGAGCCGCAGCCTCCGCGGAGGCAGCAGCCGCCCCCGCAGCGGCAGGAGCCGCCGCAGTTCGACGAAGGGCTGTACGGCGGCCGCCGCGAGCAGTCGTACGGCGGGGGGCAGTACGACCAGGGCCCGCCGCCCCGCATCCAGCCCGTGCAGCCCGCCCCGCGCAGCGACGCGGGGAGCCACAACGGCCGCACCGAGCAGCAGCCGCTGGTGCGCCCGTACGCCATGACCGGCGGCCGTACCAGGCCCCGCTACCAGCTCGCCATCGAGGCTCTGGTGCATACTTCGGCTGAACCGGCCCGACTTCAGGGCCAGTTGCCGGAGCATCAGCGGATCTGCCGGCTGTGCTACGAGATCAAATCGGTAGCTGAGATCTCGGCACTTCTCTCCATTCCCCTTGGCGTCGCCCGTATCCTCGTCGCCGACCTGGCGGAGGCCGGACTCGTCGCCATCCACCAGCCCGGCGGCGAGGACACCAACGCCGACGGCCAGCCAGACGTGACACTGCTCGAAAGGGTGCTCAGTGGACTTCGGAAGCTCTAGCGGCGGCGCTGCTGCCCGTTCCACCACTTCCGCGAAAATCGTGGTCGCCGGTGGTTTCGGTGTGGGCAAGACGACCTTCGTGGGTGCCGTGTCGGAGATCAATCCGCTGCGCACGGAAGCCGTGATGACCTCGGCCTCCGCCGGGATCGACGACCTGACCCACACCGGTGACAAGACCACCACCACGGTGGCCATGGACTTCGGCCGCATCACTCTCGACCAGGACCTGATCCTGTACCTGTTCGGTACGCCCGGGCAGGACCGTTTCTGGTTCATGTGGGACGACCTGGTGCGTGGTGCGATCGGTGCCGTCGTGCTGGTCGACACCCGCCGCCTCGCGGACTGCTTCCCCGCGGTGGACTACTTCGAGAACTCCGGCCTCCCCTTCGTGATCGCGCTGAACGGCTTCGACGGCCACCAGCCGTATACCCCGGAGGAGGTCCGCGAAGCGCTGCAGATCGGCCCGGACGCGCCGATCATCACCACTGACGCGCGCCACCGCTCGGACGCGAAGAGCGCGCTGATCACCCTGGTCGAGCACGCGCTGATGGCCCGCCTGCGCTGAGCGGCCGGGCAGCCCGCAGAGCTTCCGCAACGACGAAGAGCCGGACGTGGTCCGGCTCTTCGTCGTTCGTCTGCGGGAGCCCCCGGCACCGGCGCACCCACCGGCCAGGCATTCGCGGCACGACCTGCGGACCGGCACGGTGCGAGGCGTTCCGACGCGCTTCAGGCGGTCTTCCCGGCCTTCTTCTCCGCGGCGTCCCGCCGCCACGCGTCGCCGAGCGGCACGAGGCCCAGAACGAAGAGAGCCAGTGAGGTGGGCAGCACCCACCCCGGTATCGCGGCCGTCTCCGCCGTGCGCCACTGGACCCAGCACAGCGGCACGAGGGCGACCCCGTACAGCGCGTTCATCATCAGCAGGGCTCTGGCGGTACGGCGTGCGGACGCGGCGCTCGCCGGACGGTTGGTCAGCGAGTTCGCGACCGCGGACCGGCGGCCCTCGGGGCGGGACATCTCGTCCAGCGGCGTGATGCGGGCCGAGAGCGCCGCGCTGCCGGCGAGGGCGGCCGTGAGCCCGGCGTAGACGAGGACGGGGACGAACGCGGCCCAGAGGGTCTTGTCCGTCCACGCGTCGACGCCGCCCGGGCCCACGTGCGACGGCACCCGGCCGGGCAGGTACGGGTACCGCAGTGCGCCCCACGCCGCCATGCCGCACAGCAGCAGGAGGCTCGGGGCCAGCCAGACCCACACGGCTCCGCTCCGCCCGTCCCGGGTTCCTTCCGCCATGTCTTCCCCCGCTTTCCGCTCGCTCCGGACCGCTTGTGGGACGACGCGTCGTCCTCCCCGCGATTGTGCCCGTCTCACCGCACCGCACCGCACCGGGCCGGACCCGCTCTGAAGCCGCCCCGCCCGCGCGCCCGGGGGGCGGGGGCCAGGCCCCGCCGCGTGGCATACGCTGGAGCGTCGTCACCCCACGCCTCACCTGAAGGGCACCCGAACCCGTGCGCATCGCAAGATTCTCCCTCGACGGAAACGTCGCCTTCGGCGTCGTGGAAGGGGACGCGGAGACCGAAGGCGGCCCCGTCCTCGACATCATCAAGGGCCACCCCTTCGCGGAGTTCGAGCGCTCGGGCCAGAAACTCCCCATGGACAAGGTGCGGCTGCTGCCGCCGGTGCTGCCCAACAAGGTCGTCGCCATCGGCCGCAACTACGCCGAGCACGCCAAGGAGTTGGGCAACGAGGTCCCCGACACCCCGGTCGTCTTCTTCAAGCCCTCCACCTCGGTGTGCGGCCCCCACGACCCGATCGCGTACCCGTCCTTCTCGTCCGAGGTGCACTACGAGGCCGAACTGGCCGTCGTCATCGGACGGTTGTGCAAGGACGTCCCCCGGGAGCGCGTCAAGGACGTCATCCTCGGCTATACCTGCGGCAACGACGTCACGGCCCGCGACGTGCAGCGCGCCGAGTCGCAGTGGGCGCGGGCGAAGGGCTTCGACACCTCCTGCCCGCTCGGCCCCTGGGTCGAGACCGAGCTGGACGCCTCGGACCTGGGCGTGATGTGCACCGTCAACGGCGACCAGCGGCAGCTCGGCCGGACGAGCGAGATGGTCCGCTCCGTCGAGGACCTGGTCGTCCACATCACCGAGGCCATGACCCTGCTTCCGGGCGACGTGATCCTGACCGGCACCCCCGCGGGTGTGGGCCCCCTGAACATCGGCGACGAGGTCGCCGTCACCATCGAAGGCATCGGCACTCTCACCAACAAGGTGGTCAAGCGTGACTGACGCGACCGCGACCCTGTCCACGGTCGATCCCAAGGACGTCCGCGTACGGTTCTGTCCCTCCCCGACGGGCAACCCCCACGTCGGGCTCATCCGCACCGCCCTTTTCAACTGGGCCTTCGCTCGCCACCACGGCGGCACCCTCGTCTTCCGCATCGAGGACACCGACGCGGCCCGCGACTCGGAGGAGTCCTACGAGCAGCTGCTGGACGCCATGCGCTGGCTCGGCATCGACTGGGACGAGGGCCCCGCGCCGTTCGACGAGGTGTCCGGCGGCAGCGGCGGCCCGCACGGCCCGTACCGCCAGTCGCAGCGCATGGAGATCTACGCCGACATCGCGGCGAAGCTCCAGGAGCACGGCTACGCCTACCCCTGCTACTGCACGGCGGACGAGCTGGAGGTGCGCCGCGACGCCGCCCGCAAGGCGGGACGGCCCTCCGGCTACGACGGAAAGTGCCGCGACCTCACCCCCGAGCAGATCGCCGCGTACGAAGCGGAGGGGCGCAGCCACATCGTGCGCTTCCGCATGCCGGACGAGACGATCACTTTCACCGACCTCGTCCGCGGTGAGCTGACGTTCGCCCCGGAGAACGTCACCGACTACGGCATCGTCCGCGCCAACGGAGCCCCGCTCTACACGCTCGTCAACCCCGTCGACGACGCGCTGATGGAGATCACGCACGTACTGCGCGGCGAGGACCTGCTCTCGTCCACGCCGCGCCAGATCGCCCTCTACCGGGCCCTGGCGCGGATCGGCGTCGGCAACGGCACAGTCCCCGCGTTCGGGCACCTCCCGTACGTCATGGGCGAGGGCAACAAGAAGCTCTCCAAGCGCGACCCGCAGGCCTCGCTCAACCTCTACCGGGAGCGCGGCTTCCTGCCGCAGGGCCTGCTCAACTACCTCTCGCTGCTGGGCTGGTCGATCGCCGAGGACCGCGACATCTTCACCCTCGACGAGATGATCGCCGCCTTCGAGATCACCGACGTCAACGCCAACCCGGCCCGCTTCGACCTGAAGAAGTGCGAAGCGATCAACGCCACGCACCTCCGCGAACTCCCGCCGGCCGAGTTCGTCGCGGCGTGCGAGCCGTGGCTGCGCGCGCCGTACGCCCCCTGGGCGCCGGAGGCCTTCGACCGGGCGGCGTTCGAAGAGCTCGCTCCGCTGGCCCAGACGCGCCTCACCGTTCTCTCCGACATCACCGCCAACGTCGACTTCCTCTTCCTGGACGAGCCCGTCGCGGACGAGGCGTCCTGGACGAAGGCGATGAAGCCGGGCGCGGAGAACGTGCTGCGCACTGCCCGTACGAAGCTTGCCGAGGCCGACTGGAAGGCCGAGGCGCTGAAGGAGGCGGTGCTGGCGGCCGGCGAGGAGCACGGCCTGAAGCTCGGCAAGGCCCAGGCCCCGGTCCGCGTCGCCGTCACGGGCCGCACGGTCGGCCTCCCCCTCTTCGAGTCCCTCGAACTCCTCGGCCGCGACCGCACGTTGGCGCGCGTCGACGCGGCCCTGGCGAAGCTGGGCGGTTAGCGGGACGCCTGAACCTGCGACGGGTTGTGCTCCGGGCGCCTCGGAGCACAACCCGTCGCAGGTTCAGGCCAGTCGCCTCCCCGGCTCAGCGCGGCTCTGCCGGGTCCTGGTAACCCGTGGGTAGGTCGGTCCTCGGCGGAAGCTGCTGCGGAACGAGAGGCCGGGCTGCGGGCTTTCCCAGCCGGAACATCAGGCTGGAGGACTGTGCGGATCGCCGGTCAGAGACCACGATCCCGCCGCGCCACTTGCCCACCGGGTCCCGGTACCGGAACTGCAGCTTGCGAAGCTGGTCCCCGAACGTGCTCCGCAACCCCGCGTACGCATCGTCACAGTGCACATTCCAGGTGAGGTCACTGGTGTAGGCGTGAC
The DNA here is from genome assembly GCF_900090125.1 of Streptomyces sp. WMMB 714. Taxonomy (NCBI): domain Bacteria; kingdom Bacillati; phylum Actinomycetota; class Actinomycetes; order Kitasatosporales; family Streptomycetaceae; genus Streptomyces; species Streptomyces sp. WMMB 714. Next base: position 195,809 of record NZ_FMHJ01000007.1, read on the forward strand.
ACGCGATCGGGAACAGCAGCGAGGAGACCACGAGGTCGGCGAGCTGAAGCAGCGTGTGCGTGTCGCTGTGTCCGAACACCGGGGACTCGATGATCCCTCGGTAACCGTCCCCGCCGGTGCGGTACTTGCGCGTCGTCACACAGTGCACGTTCGGTGCGTTCTTCGACTTCGTGCGGCTGTCCAGGACCATCATCCCGCGTGAGTGCTCATGTGCGAGCTGGGCCTGGAATGTCTCCGTGAGTGCGCTCACGGAGGAGCTGTACACACCGGTCTCGTCGAAGGCGCACCCCTCCTCTTTCACCCACACCCTGGCGAGGACGCGCGCGTCGTGCTGCCGCAGGATGTCCAGGAGTGACCCAAGGAGGTCGAAGGCCGCGCGACGCCAACTGTGGTTGCCCACACGGATGTTCTTCCGCACATCCGAGCCCTTGACCTCGTGCTGGATCACCTCGGAGAGAAACGTGGCGCGCTGAAGCTGTGGCCGGTAGTGCTTCTTGACCTTGAGGAAGTCCCATGTGAGCGCTTTGACCTGGGACCGGGGAACGGTGAAGCCGCCGACCACAAGTACGGGCGGCGCATCCGGCCTCGCGGGGTCGAGGGTCTGCCCGTTGCCGGCTTCGTCGATGTAGCACAAGTGCACGCGGTGCGCTCCCCCGACAACGTCTGTGGCCGCCCGGAGGCGGCCACAGGGTCTGTGCAGTCATATGCACGGTTTCTTTGGTTGCTGATGGCGATGTTGCCACCGGGGTCAGCACGGGTCAAGCCGAGAGGTCACCCTCGGTTGACACCAGGTCACTACTGTTCCTGACGGGGCGCGAACAAGTTCCCGGGGCGCGTGCCGAGCGGCCGTCGCACCCTCGCGGCGCGGCCTCTGCGCCGGATTGCTCATGCCTTCGCACATGACCCCACCAGCAGGCGGGGCCCCACACCGTCTTGCCGACCACCCGGTCCCGCACGCCCCACTCCGCCGCGAACGCGGCCACCAGAGCCAGCCCGCGGCCCGACTCGGTCAGGGCGGTCGGCTCCACGGCACACGGGAGCGGCGGCGCGGCGGGTGGCGGGCGGTGGTCCCCCGCGTCGGAGACCTCCACGGTGACGGCCTTCTCCAGGTCGTACTCCAGCCGCACTTCGACCAGCCGGCCGGGGACGAGTCCGTGCCGCACGGCGTTCGTCACCAGTTCCGACACGACGAGCGCCACGTCCTGCACGCCGCTCTCCGCCACGCCCAAGGCCCGCAGTCCGTCCGTGACGGCCCTGCGGGCCAGGGCGACGCTGCGCGGGACGGAAGGGAACCTCCGCCACCACACGAGCGAGGAGAGCGAGGGGGCGTTCTCATGACTTTCCTGGTTCATGTGACCAGGATCGACGCGGGCGACTACGTTCGGTAGTAACCGCACGTCGACGGCGCCGGACGGCGACCTTCGTGCGCGCGAAGTTGCACGGCGTTGAGACGAGTTGAGGAACGGTGGACCGACGATGACGCAGAACAAGAAGGCGACCTCCCCGTCCGCGCAGTACTTCGCGGAGATCCTCCGCCTGCTGCGCACCTCGGCCGGGCTCTCCCAGAACGACCTCGGCGCGCGCATGAACTACACGGGCGGTGCGGTCAGCGCGGTGGAGACGGGGGCCAAACCGGCCACCGACGAGTTCGTGACGGCGGCGGAGAAGGCGCTGGACGCCGGCGGCGTCATCCTGGCCGCGAGCAAGTACCTCCGCCTGGAGCGGTATCCCGAACACTTCCAGGGCTTCGTGCAGTTGGAACAGGAAGCGCTGAGTGTTTCGTCGTTCTGCACGCAGGTCATTCATGGACTGCTCCAGACTGAGTCTTACGCTCAGGCTGTGCTCAGCTGTGGATTCCCACCGTTGGATGAGACGGAGGTTGAGGGGCTGGCGGGGGCGCGTATGGAGCGCGCTGCTCTGCTGACCCGAAAGCCCGTGTGTGTCATCAACATCGTGCTTGAAGAAGCTGCGCTGCGTCGTCGCGTGGACAGTGCCGAAACGATGAAGGCCCAGTACGAGCACCTTCTGACGTGTGCCGGGCGTCCCAATGTGGTCGTGCAAGTGATGCCGACCGAAAGAGGTGAGCATGCCGGTATCGAAGGTCCCATGACCTTGATCGAGACACCGGTGTGCGAACGTCTCGCGTACATGGAGTGCAACGGGACCAGCAGTCTTGTATCCAGGCCGGAAGACGTGGGTGTCTTCGCGCGCCGGTATGCCATGATCGGCCAGCAGGCCCTCCGGCCGGAAGAATCCCTCAGCCTCATCAAGGAGTTGGCGGAAGAGCTATGAGCGAGCTGATCTGGTGCAAGAGCAGCTACAGCGACTCCAGCGGCGGCGAGTGTGTCGAGATTGCCCACACTGCCACCTACGTGCATGTGCGTGATTCGAAGCGCACAGACGGGCCCGTACTGAACGTTCCATTCACGTCCTGGCAGCGGTTCCTCGGCAGCATGCCTTGTGGTGAGTGACGTGACGGTGGCCGTCGTGTAGCGAACGGCCGCCGAAGGCCGTTGCACTTGCCCAGGAATGACCGCTCCTCAGGCGCGGGCCGGTAGGATCGATCCGTGATCACAGGCGAACTGAAGAGCAAGGTGGACCGCGTCTGGGACGCGTTCTGGTCGGGCGGCATCTCCAACCCGCTGGAGGTGATGGAGCAGATCACATACCTGCTCTTCATCCGCCGCCTGGACGAGTTGCAGACACTCAAGGACAAGAAGCAGGCACGCCTGGCCGAGACGGAGCCCAACCCGTTCTTCACGGCGGACCAACAAGACCTGCGCTGGCAGAACTTCAAGGACCGCGACTCCGAGGTCATGTACGACCTGGTCGCCACGGGCGTCTTCCCGTACCTTCGCGGTCTGGGTGCCGAGGACTCCACGTACTCGGACCACATGCGGGACGCCCGCTTCACGATCCCGACCCCCAACCTGCTGTCGAAGGTCGTTCTCCTACTGGAGGACATCCCGATGCAGGACAAGGACACCAACGGCGATCTCTACGAGTACATGCTCAGCAAGATCGCATCCGCCGGTCAGAACGGGCAGTTCCGAACACCCCGGCACATCATCCAGCTCATGGTCGAGATGATGGAGCCGAGCCCGGGTGACGAGATCTGCGACCCGGCGTGCGGCACGGGCGGCTTCCTCGTCGGCAGCGCCGAGTACGTGGCCCGTGAACACGACAGCGCTCTCTACGACGTTGAGCAGCGCCGTCACTTCAACAACAGCATGTTCCACGGCTTCGACTTCGACTCGACGATGCTCCGCATCGGCTCGATGAATATGCTGCTCCATGGCGTGGAACAGCCGGACATCCGCTACCGCGACTCGCTTTCCGAGAGCGCGGGCGAGGAGCAGGACAGCTACTCGCTGATCCTGGCGAATCCTCCCTTCGCCGGCAGTCTGGACTACGAGACGACATCGAAGGACCTCCTCAAGGTCGTCAAGACGAAGAAGACCGAACTGCTCTTCCTGGCCCTCTTCCTGCGCCTGTTGAAGCCGGGCGGGCGCGCGGCGGTCATCGTCCCGGACGGCGTGCTGTTCGGCTCGTCCAAGGCGCACAAGGAACTGCGTCGGCAGTTGGTCGAGGAACAGAAACTGGAAGCGGTAGTGAAGCTGCCGAGCGGCGTCTTCAAACCGTACGCCGGTGTTTCTACGGCAATCCTGATTTTTACCCGCACCGATTCGGGCGGCACCGACAACGTCTGGTTCTACGACGTGCGCGCGGACGGCCTGAGCCTCGACGACAAGCGCAACCCGTTGCTCCCCGAGGCGAAGCTGGGCGCGCGAACACTGGCGCCCTTGGGCGAGGCCGATCACGAGAAGAACAACCTCCCGGACGCGCTTGCCCGTTGGCGCGATCGCGACGGCGACGAACTGAAGCGCGAGCGCACGGAGCAGAGCTTCACGGTCCCCAAGGCGGACATCGCGGCGGAGGGCTACGACCTGAGCCTCAACCGCTACAAGGAGATCGTCCACGAGGAGATCGAAACCCGGGCTCCCCTGGACATCATCGCCGACCTGGAACGCCTTGACGCGGAGATCGCCAAGGGAACGGCGGAGCTGAAGGGGATGCTTTCGTGACTCCCGTGAATTCTGTCAGGCTGGGCGAAATTGCTTCGTTTGTTAGGGGTATTACTTTCAAGCCATCAGACGTGATCCCGGCGACGGCCCCGAATGCAGTTCAGTGCATGCGAACCAAAAATGTGCAACGGGAACTTGACCTAACCGACGTTTGGGGTGTCAGTCGCGATTTCGTGCGTCGTGATGAGCAGCTTCTCGAGAGCGGTGACTTGCTCATCTCCAGTGCGAACAGCTGGAACCTTGTGGGGAAGTGTTGCTGGGTTCCAGCGCTGGACCATCCTGCAACTTTTGGCGGTTTCGTCACGGTGCTGCGTGGGGCCTCCGGGCTGGTCGACCAGCGTTACCTCTATCACTTCTTCTCCATGCAACGCACACAGGAGACGGTTCGCAGTTTTAGTCGCCAGACAACTAACATTTCGAACCTAGACCTCAAGCGGTGTGCGAATCTCTTGGTGCCGCTCCCGGAAATTGGCGAACAGAAGCGCATCGCCGCCGTCCTCGACCAGGTCGATGCCCTGCGCACCAAGCGCCGCGAGGCCATCACTCTCCTCGACGATCTCGCCCGGTCCATTTTTCGTTCCATGTTCAGTGGTATCCAGGTCGGTTCAACGTCTGCCGTTAGCTTGGACGAAGTCCTTCAGCGTCGCATGCGTAGTGGTGTGTCACCCTCGAGCCGAGGGGACATCAGAACCAAAGTGCTCACCCTGTCTGCTGTGACAAGAGGGAGATTTGACGAGGAGGCATGGAAAGAAGGCTTCTATCTAGAGGATGTAACACCCTCTCATGCGGTTCGTCGCAACCTCTTCCTGGTTTGCCGTGGCAATGGCAACAAGGATTTGGTCGGTCGTGGCGTTTTTCCCCGGAGTGATATGGATGACACTGTCTATCCTGATACAGTGCTAGCCGCCCCAATTCGCTCCGAAGTTGTCGTCCCGGAATATCTTGAGTATGTTTGGTCGAGCTCTCACGTTCGCCGTCAGATCGAGAGCATCGCCAGAACGACTAATGGGACGTACAAGGTTAATCAGAAGACAATTGGGGCAGTGAGTTTCGCACTTCCAAAGATCGAAAAGCAGCGCGCATTCCAGGCTCACGCGGAAGCCATTGAACAGCAGAAGGCGATTCACCTCACCCACCTCGCCTCCCTCGACGAGCTCTTCACCTCCCTCCAGCAGCGTGCGTTCAACGGCACCCTCTGGCAGGATCAGGCGGCCTAGCTCACAGCACACCAACTCCTGGCCGTGAGCGGGCACTTGAGCCTCATCCCCTTACCGCCAGGAGCCGCACCAAGGGCCGAAGCAGCGGCCCGCAGGAGGGGGACGCACGGCATGATGAAGGGCAGCGGCGACGGGAACGGCGACCAGGGCTCGGGCCGTCCTCCGAGCAACTTCGCGTTCGTCGAGCATGAGTGGCCCGACCTGTACGCCGAGGCGGAGCACGCCGAGCGGCTGGCCTACGCCGATCCTCGTACGTCCTGCTTCTATGCCCGCCGCACCCTGGAGTTCACGCTCCAGTGGATGTACCGGGCCGACGATGCCCTGCGCGAGCCGCACAACAACGACCTGAACGGCATGATCCACGAGCCGACCATGGTGAACCTGGTCGGTCCCGGTCTGCGCACGAAGATGAACCTGATCCGCAAAGAGGGCAACAACGCGGTGCACAAGCCGGGCGAGTTCGCCTCCAGGACAGCCGTAAGGATCACCGCTGAGCTCTTCCAGGTCATGTACTGGCTTGCCCGCACCTACACCGGTCGGCCCCACCAACTCCCGCCTTCTGGAACCCAGTTCGACACGGGCTCAATCCCGCGCCCCGTACCAGCCGAGGTGCGCAGGCTGAAGCGTGCGGAGCTCCTGGAAAAGGAGAAGCAGGACAAGGCCGAGCGCGAGGCTCTGGCCAAGGCACTCGCCGAAGCCCGCGCGAAGGGTGAAGCGCTCGAAGCAGAGATCGTCCAGCTCCGGGCCAGGGCCTCCGCTGCGAAGGCCAACAACCAGGCGCGTACCGACGAACACGACTACGACGAAGCCGCCACCCGTGACCTCTTCGTCGATGTCCTTCTCAAGGAGGCGGGCTGGGACCTGGCCGCCGACCGGGACCGTGAGTTCGAGATCACGGGGCTGGACACCCCCTCCGGCAAGGGCCGCATCGACTATGTGCTCTGGGGCGACGACGACAAGCCCCTCGCAGTGGTCGAGGCCAAGCGGACCAAGGTCGACGCATACGAGGGCCGGGAACAGGCAAGGCGCTACGCGGACGCCGTGCAGCAGAAGTACGGCCTGCGCCCGGTCATCTTCTACACCAACGGCTACGAGACCTACATCTGGGACGACGGAAACGGCTATCCGCCCCGTCAGGTCCAGGGCTTCCGCACCAAGGACGAGCTGCACTGGCTGATCAGGCAGCGGGCCGGCCGCCGTGCGCTGATGGCCAAGAACGTGAACCCGAAGATCGCCGACCGCAACTACCAGCGGCATGCGATCCAGCGGGTGGGGGAGACCTTCGACCGGGACAAGCAGCGGCGCGCTCTGCTGGTGATGGCCACCGGCACGGGCAAGACCCGTACGACCGTCGCCCTCATCGACCTGCTCCAGAAGGCGAATTGGGCACGCCGCGTGCTGTTTCTCGCCGACCGGCAGGCTCTGGTCACCCAGGCCGTCAACGCGTTCAAGGAACATCTGGAGCACACGCCCACCGTCAATCTGCTCACCGAGAGGCAGACGGAGGGCCGTGTCTTCGTCTCGACCTATCCGACGATGATGAACCGCATCGACGAGCTGACGCAGGACGGCCGCCGCCGCTTCTGTCCCGGCTTCTTCGACCTGATCGTCATCGACGAGGCCCACCGCTCGGTCTACGACAAGTACGGCGAACTCTTCGACTACTTCGACTCGCTGCTGCTCGGCCTCACCGCCACCCCCAAGAACGGCATCGACCGGAGCACCTACCGCCTCTTCCAGCTGGAGGACGGCGTCCCCACAGATTCCTACAGCCTGGACGAGGCCGTGGAGGACGGCTTCCTGGTGCCGCCGAAGGCCGTCGACGTACCCCTGAAGATCCTGAACAGGGGACTGAGGTACGACGAACTCAGCCAGGAGCAGAAGGAAGCCTGGGAGAACCTTGAGTGGACCGAGGACGGCCAGATACCCACCGAGGTCACCCCTGACGAGATCAACACGTATCTCTTCAACAAGCCGACGATCGACCAGGCCCTGGAAGTCCTGATGACCTTCGGCCACCGGGTCGAGGGCGGCGACCGGATCGGCAAGACCATCATCTTCGCCAAGAACAACGATCACGCGCGCGCCATCGAGGATCAGTACAACCTGCACTACCCGCAGGGCGCAGGCCACGACGCGCGTGTCATCACCTACCGCGAGAAGAAGGCACAGCAGCTCATCGACGACTTCTCCAACCCGGAGAAGGCCCCGGACATCGCGATCTCGGTCGACATGCTGGACACCGGCATCGATGTGCCCGAGGTGCTGAACCTCGTCTTCTTCAAGCCGGTCTACTCGCCCACGAAGTTCTGGCAGATGATCGGCCGCGGCACCCGTCTGCGGGAGAACATCTTCGGCCCCGGTCGGCACAAGGAGGATTTCTACGTCTTCGACCTGTGCGGCAACGTCGAGTTCTTCAACGCGGAGCTGGGCAGGGACCCCGGACGTCAGGCGCCCAGCCTCACCGAGCGAGTCCTGCAACGCCAGTTGGAACTCGTACGCGCACTGGACCGCCGGCAGCCGCCGGACTCCACGCAGGACGCCGGAACGGCTCCGGAGTCGTCGACCGAGTCGGCGCTGCGCTGGTCCACCGCCCGACGGCTGCGCGACACGGTGGCCGCCATGAACACCGGCAACTTCCTGGTGCGTCCGCACCGCCGGGAGGTAGAGATCTACAGCGACTTCACCAGCTGGCACCGGTTGGACGAGGAGAAGGCTGCGGAGATCAGCGAGAAGCTGCTGAAGCTGCCGAGCGAGTACCGGCCCGAGGGCGAGGACGTTGACGAGGAGGCCAAGCGCTTCGACCTCACCGCCTACTCCCTCGAACTTGCGGCGCTGGAGGGCGGCGGCTCCTACAAGCGCCTGCGCACGAGGGTGCGCGAGATCGCCCAGGACCTTCTGAGCAAGACCAACATCCCCGTCGTCCGCGAGCAGGCCGAGCTGCTGGAATCCGTGGCGGGGGAGGAGTGGTGGCAGGACGTCACGGTCCCGATGGTTGACCACATGCGACGCCGGATGCGTGGCCTGGTGCGACTGGTGGACGAGCGGGCGAAGCGAAACATCGTTTATACGGATTTCGAGGACGAGCTGGGCGCGCTCGCCGAGGTGGAGCTGAAAGGCGTCCCGCAAGGCACGGACGAGCAGCGTTTCCGTCAGCGGGCCCGTGCGTACTTGGCACGTCACGAGGACGTTCCGGTGGTGCGCAAGCTGTACATGAACGAGCAGATCACCGAAGAGGATCTGAGCGACCTGGAGACCGTGTTCCTGGCAGAGAGCGTCGCCTCCCCGGAGGATCTGGAGCATTTCGGCCATCGTGATCTCGGTCTCTTCGTGCGAGGCCTGCGCGGACTCGACCGCACCGCTGCTCAGGACGCGTTCGCGGAGTTCCAGGCACAGTACGCGCTCACCTCGAGGCAGCTGCACTTTGTGAAGATGATCATCGAGTACGTGGTGCACAACGGGGTGATCCATCTTCGGGATCTCTACGAGCAGCCGTTCAAGGATCATGGGGCGGTGGACGGGCACTTCAGTGACGGGGAAATCGACGATCTGGAGGTCGTCTTCAAGGAGCTGCGCAGGCGCGCAGTGCCTCCTGCACTGGCCGCCTGAGTGCGCGGAACCCGTTTTGGAGCCCGGTCCCCGATCAGGTACTGTTCTTCCTGTCGCCGAACGGGGCGGAGCCGCGAGGCCCGATCGTACGGCGGTCACCCGGACAAGATCCCCGCAGGGGGTTGCGTTTTGGTGGGCTATGGTGTAATTGGCAGCACGACTGATTCTGGTTCAGTTAGTCTAGGTTCGAGTCCTGGTAGCCCAGCGCGATCTTGGTGAAGCATCCTTCATAGGCTGCTGGTTGGCAAGATCGAGGCCCCCGTTGTGTAGCGGCCTAGCACGCCGCCCTCTCAAGGCGGTAGCGCCGGTTCGAATCCGGTCGGGGGTACTGGTCCGTGATCGTTGCGGATCGCAGAGAGGCCCCCGTTGTGTAGCGGCCTAGCACGCCGCCCTCTCAAGGCGGTAGCGCCGGTTCGAATCCGGTCGGGGGTACTCGATCGGGAAAGCCCTCCGGGAGACCGGGGGGCTTTTCTTCGTCCGCGGGGCAGGGGTTCCCAGCTCCGTTCTTTCCTCAACTCTCCGCGCTGAAGCGCCTGTTGGACTCCTCCGCCTCGGCCAGCCGCCGCAGGCTGAGCAGCACCGGTTCGTACAGCACGGTGCAGGCCACCGCCGCCTCGATCTGCTCTTCCGCGTCGTCGTAGCTCGCGACCAGCTCCAGGTCGCTCTGAGCCACCTGCGCCGCGGCCCGCGCGTACGGCAGCAGGTTCTCCGTGCCGCACGGATAACCGAGGCGCCGGAGGGCCGAGATCGCGCCGACCAGCGTCCGGTACGCCGGGGAATCGGCCCCGGTCGACTGCGAGAACCCCCACCCCAGTTCCGCCAGCAGTGCCTGCGAAGTGCGCTCCGCCGCCGCGGTCTCCGCGTCGCCCTCCGCGGTCTCCGTGTCGTGGGGCAAGGCCCACACGGCCGAGCCGATGCGGCTGTGCCGGCTCAGCGATGTGTCGTCGACGTTCTTCAGCACGTCGCGGACCGTCGCGACGGGGAGCCGTCCGACCTGGACGAGGGCGCGGATGAGCCGCAGGCGCCGCAGGTGCGACTCGTCGTACTCGGCCTGGGTGGCCGAGACGCGGCGGCCCGGCGGCAGCAGCCCCTCGCGCAGGTAGTACTTCACCGTTGCCGTACTGATGCCGCTGCGTTCACTCAGTTCTGCCAGGCGCATTCCGTGCCGTTCCCGTCCTCGTGCTCATGGACTGCCGAACGTCCCCTTGCGTTTTCTCTTGGAGAGTAGCACTATCCAAATGGGATAGCGGAACTATCCAAGTGCGAGGGGAGTGCGTCATGGCAGCGAAGGTGCAGGACGGACGGAAGACGGCGGCGGCCCAGGGCGACATCGTCGTGTTCCTGGTCGGGATGCGCATCAACAAGCTGCGGGCGGTGCGGAGTTGGCTGCCCGTGTTCACGGCGATGCCGCGGATGCTCAAGGAGCTCTCGAAGGACGCCTCCAGCGGCCTGCTGGGCTTCCGCGTGCAGCTCGGCGGGCTTCGCGAATTCGGCGTCCTGCAGTACTGGAAGTCGGAAGAGGCGCTCTTCGCCTACGCGTCGGCGGCGGACAAGGAGCACCGGCCGGCGTGGGCGGCGTACAACCGCCGGGCGCGCAACGGGGGTGCTGCTGTGGGGGTTTGGCATGAGACGTATGCCGTCCCGGCGGGCTGTTACGAGGCGGTGTACGTGAACATGCCGCCGTACGGCCTCGGGGCGGCGCACGGCGTCGAGCCGGTGGGCAGACGCGGGGAGCGGGCTGCGGACCGGATGTCGTCCGGACGCGTCGAGGGCTGACACGGCTCGGTCCGAGAGACGGCCGGGCCTCCCCTCTCAGGAGGCCGGGCCGTCGCTCAGCCCGTCGTCCTGCGCAGAGCGTCGCTCAGCCGGGCCGCCGCGTCGACGATCGCCTGCGCGTGCATGCGCCCCGGGTGCCGCGTCAGGCGCTCTATCGGGCCGGAGACCGAGACGGCGGCGACCACGCGGTTCGACGGGCCGCGCACCGGGGCGGACACCGAGGCGACGCCCGGTTCGCGTTCGCCCACGGACTGCGCCCATCCGCGGCGCCGCACGCCCGAGAGCGCCGTCGCCGTGAACCTGGCGCCTTGCAGTCCGCGGTGGAGGCGCTCCGGCTCCTCCCATGCCATGAGGATCTGCGCGGCGGAACCCGCCTTCATCGGCAGCGTCGAGCCGACCGGCACGGTGTCCCGCAGTCCGGACAGCCGCTCGGCGGCGGCCACGCAGATCCGCATGTCGCCCTGGCGCCGGTAGAGCTGCGCGCTCTCGCCCGTCACGTCCCGCAGATGCGTGAGCACCGGGCCGGCCGAGGCGAGGAGGCGGTCCTCGCCGGCGGCCGCGGCCAGCTCGCCGAGGCGCGGGCCGAGGATGAAACGCCCCTGTATGTCACGGGCGACCAGGCGGTGGTGCTCCAGCGCCACCGCGAGCCTGTGAGCCGTCGGCCGGGCGAGGCCGGTCGCGCCGACCAGCCCGGCGAGAGTGGCCGGACCGGACTCCAAGGCGCTCAGCACCAGAGCCGCCTTGTCGAGAACGCCGACGCCGCTAGAGTTGTCCATGCGTCGATACTCGCGTCTCAGAGTGTGAAACGCAAGTTCCTTTTTCGGCGCCACCCGCCACTCTGGACGGGCGAAGCGCACAGGGCCCGGGGGGACCGCCGGCCCCGTGCGCCACTGGATCTCGACATGTGGCCGGCGACGCTGCCGGCCGGAGGGAAAGCGATGGGACGGACACTCGCGGAGAAGGTCTGGGGCGACCATGTCGTCAGGCACGCGGAAGGCGAGCCGGACCTCCTCTACATCGACCTGCACCTGCTGCACGAGGTGACCAGCCCCCAGGCCTTCGACGGGCTCCGCAAGAACGGCCGCCGGGTGCGCCGTACGGACCTGACCATCGCCACCGAGGACCACAACACCCCGACCCTCGACATCGACAAGCCGATCGCCGACCCGGTCTCCCGCACGCAGCTGGAGACCCTCCGCAAGAACTGCGCGGACTTCGGCGTGCGCCTGCACCCCCTCGGGGACGACGAGCAGGGCGTCGTGCACGTCGTCGGCCCCCAGCTGGGTCTGACGCAGCCGGGCATGACGGTCGTCTGCGGCGACTCCCACACCTCGACGCACGGGGCGTTCGGCGCCCTCGCCTTCGGTATCGGCACCAGCCAGGTCGAGCACGTCCTGGCCACCCAGACGCTGCCGATGGCGCCGTTCAGGACGATGGCGATCACGGTCACTGGCGAGCTGCCCGACGACGTCACCGCCAAGGACCTGATCCTGGCCGTCATCGCGAAGATCGGCACCGGCGGCGGACAGGGCTACGTCATCGAGTACCGCGGTGAGGCGATCGAGAAGCTGTCGATGGAATCGCGGATGACCGTCTGCAACATGTCCATCGAGGCCGGCGCCCGCGCCGGGATGATCGCTCCGGACGGGACGACGTTCGAGTACGTGCGGGGCCGCGAGCACGCCCCGGAGGGCGCCGACTGGGACGCTGCCGTCGAGTACTGGAAGACGCTGCGCACCGACGACGACGCCGTCTTCGACCACGAAGTCGTCATCGACGCCACGCAGTTGGCGCCGTTCGTGACGTGGGGAACGAACCCGGGCCAGGGCGCACCGCTGTCGGAGTCCGTCCCGGACCCCGCCTCGTTCGAGGACGAAGGGGCGAAGCTCGCGGCCGAGAAGGCCCTGGAGTACATGGGACTCACGGCGGGGCAGCCGCTGCGCGAGGTCCCCGTCGACACGGTGTTCGTCGGATCCTGCACCAACGGCCGTATCGAGGACCTGCGTTCGGCAGCCGCCGTCCTGGAGGGGCGCCAAGTCGCCGACGGCATGCGGATGCTGGTCGTCCCCGGTTCCGTACGGGTCGCGCTGCAGGCGGTCGCGGAAGGGCTGGACAAGGTCTTCACCGCGGCCGGGGCCGAGTGGCGCCACGCGGGCTGCTCCATGTGCCTGGGCATGAACCCCGACCAGCTCCAGCCCGGTGAGCGCGCCGCGTCCACCTCCAACCGCAACTTCGAGGGAAGGCAGGGCAAGGGCGGCCGTACGCACCTGGTCTCGCCGCAGGTCGCCGCCGCGACGGCGGTGCTGGGCCACCTCGCCTCACCCGCCGACCTGTCCGACGTGCGCGAGCCCGCCGGCGTCTGAGGAGACGATCACCATGGAAGCCTTCACGACTCACACGGGACGCGTCGTCCCGCTGCGCCGCAGCAACGTCGACACCGACCAGATCATCCCCGCCCACTGGCTGAAGAAGGTCACGCGGGACGGATTCGAGGACGGACTCTTCGAAGCCTGGCGCAAGAACCCGGATTTCGTGCTGAACGACGAGGCGTACAAGGGCGGTACGGTCCTCGTCGCGGGCGAGGACTTCGGCACGGGCTCCTCGCGGGAGCACGCCGTCTGGGCGCTGCAGAACTACGGATTCAAGGCCGTGATCTCCCCGCGATTCGCGGACATCTTCCGCGGCAACTCCCTGAAGAACGGCCTCCTCACGGTCGTACTGCCGCAGCCGACCGTGGAGGCGCTCTGGGAGCTGGCCGAGTCGGACCCAAGCGTCGAGGTGACCGTCGACCTGGTCGGGCGCAAGGTGCTCGCGCCGGGCGTCGAGGCGGGTTTCGACCTGGACGAGAACGCCCGTTGGCGGCTGCTCGAAGGGCTCGACGACATCAGCCTGACGCTGAAGGACGAGGACTCCATCGCGGCCTACGAAGCCCGGCGTCCCGCCTTCAAGCCCCTGACGCAGCAGCTGTGAACGCAGCCTGAGCGGAGCCCGGGCGCCCCTCACGACCGCAGGGCCTCACGCGCCCCCCGTCCGCAAGACGGGGGGCGCCTGCGTGTGTTGGGGACTCGTTATGCGACAACTCACCCCAGATGGCACAATCGGTGCATGGAACGCGACGGTCAACTCGATCTCTACGACCGACTCGCCGCCCGCTTGAAGGAGGCGCACGCAAGAGTGCGCTCACTGCAAGTCCCCGAGGGCGTACGGGTGGCGCTGACGCGCAAGCTGCTCGTCATCACCGCGGCCTCGAAGCACGATCTCGCCGACGCTGAGCGGCGTGTGGACCGTCTCATGACGGATATCGACGAGGGACGCTTCCCCGAGGAACAGGCAGGCAAGCGCGCTGACGGAGCTCGATGAAGGGCGAGTTCGTTGCGGCACAAGGGTGATTCGCCCGTTTCATGTTTGATTCGCGGTATATATCTGCCTAGCGTGCGAAAAAGCTTGAACACATTCGTTCCTGCAATAGTTCCGAAGGGGAAGACGTGAACAAGGCGCAGCTCGTCGAAGCAATCCAGGACAAGCTCGGTGGACGGCAGCAGGCCGCGGAAGCGGTCGATGTCGTGCTGGACGCGATCGTCCGCTCCGTTGTGGCGGGGGAGCGGGTCTCGGTCACCGGGTTCGGCTCCTTCGAGAAGGTGGACCGCCCCGCGCGGTACGCCCGCAACCCGCAGACCGGTGAGCGCGTGCGGGTGAGGAAGACCTCGGTGCCCCGCTTCCGTGCCGGCGCCGGATTCAAGGAACTGGTCAGCGGGGCGAAGAAGCTTCCGAAGAACGATGTCGCCGTGAAGAAGGCCCCCAAGGGCAGTCTGATGGGCGGCACTTCCGCGAAGAAGGCCGCGACGAAGCGCGCGGGAGCGAAGAAGACGACGGCGAAGAAGAGCACGGCGCAGCGCGGCGCCGCGAAGAAGACGGCGGCGAAGACCACCGCCAAGCGGACGCCGGCGAAGAAGACGGCGGCGAAGAAGGCCACGGCGAAGAAGTCCACCGCGAAGAAGACCACGGCGAAGAAGTCGACCGCCAAGAAGGCCACGGGCAAGAAGTCGACCACCAAGAAGGCGCCGGCCAGGAAGGCCCCGGGCCGCCGCACCGCCGCCCGCAAGTCCACCGCCAAAAGGGCCACCGCGCGCAAGCGCTGAGCTGTACTCGACCCGCGACGCCGGGCCGGACTCCCGCCGGGGAGTCCGGCCCGGCGGGCGTTCGGGGGCGCCAACGGGACGCCGCGACCGCGGACTTCGCACGGGGATCCGGTCCGGCGGGCCTGGCGGCGGCCGGCCGGGCGCCGGGGAAGAACCGATGCACAGAGTCAGAGGGTCTGCAAGGTGACGAAGGTGACGCGCCGCTCCTCGCCGGACCCCTCGACCTCGATGCGTACGCGCTGCCCGGACCGCAGCAGGCGCAGCCCTCCGGCGTCGAACGCGGTGGCGTCGAACGGCAGAGGGGTGCCGTCGTCGAGCAATACGCTCCCGCTGCGCGTCTCGGGGTCGAACGTGTACGAGGTTGCCTGCATGGCAGAAGCCTATGGCAGTGCCCTCACACCGCGTTGACGGGCGTGGGACCCGGGTCGCCGCACAGCGCCCCGGCCGTGTGCGGGCCCACGCCGAGAACGACCGCGGCGGCCAGGTCGGCCTCGGTGTCGACGTCCTGCCGCACGCTGACCGCGTCGGACAGGAGCAGCTCCGCCGCCCCCGAAGCGGCGTGCCGGGCCCGCGAACGCGGCCCGAACCGCGGGCGGAGCGCATGACCCGGCATGGCGGAGAGCAACGTGGTGCCCGTCCCGTCGGCGTCGGCGAGGAACGCGCGGGGGGCCTCCGCGGCGGCCTGGAGTACGTGTGCGAGTTCACGGGCCCGCAGCGCTGGGAGATCGGCGTTGAGGGCCGCCAGCGGGGCTTCAGGGCGGATTCCGCGCACGACGGCGGCACCGTGTGCCAGGGCGGGGTTGAGGCCCGCGTCCGGGGCGTCCGGAACGATGCGCGCCCCGAGGGCGGCCAGCTCCTCGGCCGCCTGCTCGTCGTTGGTGACAACTGCCACATCGCGTACGGCCGTACAGGTCAGGGCCGCGCTGACGGCGTCCTGGGCGAACGCCAGCGCGAGCCGTGCGCGCGCCGGAGCGGCCGCCGCCGCGGCGAGCCTGCTCTTGGCGCGCGACAGCGGCTTCAGCGGCATCAGGAGGGTCCATGCCGGTGGTGTCACATGCGGCTCCATCGCCTCATTCTCACCCGCCGCCGACGCGGTCCCGCAGGCCCCGGGCTACGGTTGCAGGACAGACGCAGACAGACCGTGCGCTCGACACGGTGGGGGGTACGGGGTGAGACTTGCCCCTCGCGCGCTGGGGCAACCCGCGCCGCCGCGATGTGGCAGGCCCAGCCGTAGTGCAGAGGGCCCCGTGCCCGCTCCGCGGGAGGCCGCTGCCTCGCCGCCGCCGGGACCCACGTGGCTGTTCGAACAGGCAAGAGGAGATGGTGTCCGGGTGTCCCGCCGCAGAATCGGCTTCTGGTACCGCCTTGCCGCGGTTTTGGTGAAACCGCCGCTCGTGCTGTTCTTCAAGCGGGACTGGCGCGGAATGGAGCATATTCCGGAAAGCGGCGGATTTATCACGGTCGTCAATCACAACTCGGCCCTGGACCCGCTTTCCTATGCCCACTTCCAGTACAACACCGGACGGGTTCCGCGCTTTCTCGCGAAGGTCGGGCTGTTCAAGAGCGGGTTCGTCGGGGCGGCCATGCGGGGGACCGGGCAGATCCCCGTCTTCCGCGAGTCGAAGGACGCCATAGGGGCCTTCCGCGCCGCCGTCGAGGCCATCAACAAGGGCGAGTGCGTGGTGTTCTACCCCGAGGGCACCCTGACCAGGGACCCCCGGATGTGGCCCATGAAGGGGAAGACCGGCGCCGCCAGGGTCGCCCTGGAGACGAGGGCGCCGGTCATTCCCGTCGCGCAGTGGGGGGCGAATCTCGCCGTCCCGCCCTATCCGAAGCGCGGTGACATCAAGTTCTTCCCCCGCCGGACTCTCGTCGTCCAGGCCGGACCGCCCATCGACCTCTCGGAGTTCTACGGCAAGGAGGCGACCGCGGCGGTGCTGCGGGAGGTCACCGAGCGGATCATGGACGAGATCACCGCGCAGCTCGCCGACATCCGCGGTGAGACCCCGCCGGCCGAGCGCTACGACCACCGCCATGCGGCTGCCTCCCGCGGGCCGGAGCGGCTCCCCCACCAGGAGAACGGCGAACGGTCTGCGCGGCAGGGCGAACAGGCGTCCCGGGGCGAGGAGAACGTCCACAGCGAGAGGAACGGCCGGGGAGGCGCACCGGAGCGGGGCGGACGGCCCCTGCAGCCGGACGCGGCGCCTCCGGCGGCCGAGGGAGAGAACGCGTGACGAAAGCCGCCGTATTCGGCACAGGTTCCTGGGGCACGGCCTTCGCGATGGTGCTCGCCGACGCGGGCTGCGAGGTGACGCTCTGGGGGCGGCGGCCCGAACTGGCCGAAGCGGTCAACACCCGCCGCGTGAACCCCGACTACCTCCCGGGAACGGAGCTCCCGGCGGGAGTCACGGCCACCACGGACGCCGCGGAGGCGGCGCGCGGCGCGGAGTTCACGGTGCTCGCGGTGCCCTCGCAGACTCTGCGCGGCAACCTCGCGCAGTGGACTCCGCTGCTGCATCCGGAGACCGTGCTCGTCTCGCTGATGAAGGGCGTCGAACTCGGCACCGCCAAGCGGATGAGCGAGGTCGTCGAGGAGGTCGCGGGCGTGGACGCGTCACGCGTCGCCGTGCTGACCGGCCCCAACCTCGCCAGGGAGATCGCGGAGAGGCAGCCCGCGGCCTCCGTCGTCGCCTGCGCGGACGAGAGCGTGGCCCTGCGCCTGCAGGCCGCATGCCACACGCCGTACTTCCGCCCGTACACCAACACGGACGTCGTCGGCTGCGAACTCGGCGGCGCCGTCAAGAACGTGATCGCGCTGGCCGTCGGCATCGCGGACGGTAT
Organism: Streptomyces sp. WMMB 714; assembly: GCF_900090125.1. Taxonomy (NCBI): domain Bacteria; kingdom Bacillati; phylum Actinomycetota; class Actinomycetes; order Kitasatosporales; family Streptomycetaceae; genus Streptomyces; species Streptomyces sp. WMMB 714. The sequence continues at coordinate 213,476 of NZ_FMHJ01000007.1, forward strand.
GGCACTCGGGGACAACGCGAAGGCCTCGCTGATCACGCGCGGCCTCGCGGAGACCGCCCGGCTCGGCTCGGCGATGGGCGCCGACGCCCGCACCTTCGCCGGGCTCGCCGGGATGGGCGACCTCGTGGCCACCTGTTCCTCGCCGCTCTCCCGGAACCACACCTTCGGCACGAATCTCGGCCGAGGCATGACGCTTCAGGAGACGATCGCCGTCACACGCCAGACGGCGGAGGGTGTCAAGTCGTGCGAGTCCGTACGTGAACTGGCGCGGCGGCACGGCGTGGAGATGCCGATCACGGAGACGGTCGTCGGCATCGTCCATGACGGCAAGCCGCCGCTCGTCGCCCTGAAGGAACTCATGTCGCGCAGCGCGAAGGCCGAACGCGTCTGACGGTTCGCGGGGTCGCGTCGCCGCGGGCCGGGCCGGGCGTTCCGGCGCCGGTTCGGCGGCGCGATCTCCCGGTCGCCCCGGGGTCGTTCGGCCCCCCGGGGTCGGTGCGGAACGTGACCGGAACCCCGGACGGGGCCGCCGCGACGCGGGCCCCGGGACCCTGACGGGTCAGGGGCCAGAAGGTACAGTCGGTCCGATATGAGCAGCCAGAGCCCCTCCCGCAAGCCCCGTGTCGCCGTCGTGTTCGGCGGGCGCAGCTCCGAGCACGCGATCTCGGTCGTCACCGCAGGAGCCGTACTCGCCGCCATCGACCGTGAGAAGTACGAGGTGCTGCCCATCGGCATCACCACGGACGGCCGCTGGGCGCTGACCGCAGACGAACCCGAGCGGATGGCCATCGAGAACCGCAGACTGCCGAGCGTCTCCGAACTGGCCGACACGACGACGGGCGGCGTGCTGCTGCCGCTCGAACCGGGCAACCGCGAGGTGACGTACCACGAGCCGGGCTCCGTGCCCAAGGCGCTGGGCGAGGTGGACGTCGTCTTCCCCGTGCTGCACGGTCCGTACGGCGAAGACGGCACGTTGCAGGGGCTGCTGGAGATGTCGGGCGTGCCCTATGTCGGTGCGGGAGTGCTCGCGTCGGCGGTCGGCATGGACAAGGAGTACATGAAGCGGGTCTTCGCCTCCTTCGGACTGCCCGTCGGGCCGTACGTCACGATCCGTCCGCGGGACTGGAAGACGGACCCCGGCGGCGCGCGCAAGCGGATCCTGGACCTGGCGGGCCGGCACGGCTGGCCGCTGTTCGTGAAGCCGGCACGGGCGGGCTCCTCGATGGGCATCACCAAGGTCCACGACATCGGCGGGCTGGACGAGGCCATCGCCGAAGCCCAGCGGCACGACCCGAAGGTCGTCGTCGAGTCGCTGCTCAGCGGGCGTGAGATCGAGTGCGGTGTGCTGGAGTTCGAGGACGGCCCGCGGGCGAGCGTCCCCGCCGAGATCCCGCCGGTGAGCGCCCACGACTTCTACGACTTCGAGGCGAAGTACATCGACTCCGCCTCCGGCATCGTGCCCGCGCCGCTCACCCCCGAGGAGACCGCGAGGGTGCAGGAGCTGGCCGTGTGCGCCTTCGAGGCCGCCTCCTGCGAGGGCCTCGTCCGGGCGGATTTCTTCCGCACCGAGGACGGGGAGTTCGTCATCAACGAGATCAACACGATGCCCGGCTTCACGCCCATCTCGATGTATCCGCGGATGTGGCAGAAGAGCGGCGTCAGCTATGCGGAACTCGTGGACCGGCTCATCCAGGCCGCGCTGCGCCGCGAGACCGGCCTGCGCTGACGGGCCGGGCGCCGGCGACCGGAATGTCAGTGGTGCTCGGGCACCGAACTGCGGACGGGCTTCGCGAGGTCCGGCAGCGCGTTGATCTCAGGGGCGTGATCGCCGGGGACCGTCAACTCGACGTTCGCCTCGCGGTCGACGGTGGTGAAGCGGTAACCCTCTTCGCGCTTCTCCACCAGCCAGGAGACGCCGTTGACGTCCACCGCCTCCGCCGTGGGGTTGTAGTGTTCACTGCCGGGCGAGAGCTTCTCGGGGCGCGGCACTCCGCAGCGCAGTTCGATGGCCGGATCGCCCCAAGCCGCGGTGTACTTCGAGGCCGGGTCGAGTGTGATCCGCTCCTGCCCGTCCACGCGCTCCGGAAGCCGGTCGTGGAGCGACCGGCACGCCGCGGCGGCTTCGCCGGAGGGGTGCGGGGCCGCCGGCCCCTCCTCGACCGAGCAGCCCGCGACGGCCAGTGCGGCGACGGCGAACGTAACCCGGTAGTAAGAGGTGTTCACCGGGCGAGCATACGGGGGAGCTACAGATGAACGATCGGGCAGGTCAACGTCCGAGTGATGCCGTCGACCTTCTGGATCTCGGCGACGACCAAGCGGCCGAGCTCGTCGACGCTGTCGGCCTGCGCGCGCACGATCACGTCGTAAGGGCCGGTCACGTCCTCCGCGTGCATGATGCCCGGAAGCTTGGAGACGAAGTCGGCGACGGTCGATGCCTTGCCGACCTCGGTCTGGATCAGGATGTACGCCTGTACCACGGAACCTCCAGGGCGGCTGAGGGGAGCATGGAGGGAAGGGGAACGCCACGGTACCGCGTCGCCGCTACCCCGCGGGAGACCCGCGGCACTGTCGGTGACGGCGCACCGCTGCCGCGGGGCACGCACCCGTCGCGGGGGCGGACCGGGGCGGACGGCGCCGCCGCCTTCCGCGCAGGGGGCGCGGGCAGGGGGCGCGCGGACGGAAGGATCACGCAGCAAGTGAGGGTCGAAGGGGCGGGACGATGCAGCTGAGCGGGGACTACAACGGCGGCCGTGCGCGCACGCCCGGCACCGTCGGCGAGCTCGGAGAGTTCGGTCTGATCAGGCAGTTGACGTCCCGGCTCACGACGACTCCCGCCGTCCGCCTCGGCCCCGGGGACGACGCGGCAGTGGTCGCGGCCCCGGACCGCAGAGTCGTCGCGACGACCGACATCCTGCTGGAGGGGCGGCACTTCAGGCGCGACTGGTCCACGGCGTACGACGTGGGGCGCAAGGCCGCGGCGGAGAACCTCGCCGACATCGCCGCCATGGGCGCCTTCCCCACGGCGCTGCTGCTCGGACTCGTCGTCCCCGCGGAACTCCCCGCGAACTGGCCGATGGAGCTGATGGACGGCATCCGCGACGAGGCGCAGGTCGCCTCGGCCGCAGTCGTGGGCGGCGACGTCGTCCGCGGTGCGACGATCACCGTCTCCATCACCGCCCTCGGCGACATGCGCAACCGCGAACCGGTGACCCGCTTCGGCGCGAGGCCCGGCGACATCGTGGCCTTCACCGGCTGGCTGGGCTGGTCCGCCGCCGGACACGCGGTGCTCTCCCGGGGGTTCCGCTCGCCGCGCGCCTTCGTCGAGGCGCACCGCAGGCCCGAACCGCCGTACCACGCGGGGCCCGCCGCGGCAGGGCTCGGGGCGACCGCGATGACCGACGTCAGCGACGGGCTCGTCGCGGACCTCGGGCACATCGCCGAAGCCAGCAAGGTCCGCATCGACCTGCGCTCGGCCGACCTGGACGTGCCCGCCCAGATGTCGGACATCGGCCAGGCCGTCGGCGTGGACCCGCTGCACTGGGTCCTCACGGGCGGCGAGGACCACGCGTTGGTCGCCACCTTCCCGCCGGACGCGAAACTCCCCGCACGCTGGCGGAAGATCGGCGAAGTGCTCGCCCCGTCCGCCCAGCCGCAGGTGACGGTGGACGGCGCGGCCTGGGAGAAGGCAGGCGGCTGGGACCACTTCGGGAGCGGCGAGGAGAGCTGAACGGTCCGCGCACCTGACCGGACGGGGCGACGCAGCGCCGCGGCTGCCAGGCCGGGGGCCGATGCCGCTTCGGCGCCGAACCGGCCGCGGGCGCTCACGGCGCGCGGGCTACGGTCTAGGCATGGAGGACACAGCCGCACAGCCGTTCCCGCAAGGGCAGCCGCACGAGTCCGACCGCTCCGCCGACCCGGCGCCGCCCCGCGTACTGACGGTCGCGGGCTCCGACTCCGGCGGCGGCGCCGGCATCCAGGCCGACCTGAAGACCATGCTGGCGCTCGGCACGCACGGCATGAGCGTGGTCGCCGCCGTCACCGCCCAGAACTCCCTGGGCGTGCAGGGCTATTGGGAGCTGCCGGCGGAGGCCGTACGCGCCCAGTACCGCAGCGTCGTCGACGACATCGGGGTCCAGGCGGTCAAGACGGGGATGCTGGCCTCGGCCGAACTGGTCGAGACGGTCGCCGGGCTGCTCGCCGGAACGGACGTGCCCGTCGTCGTCGACCCCGTGGGCGTCTCGAAGCACGGCGACTCCCTCCTCGCCGAGGACGCCGTGGAAACCGTCCGCACCCGGCTGCTCGCCACCGCGACCGTCGTCACGCCCAACCTCGACGAGGTCGCGCAGCTGACGGGCGTACGCGTCTCCGGCGAGGCCGGGATGCGGGAGGCCGCCGCGGCGCTGCTGGCGTACGGACCGCGGTGGGCCCTCGTCAAGGGCGGGCACCTGCCCGCGACGTCCTCGGAGGACGGCCGGCTCCCGCAGGGCGAGGCCGTCGACCTCCTCACGGACGGCACCGAGGAGCACTGGCTGCGCGCCCCCCGCTACAGCAACCGCCACACGCACGGCACCGGCTGCACGCTCGCCAGCGCGCTGGCCGCGCTGCTGGCGCGCGGAATGTCCGTGCCGGAGGCGGCCGCGGGGGCGAAGGAGTACGTCACAGGGGCGATCGCCGCCGGATTTCCGCTGGGCTCCGGGCTCGGGCCCGTGCACCACGGATGGCGGCTGCGTACGCGCGAGGGGCGCTGAGAGCCGCGGCAGCTGTGCGCGCGGCGGCGGCCTGCCCTTTTCCGGCATGAGCAGAGCCGGTCCGTCACGTCGACGAACCGGCTCTGGAACAGCCTGCGAGGTGGCCGCGCTGCGTCAGCGCGAGACCTTGCCGGCCTTGATGCACGAGGTGCAGGCGTTGAGGCGCTTCGGCGTCCCGTTGACCACTGCACGCACGCGCTGGATGTTGGGGTTCCAGCGGCGCGGGGTGCGGCGGTGCGAGTGGGAGATGCTGTTGCCGAAGCCCGGCCCCTTGCCGCAGACGTCGCAGTTGGCAGCCACGGGTCACTCCAAAGACTTCAGATGCATGTACGGAAAATCCCGGCGACGCAGGCACGTGAGCGACCGGCACTGCCAGGGAGGTGATGAGGCCCGATACTCATCAGGCAACCGGAGCAGCATACAACGCCTGCTCACGAACAGCGAAACCAGCACCGGCCGCCCCGCATCCACCGGGCCCGCCGCTGCTCCGCGCCCCGCTCCGCCGTCTCTCCTCTAGCCTTCGGACGGCGCCCGATGCGGGCGCCCCGCCGCCGTCCGCCGTCCCCGGCCCTTATGCAGGAGGTCCCACGTGCCACAGCCGTTCGACGCCACGGTGGTACGGGCCTGGGCGGCTCTCGCGCGGGACGCCCTCGGCGAGGGCCGCGCGGAGCTCGACTCGATCAACGTCTTCCCCGTCGCGGACGGCGACACCGGCACGAACCTGCACCGCACGGTGACCGCCGCATGCGAGGGGCTGGAAGGCGAGCAGGACGGCAAAGAAGGGACCGGCACCCCCGGCGGCCCCGCCGCGCCCGTACTGCGCACCCTCGCGCGGGGAGCGCTGCTCGGCGCGTGCGGCAACTCCGGGACGATCCTGGCGCAACTGCTGCGAGGCATGGCGGAGGTCTACGGGGAAGCGCGCGGGAGTACGTCCGCGCAGACGGACGGAGCGGTGGGCCTGGAAGGCGCCGGCAGCGGGCGGCTGCTGGCCGCCGCGCTGCGTCGCGCTGCGGAGGCCGCCTACGAGGCGGTGGCACGCCCGGTCGAGGGGACGATGCTGACCGTCGCGCGCGCCGCTGCCGCCGCTGCCGAACGGGCAGTCGCCGAGAGCGGAGGCGGCGGAAGCACCGGCAGCGGCCCGGCGGACGCCACCGGCCGGGGCGCCGGCGCGGAGGCCGAGGCCGCCATCGTGGCGCTCGCCGCCCATGACGGCGCCCGTGCGGCGCTCTCCGCGACGACGGGACAGCTCGACGCTCTGCGACGGGCCGGAGTAGTCGACGCCGGGGGAAGCGGGCTCGTCGCGGTACTGGGTGCGCTGGCGGACGCGCTGTCCGACTCGGAGGGCACGTCACGTCCGCGCAGTGCGACGCCGCCGGAGGGACACCAAGCGCCCCGTCCCGCTCCCGCGGACGCCTCGGAAGGCGACCCCGCGTACGAGGTGATGTACCTCCTGGACGCCGACGACGCGGCAGTGGCCGCCCTGCGGGATCAGCTCGACGGCCTCGGCGACTCACTCGTCGTCGGCGGCGGGGACGGCCTGTGGAGCGTGCACGTCCACGTCGACGACGCCGGGGCGGCCGTGGAAGCCGGAATCGCGGCCGGCCGTCCGCACCGCATCCGCGTCACGCACCTCGCGCCGGACCCGGAGGGACCGCGCGGCGGGTGCGCCCCGGAGGTCCCGTCGGGCGGCGGCCCGGCAGGCACAGCGCAACCGTCCGGCGGCGGCTCGGGGGACGGCGAGGGCGGCACAGTCCACGGCCCGGGGCCGAGCCCTCGTGGAGGGCGCGCAGTCGTCGCCGTCGTCCACGGTGACGGGCTCGCGGACCTGTGCGAGGAAGCCGGCGCTGTCGTCATGCGCGCCGGTGGGTCGCTCGACGGCGAAGGACTGGCCGCGGCGGTCCGGGCGACCGGCGCCCCGGAGGCCGTGCTGCTGCCCAACGACGTCGAACTGCACGCGACCGCGGCAGCCGCCGCGCGGGCGGTCCGCGGATCGCCGGGCGGCATACGTGTCGCGGTGGTCCCCACGCGCGCCGCCGTGCAGGGGGTCGCCGCCCTCGCGGTGCACGATCCGGACCGCGGTTTCGACGAGGACGTCGTCGCCATGACCTCGGCCGCAGGCGCCACCCGCTACGGGGAGGTGACCGTCGCGGAGCGCAAGTCCTGGACCATGGCCGGCGTCTGCGAGGCGGGGGACGTACTGGGGCTGGTGGAGGGCGACGTGGCGGTGATCGGCTCCGACATCGCCGGCACCGCGGGGGACGTGCTGGAGCGGATGCTCGCCGCGGGCGGGGAACTGGTCACGCTGGTCGTCGGCGAGCACGCCCCCGAGGGGCTCGCCGACCAGCTCGAAGAGCGGGTGCGGGGCCATCTCGGCGTCGACACAGTGGTCTACGAAGGCGGCCGGCAGTGCGTGCCGCTGCTGATCGGAGTCGAGTAGGCGGTCAGCCCCCCGGCACCCCGGAGGAACGTCCCGCGGAGGAACGCCGCACTGAGGGCTGCCGCTGCGCGTTCAGTGCACCGGTTGCCTGTCCGGTTCCCCGGTCCTGTCACAGCCATGGTGTGCAATGGGAGCGTGCCAGCGCTCGACGAACCACTGAAGAAGATCCTCGGCGGCAACACCGCGAAGGTGATGGCCGAACACCTGGGTCTGGAGACGGTCGGAGACCTCCTCCACCACTATCCGCGGCGTTACGAGGAGCGCGGTCAGCTGACCCGCCTCGCCGACCTGCCGCTGGACGAGCACGTGACGGTGGTGGCCCAGGTCGCCAAGGCCACCGTGCACAAGTTCAACCGGGGCAGGGGGCAGCGCCTCGAGGTCGTACTCACGGACGGCAGCGGGCAGTTGAGGCTCGTCTTCTTCGGGCGCGGCATCTTCAAACCGCAGAAGGACCTGCTGCCCGGGCGCCGCGGGATGTTCGCGGGGAAGGTCGGCGTCTTCAACGGACGTCTGCAGCTCGCCCACCCGCAGTACGAACTGCTGGGTTCGGAGGGTGGGGCCGAGGAGGTCGACGCGTTCGCCAACAGGCTCATGCCGATCTATCCGGCCGTCGCCCAGCTCGCGTCCTGGAAGATCGCCAAGTCGGTCCGGACAGTGCTCGCCTCCATGGAGTCGACCGGCTGGGACGGCCTCGTCGACCCCCTGCCGCCGGCCATCCGCGACGAACAGCGGCTGATCCCGCTGCCGCGGGCCTTCGAGAAGGTGCATCGCCCCCACACGAACGCCGATGTGGCCGAGGCACGCGCCCGGTTGAAGTGGGACGAGGCGTTCGTCCTGCAGGTCGCCCTCGCCCGGCGGCGGCAGGCGGAGTCCCAACTGCCCGCCGTGCCGCGCGTTCACGTCCCGGACGGACTGCTGGACGCCTTCGACGCCAAGCTGCCCTTCACCCTCACCGAGGGGCAGCGGCACGTCAGCGCCGAGATCTTCGCGGACCTCGCCGCCGAACACCCCATGCACCGGCTCCTTCAGGGCGAGGTCGGCTCCGGCAAGGCACAGCCCCTGGACGCCCTCGTGCTCACCCCCGGGGGGTTCCGCGAGATGGGGACGATCAGCCCCGGGGACGAAGTGGTCACTCCTTCCGGGGAGTTGGCCCCCGTCGACGGCGTCTTTCCGCAGGGGGAGCGCGAAGTGTGGCGGCTGGTCCTCTCGGACGGAAGCAGCGTCGAGTGCGACGACGAGCACCTGTGGCTGGTGGGTGCCGGCGCCGTGCCCCGGCTCCCGGACGGGCAGGGCGGCACCCCGCCGCCCGGCGGCCCGGAGGCCTCGGTGCTGACGACGCGGGAGATCAGATGCGATCTGACCAGGCGTGACGGATCTCCGAAGTGGTGGCTTCCCGAGTCCGTGCCGGTCGATCTCGGCGCTCCTGCGGACGTGCCCGCCGACCCGTACGAGACGGGGCTGCTGCTCGGCCGGCAGGACGCGGAGGGAGGCGTGCCCCGGCCGTTCAGGGAAGCCTCGGTCAAGGACAGGCTGGCGGTCCTGCGCGGGCTGCTTGAAGGGCTCCCGCACGTCGCGGGCGGGTCCGGGACGGACGAGGAGACAGGCCCGCCGGCGGCCCGGCCGGAAGGCGCCGCAGTGCGCGCCGCGTCGCGGCGGCTCGCCGAGGACGTCGCATGGCTGGTGCGCTCCCTGAGCGGCCACGCGAGCGTCGCACCGGCCGGCCCCGTTCACGATTCCGGCGGCCCCTTCGACGTGACGGTGCAACTCCCGCCGCAGTACCCGGCTCTCCGGCACACGGACGAGCCCGGCGGGCAGGACCATGGCAGCCAGGGCGACGGGGGAGAGATCGCGGGACGCGCGGTCGTCGGCGTCGAACCAGCCGGACGGAAGCAGGTGCAGTGCATCAGCGTCCGCCACCCCAGCAGGGCGTACGTGACCGACAACTTCACCGTCACGCACAACACGATGGTCGCGCTGCGCGCCATGCTCACCGTCGTCGACAGCGGAGGCCAGGCCGCGCTGCTCGCCCCCACCGAGGTGCTCGCACAGCAGCACCACCGGTCGGTGACCGAGATGATGGGCGAGCTCGCGGAAGGCGGCATGCTCGGCGGCGCGGAGCAGGGTACGAAGGTCGTACTGCTCACAGGGTCGATGGGGGCGGCCGCCCGGCGGCGGGCGCTGCTGGAGCTGGCCACGGGCGAGGCCGGCATCGTCATCGGTACGCACGCGCTGATCGAGGACAAGGTCCAGTTCCACGATCTCGGACTCGTGGTCGTCGACGAGCAGCACCGTTTCGGTGTCGAGCAGCGCGACGCCCTGCGCTCCAAGGGCCGGCAGCCGCCGCACCTGCTCGTGATGACGGCGACGCCCATCCCCCGCACCGTCGCGATGACCGTCTTCGGCGATCTCGAGACGTCCGTGCTGGACCAGCTGCCCGCGGGCCGTTCGCCGATCGCCACCCACGTCGTCCCGGCCCGGGACAAGCCGCACTTCCTCGCCCGCACCTGGGAGCGCGTACGGGAGGAGACCGAGGCCGGGCACCAGACGTATGTCGTGTGCCCCCGCATCGGCGACGAGGCGGAGTCGGCGGGCGCGGCGGCGAAGGACGGCAAGCGCACGCCGGTCGGGCCGGCGTCGCGTACCGGCGGCGCTCGTGAGAGCGCGGGCAGCGAGGACGCCGGGGCGTACGGCGGCGAGGACGGCGGCGAGGAAGGTGGCGAGGTCGGGGAGGCGGACAAGCGCCCGCCCCTGGCGGTCCTGGACATCGCCGCGCAGCTGGGCGGCGGCCCGCTGTCCGGGCTGCGCGTGGAGGCCCTGCACGGGCGCATGCAGCCCGACGCCAAGGACGACGTCATGCGCCGGTTCGCCGCCGGAGAGGTCGACGTACTTGTGGCGACGACCGTCATCGAGGTGGGCGTCAACGTCCCCAACGCCACGGTCATGGTCATCATGGACGCCGACCGGTTCGGCGTCTCCCAGCTCCACCAGCTCCGCGGCCGCGTGGGCCGGGGCTCGGCCGCCGGCCTGTGCCTGCTGGTCACGGAGGCGCCGGAGGCGGGCCCGTCGAGGGCCCGGCTCGAGGCCGTCGCGGGGACGCTGGACGGCTTCGAGCTCTCGCGCATCGACCTGGAGCAGCGCCGCGAGGGCGACGTGCTGGGGCAGGCCCAGTCGGGCGTCCGCTCGTCGCTGCGGATGCTCGCGGTCATCGAGGACGAGGAGATCATCGAGGCGGCCCGTGCGGCGGCGACCGCTCTCGTCGCCGACGACCCGGAGCTGGAGCGGATGCCGGAGCTGCGCACGGCGCTGTCGGCGCTGCTCGACGAGGAGCGCGAGGACTACCTCGACAAGGGCTGAGCCGTAAGGGCTGAGCCGTGAGGGCTGAGCCGTACGGGAGGGGCCCGGCGCCGCCGCGAGTTCCTCCGCGGTGCGCGGAGAGCGCGAGAATGGGATCGTCGGTCCCACCGGAGGAGAGGACTTCGCCACCATGACCCGCGTGATCGCCGGCGCCGTCGGCGGACGGCGGCTGACCGTTCCGCCGGGTCAGGGCACCCGCCCCACGTCCGACCGGGCCCGCGAGGGCATGTTCTCCAGCTGGGAGGCCCAACTGGGCGGTGCCGCCGCCTGGCAGGGCGCCAGGGTCCTCGATCTGTTCGGTGGCTCCGGCGCGGTGGGCCTCGAAGCGCTCTCCCGCGGCGCGGCGCACGTACTCCTCGTCGAATCGGACGCCCGCGCCGCCCGCACCATCCGTCAGAACGTGAAGGCACTCGGCATGCCGGGCGCAGAGGTACGGCACGCGAAGGCAGAGCAGATCCTGTCGGGCCCGGCTCCCCAACTGCCTTACGACGTCGTCTTCCTGGACCCTCCCTACGCCGTGACCGACGCCCATGTGCGGGAGATACTGCTCACACTCCGGTCCGGCGACTGGCTGAGCGACGAAGCACTCGCCACCGTGGAGCGGAGTACCCGGGGCGGCGAATTCCGCTGGCCCGAGGGCTTCGAGGGGCTCAGGTCACGTCGCTACGGCGAGGGAACGCTCTGGTACGGTCGCGCCGCCGTACGCGGAGTCACCCCCGCGTCATGCTGACTTCTTCCGGAGCCGCCTCGCCGGCCCCAGATCGTCCGGAGAGCGAGGAAACACCAGTGCGTCGCGCAGTCTGTCCAGGATCCTTCGACCCCATCACCAACGGACACCTCGACATCATCGCCCGCGCGTCCAAGCTCTACGACTCGGTCTACGTGGCGGTGATGATCAACAACTCGAAGCGGGGCCTCTTCTCCGTGGACGAGCGGATAGACCTCATCCACGAAGTGACCGCGGCCTTCGGCAACGTGCGCGTCGAGGCCTTCCACGGCCTGCTCGTCGACTTCTGCAAGGACCGCGACATCCCCGCCATCGTCAAGGGGCTGCGGGCCGTCTCCGACTTCGACTACGAACTGCAGATGGCACAGATGAACAACGGTCTGTCCGGGGTCGAGACGCTCTTCGTGCCGACCAACCCCACCTACAGCTTCCTCTCCTCCAGCCTGGTCAAGGAGGTCGCCACCTGGGGCGGCGACGTCTCCCACCTCGTCCCCGAACCCGTTCAGCGCGCCCTGTCGGCCCGTCTCGCCAAGCCCTGAGACGCAGCCCCCGGCGCCGCTTCCCCGCATCCGCTGTCGGGCTGAGCGCGACTGGCCGTAAAGTCACCTCCGTGGACGTTCAGCAGAAACTCGACGAGATCGTGACGGCCGTGGACAGCGCGCGTGCGATGCCCATGTCGGCGTCTTGCGTGGTGAACCGCGCCGAACTGCTCGCCAAGCTGGAAGAAGTGCGCGAGGCCCTGCCCGGGTCGCTCGCGCAGGCGGAGCAAGTCCTCGGCGGCCGCGAGCAGATGGTCGCCGAAGCACAGGCCGAGGCGCAGCGCATCATCGAGTCGGGCCACGCGGAGCGGGGCTCGCTGGTCTCGGGCACCGAGGTCGTGCGCCAGGCGCAGGCGGAGGCCGAGCAGATCCTCGCGCAGGCCCGGCAGGAGGCCGCGGAGATCCGGGCGGAGGCCGACGACTACGTCGACAGCAAGCTCGCCAACTTCGAGGTCGTCCTCAGCAAGACCATCGGCTCCGTCGAGCGCGGCCGCGAGAAGCTGCTCGGCAGCGGCCCGGGCTCCGAGGAGTGGAACGAGGAGTACGCCGAGGACGCACCCGAGCGCTCCACGGACCCGCGTGAACTCCGGGACCGCGCCGACAACTACGTCGACGTCCGCCTGGGGGCCGTCTCGGCCGTGCTCACCAAGACCCTCGAGGCGGTCGGCAGGGGCCGCGCGAAGCTGCTGGGCCACCGGCCCTCCGACGAGCTCGGGGCGCACATGGCCGCGCAGGACGCCGCCGAGCAGGGCGTGCACACCAGCGACGCCGACTACATGGCGGACCTGGCGGGCGCCGGCCGTCAAGCAGCACCGCCGGCGGGCGTGCCCGGCCCGCACCCCCAGCAGGGGGCGGTCCCGGAGCAGCCCGGGTACGAGCCGGCCGCGGCCGTCGCCGATCCGTACGCCCTGCAGGCCCAGCAGGACGCGTACTACGGCGGCCAGGACGCTGCCGCGTACCAGCAGCAGTACGCCTACTACGGCCAGCAGCCCGACCCGTACTACGCGCAGCAGCAGGAGCTCCAGCAGCAGCACTACGGGCAGCAGCAGCCCCAGCCGCAGCTGGACGAGACGAGCTTCTTCGACACGAGCATGATCGACCTGGACCAGGTCCGCGAGTACGAGGCCCGCTACGGCCAGGGCTACGGGCAGGGCAGCTGAGACTCGATTGGGTCGCGGCCGGACGGTCCAGTATCCTGGCTCTTCGGTCACGCGTACATCGGCGATGACTGCTGCCCGGGTCACCCGGGCGGCGAGCCCCACCGTAGAAAGCAGGAAGCCCTGAACGCCCGCCTCGACCCCCGCGCCCCTCTCGTGTTCGACACACGTGAACTGGGGCGGCGTCCTGGCGCGATGAAGGAGCTCTCCCGCTCGGTGAAGTCTCCCGGTGGTCTCGGCGTCGAGGTCATCGGTGTGCCGGACGACGCGACGATCGAAGTGGAGCTCCGCCTGGAGTCGGTCATGGAGGGTGTGCTCGTCACAGGCACCGCCCGTGCACCGCTCAAGGGGGAGTGCGTAAGGTGTCTGGAGCCGCTGGAGCAGGAAAGCACGGCGGACTTCCAGGAGCTGTTCTCCTACCCCGACGCCGACGACCGGAGCCGCTCCGACGCGGAGACCGGCGACGACGCCGAGGAGGAGGACACTTTCTCCCTCGAGGGCGACTATCTCGACCTCGAACCCGTGCTGCGGGACGCGGTGGTTCTCTCACTGCCCCTGCAGCCGGTGTGCCGGGAAGACTGCCCGGGACTGTGCCCCGACTGCGGGGCACGCCTGGCTGACGACCCGCAGCACGCGCATGAAGACGCCGTCGACATCCGTTGGGCGGCACTGCAGGGACTCGCCGAGACCATGAAGGACGGCGAGAACGACATGCCCGGCAAAGCCGGGGACGACTCACAGGAGAAGTAGCCGTGGCTGTTCCGAAGCGGAAGATGTCGCGCAGCAACACGCGCCACCGCCGGTCGCAGTGGAAGGCTGCGGTCCCCACCCTGGTGAAGTGCGAGCGCTGCACCGAGCCGAAGCAGCAGCACATCGCGTGCCCGAACTGCGGCACCTACAACAAGCGTCAGGTCCTCGAGGTCTGATCGGCTGGTGACAGGCTTCATGTCAGACGCCCGAACCCCCGGCAGTGCTCACCGTCGCGACGGGAGCGAGCCGGCGGCACCGGCGGCGGATCTGGTGGATGCGGCCTCGTCCCACACGCTTCTGGAAGGGCGGCTCGGGTATTCCCTCGAGTCCGCCCTTCTGGTGCGTGCGCTGACGCACCGGTCCTACGCGTACGAGAACGGCGGACTGCCCACCAACGAGCGCCTCGAGTTCCTCGGAGACTCCGTCCTCGGACTGGTGGTCACCGACACCCTCTACCGCCTGCACCCGGACCTCCCGGAGGGCCAGCTCGCGAAGCTGCGCGCCGCCGTGGTCAACTCGCGTGCCCTCGCAGGGGTGGCGCGCGACCTCGACCTCGGCGCGTTCATCCAGCTGGGCCGGGGTGAAGAGGGGACCGGCGGCAGGGACAAGGCATCGATCCTGGCCGACACCCTGGAGGCCGTGATCGGCGCCGTCTACCTGGACAGGGGACTCGACGCAGCGGCCGAGCTGATCCACCGGCTCTTCGACCCGCTCATCGAGCACTCCTCGAACCTCGGTGCCGGCCTCGACTGGAAGACCAGCCTGCAGGAGCTCACGGCCGCCGAGGGCCTGGGCGTCCCGGAGTACCTGGTCACGGAGACGGGCCCGGACCACGAGAAGGTCTTCACGGCTGCTGCCCGCGTCGGTGGTGTCGCGTACGGCACCGGCACCGGCCGCAGCAAGAAGGAAGCCGAGCAGCAGGCGGCGGAGACGGCCTGGCGGGCCATCCGTGCCGAGGCGGACAAGGCGGCGGCAGCCGCGCCGCCGGACGCCGCGGCGACATCGCCAGGCGCCTGACCTGCAACATCGCGTACAGACGGACCTGCGGGCCCGGCCCGGACGGGCGGGGCCCGCAGTCCGCTTTCCGGCAGGCGCCGGCCCTGCCCCGGCCCCCCCCGTGCGAGGAGAATCAGTGCCCGAGCTGCCCGAGGTAGAAGTCGTCCGCCACGGGCTGGAGCGATGGGCCGCGGGGCGCACCATCGCGGAGGTGGAGGTGCTCCACCCCCGCGCGGTCCGCCGGCACCCCGCCGGCGGCGCCGACTTCGCCGCACGGCTCCGGGGCCACCGCTTCGGTCCCGCAAAGCGCAGAGGCAAGTACCTGTGGCTCCCGCTCGACGAGGGCTTCTGCGTCCTGGCCCACCTCGGCATGAGCGGTCAGCTCCTCATACAGCCCGGCTCCGCTCCCGACGAGAAGCATCTGCGCATCCGGGTCACCTTCGAGGACGCGGACGAGGGCGAGCTCCGCTTCGTCGACCAGCGCACGTTCGGCGGGCTCTCCCTGCACCCGGAGATCCCCGCCCGGCACCCCGGCGGGCAGCCGCCCACGACGGGCACGGCCGAGACCCTCCCGGACGTGATCGCCCACATCGCCCGCGACCCCCTTGACCCCGCCTTCGACGAGGCGGCCTTCTGCGCGGCGCTGCGCCGGCGCCGTTCGACGATCAAGCGCGCGCTGCTCGACCAGTCGCTGATCAGCGGTGTCGGCAACATCTACGCGGACGAGGCGCTGTGGCGCGCCAAGCTGCACTACGAGCGTCCGACCGCTTCCCTCACCCGGCCCCGTACCGTCGAACTGCTCGGCCACGTCCGCGACGTGATGAACGCGGCGCTCGCCGCCGGCGGCACCAGCTTCGACAGCCTCTACGTGAACGTCAACGGCGAGTCCGGCTACTTCGAGCGCTCACTGGACGCCTACGGACGCGAGGACGAGCCCTGCCGCCGGTGCGGAACGCTCATGCGCAGGCGGCCCTGGATGAACAGGTCCAGCTACTTCTGCCCGCGCTGCCAGCCCGCTCCCCGCCCGAGGCGGACCGTCGGGTCGGCGGCCGGCGCGAGCAGCGGCCCGCGGGCCTGACACGATCTCAGCAGCAGGCGCCGCGCGCCCCCTCCGCGCTTGAGGCTCGTACCGCCATATTCGGGTGCCTTCCCGTGGCGGGCCCGGCATCATGACCCGATGACTTCAGCCGAGCCGCCCGCCGCGGCCCTCTCCTGGGCAGCGGAGGCAGCGGGTTCAGCCGTCCCGGCGCGCACCGTGCGACGCCTCATGGGCGGCACCCACGCGGTGACCCATCTGCTCGAAACCGCTGAACCGGCCCTGGAGACGGTGCTGCAGCGGTTCCCGCCGGGAGACGCAGGGACGGCGGTTCGGTGAACCCGCCCTCCTGCTCTCACGGCTCCCGGGCAGCGCCGACATCACGTCCGTCTCTCCGGACGGCATGGCGGTGCAGCTGGGCCGGGTGCTCGCACAGATCCATGCCGTGCCGCTGGAGCGGTTCGGCGGTCTGCGGGACGGCGTGGCCGCCGCGGCGGCGTCCGCCGGCGGCAGCGGCGGACCGGCGGCCTCCGTTCTGGCCGCTCACGGCCACCGCCTCGCGGACCAGCCCCCGGTCCTGACGCACTACGACTTCTGGGCGGGCAACGTGCTGTGGCAGGAGGGCCGGGTGACGGGCGTCATCGACTGGTCGGGGGCGTCGCTCGCGCCGCGGGGCTTCGACGTGAGCTGGTGCCGGTTCGACATGGTGCTGCTGCACGGTCCGGCCGCCGCCGACGTCTTCCTGAAGGCGTACGAGGAAGCCGCCGAAGAGACGGTGCCCGACACGGAGTTGTGGGATCTGTCGACGATGGCGAGGAGCTGGCGGACCGTGGAGACCTGGCATCCGAACTACCGCGACCTCGGCCGCACCGACCTGACCGGAGCCGCGCTGAGGAGGTCGCACACGGAGTGGACCCGGCGGTGCCTGGCGACGTGGGGACGGGAGGAGAGGCCCCGCATCTGACGAGCCCCGGACCGTCCCGGGCGGCGTCCGCCGGCACGCAAGCGGCCGGACGGGCGGCGGGCCGGAGTAGCGACACAGAACAGAGCCCCGGTCCGGCTGAGTGCCGTCCCGGGGCTCTGACCTGCGTTTTTCTCAGTAACCGAAGTTCTGCGTCCACCAAGGGCCGTCGTCGCCCGAGAGGTAGGCGCCGACACCCAGCGTGCGGTACTCGCAGTTGAGGATGTTGGCCTTGTGGGCGGGACTGTCCATCCAGTCCTCCATGACCTCCTCGGCGCTGGACTGACCGCGGGCGATGTTCTCTCCGCCCAGGTCGAGGATCCCTGCCTCCTCCGCACGGTCCCACGGGCCGGAGCCGTCGGGGGCGATGTGGCTGAAGAAGCCCAGGATCGCCATGTCCTTGGCGAAGTCGCCGGCCATCTCGATGAGACTGCGGTCGGCCTTCACGGGCTTGCAGCCCGCGTCCTCCCGCTCCTCGTTGACCAGCGACAGCACCTCGGCCTCCGCGACCTCGGTGCGGCTCTTCGGAGCGCCGCCCCCTGACGAGCCGGAACCCGAGCCGGAGCCCGATCCGGAACCCTCGTCGCTGCCGGAACCGCTCTCGCTTCCGCCGCCGGGGTTGCCGCCGCCCGGCTCGGACGGCTGCGAGTTGTCGCCGCCGGGGTTGCCGCCGCCCGGTTCGGACGGCTGCGAACCGCCCGGGTCCTGGGGCTGCTCGGCCCCGGGAGACTCCGGAGGCACAGCGCCGCCTTCGCCGTTTCCGGCGCCGTCACCGCCCGGGGCCTCGGATCCGCCCGAGGGCGAGGGCACGGAAGGAAGCTCGGACGTGTCGGGGGGGCCACCGGCCTCTACATCGCTGTACTGGGTCCCCGAGCCTCCGCCGGGCTGCGGGATCACGGTGGACGCGACGGCCACTGCTCCCATGGCCATCGCCGCGGACGCTCCCAGGAGTCCCGCCCGAGCCGACAGCCCGCCACCTCGCGAGGGAGGGGGGATCGGCCTGCGGTGCGAGCCGCGCTGCCGGGCACCGGCGTCATATGTGACGGCGGGGGGCTCGGGAGCGTGGGATACACGTCTGTGACGGCCCATCTCTGAAGTCCTCACAATGTTTTCGGCTTCCCAGCCTCATCCGTTCGGGTGAAGCTCGTTGAGCCGGACTTTAACGCATGACAGACGGGACGCATGTGCCGGTCGAGGAAATGTCCGGATAGCCTCCGCCCATGACTGCGGGTATTGCGAAGGCGGATGACAATAACGCGGCACCGGGCGCGGCCGTGCGGATGACCGCGTGGGTGCGCGGGCGCGTACAAGGGGTCGGCTTCCGGTGGTTCACGCGTGCGGAGGCTCTGCGTATCGGCGGCGTGGAGGGGTTCGTGATCAATCTCCGGGACGGCAGGGTCCAAGTCGTCGCCGAGGGAGGGCGAATCGAGTGCGAGCGGCTGCTGGAATGGCTGCGCGCCGGAGACACGCCCGGGAACGTAAGCGGCGTCACAGAGATATGGGATCAGCCGCGCGGCGGCTACGACGGCTTCGCGATTCGATGATCCAAAGCGGTTGCCATTCGTGGCTCACCATGCAAGGCTGCCGCAACGAGTGGTTGTTAGTGATCTTCACGCCCCCCGCGGGCCGCCGCCTCCGGCGCAGGAACGCCGTCGAGACAGGGCCGCCCAGGGTCGCGGGGCGTGATCGTGTTGACCGTCAAACCTTTTGGTGAGAAGCTGGAAGTCCCCCGCAACCGGACTGTTCGATCCGGAAAATAACTTCAGAAGTGGTACTCGCGGGCGCGAAATTTCCCTCACGACCAACAACCACTCGTGTTGGTCACTCAGTGTGGAGGACCATCGATCATGGCAAAGGCGCTTCTCGGTTACGTCGGCGGCTCAGACCCCCGAGTCCTCTCCGAGATGCGACGGCTGCAGCAGCGCGTACAGGACCTGGAATCCGAGCTCGTACGGATGCAGGCCGAGAACGACGCTCTCTCCGCCGCCGCACGGCATCAGGACTCGATGCTCGAAAGCATCGACATCGACGTACACCAGGCGGAACCCGCGCTGACCTGACCCACGGTCAAGATCGGCGTTGGCAGCCGCTCAGATCATTTGCGAGGGACGCTTCGGCGTCCCTTCGTTCTTTTGTGGGGTGGCCTCGGTCTTTCCCCATCACTGCTGGTTCTGCTGGCTGTTGGGCGCTGCGCTTACCGACTGATGTGCCCCTCACCTACCTCGGCGAAACCGAATGGCCCAACGTGACTTCGGCGCGCTGCGTCACCGGACCCGGGGCCGCGTGACGGGGCAAGTGGACTAGAGTCCGACGGCGTGCACCTGAAGAGCCTGACACTGCGGGGATTCAAGTCCTTCGCCTCCGCCACGACGCTGCGATTCGAGCCCGGCATCACCTGCGTCGTCGGCCCCAACGGCTCGGGCAAGTCCAACGTGGTCGACGCCCTGTCGTGGGTGATGGGGGAGCAGGGCGCCAAGTCGCTGCGCGGCGGCAAGATGGAGGACGTCATCTTCGCCGGCACGACGGGCCGCCCCCCGCTCGGCCGTGCCGAGGTCTCGCTCACCATCAACAACAACGACGGTGCCCTCCCCATCGAGTACTCCGAGGTCACCATCACGCGGATCATGTTCCGCAACGGTGGCAGCGAGTACCAGATCAACGGCGATACCTGCCGACTCCTGGACATCCAGGAGCTGTTGTCCGACTCCGGCATCGGCCGCGAGATGCACGTCATCGTCGGCCAGGGCCAGCTCGACGGCGTACTCCACGCGGACCCGATGGGGCGCCGGGCGTTCATCGAGGAGGCCGCGGGCGTCCTCAAGCACCGCAAGCGCAAGGAGAAGGCGCTGCGGAAGCTGGACGCGATGCAGGCCAACCTCGCCCGCGTGCAGGACCTGACCGACGAGCTTCGGCGCCAGCTCAAGCCCCTCGGCCGGCAGGCGGCCGTCGCACGCAAGGCCCAGGTGATCCAGGCCGATCTGCGGGACGCGCGGCTGCGGTTGCTCGCCGACGACCTCGTGACGCTGAGGGAAGCGCTGAAGTCGGAGGTCGCGGACGAGGCGGCGCTCAAGGAGCGCAAGGACGCCGTCGAAGCCCGCCTGAAGGAGGCCCTGCGCCGCGAGGCCGACCTGGAGCAGCAGGTGAGGACGCTGGCGCCGCGTCTGGAGAGGGCCCAGCAGACCTGGTACGAACTCTCCCAGCTCGCCGAACGCGTGCGCGGCACGATCGGCCTCGCCGACCAGCGCGTCCAGCACGCCAAGGCATCGCCCGTCGAGGAGCGCCGAGGGCGCGACCCCGAGGACATGGAGCGCGAGGCGAACCGCATCCGCGAGCAGGAGGCGGAGCTGGAGGCGGCGCTGGAGGCAGCCGAGCGGGCGCTGGACGACACCGTGGCGCACCGCGCCGAGCTGGAGCGGCAGCT
The DNA here is from genome assembly GCF_900090125.1 of Streptomyces sp. WMMB 714. NCBI lineage: Bacteria > Bacillati > Actinomycetota > Actinomycetes > Kitasatosporales > Streptomycetaceae > Streptomyces > Streptomyces sp. WMMB 714. Next base: position 233,602 of record NZ_FMHJ01000007.1, read on the forward strand.
GCACGACGAGGAGCGCCGCCTGAAGGACGTGGCGCGGGCCATCGCCGACCGCCGCGAGGGCCTGGCCCGGTTGCACGGACAGGTCAACGCCGCACGCAGCAGGGCGTCGTCGGCGCAGTCGGAGATCGACAGGCTGACCGCGGCGCGGGACGAGGCGCAGGAGCGTGCGGCGGCGGCCCGGGAGGAGTACGAAGCGCTCCAGGCGGAGGTCGACGGCCTCGACCACGACGACGAAGAGCTCGCCGAGCAGCATGAGACCGCCAAACGTGAGCTGGCCGACGCTGAGGCCGTTCTTTCCGCGGCTCGTGAGGCCGTCACCACGGTGGAGCGTGAGCGGGCGGCGACCCAGGCCCGCCACGAGGCGCTCGCGCTGGGACTTCGCCGGAAGGACGGCACGGGAGCGCTGCTGGCCGCGACCGACCGGCTGACCGGCCTCCTCGGGCCCGCCGCCGAACTCCTCACCGTGACGCCCGGGTTCGAGGTGCCGCTGGCGGCGGCCCTCGGCGCGGCCGCGGACGCCGTGGCCGTGGCGGACACGGCGTCGGCCGCTGAGGCGCTGCGGCTGCTGCGCAAGGACGACGCGGGCCGTGCCGCCCTGCTCCTGGGCTCCGGCGGGGCCGGGGCGGCGCCCGTCGGGGCGCAGAGCGAGGAAGGACCGCGCGCGGCCGCGCAGTTCGTGCGGGGGCCTGAGGAACTGATGCCGGCGGTGCGCACCCTGCTGCGGGACGTGCAGCTCGTTGACACCCTGGAGGACGCGGAGGAGCTCGTCAGGTCGCGTCCGGGCGCGGTGGCGGTGACGGCCGAAGGGGACCTGCTCGGCGCGCACTTCGCCCAGGGCGGTTCCGCCGGTGCGCCGAGCCTGCTGGAGGCGCAGGCGGCCGTGGACGAGGCCGCGGCGAAGCTGGAGGAGCTGGCCGCCCGGCACGAGGAGCTGAGCGAGGAGCAGGAGCTGGCGAAGGCGCGCCGGCGTGGGTGCGCCGCACGCGTCGAGGAGCTGGGGGCCCGACGCAGCGCTGCGGACAGGGAGAAGTCGAAGGTTGCGGGGCGGCTCGGGACGCTGAGCGGGCAGGCACGCGGCGCGGCCGGGGAGGCGGAGCGGACCGCGGCGGCGGTCGCGAAGGCCGAGGCGGCGCTCGTACGGGCGAACGAGGAGGCCGAGGAGCTCGCCGAGCGGCTGGCCGTCGCCGAGGAGGCGCAGGACGAGGCGGACATCGAGCCGGACACCTCCTTGCGGGACCGCCTCTCGGCCGACGGCGCCAACGCCAGGCAGACGGAGATGGAGGCCCGGCTCCAGGTACGCACCCACGAGGAGCGGGTCAAGTCGCTCGCCGGACGGGCGGATTCACTCGATCGTGGGGCACGCGCGGAGCGTGAGGCGCGGGCGCGTGCAGAGCAGCGGCGCGCCCGGATGCGTCATGAGGCCGAGGTGGCAGGAGCTGTGGCCTCGGGAACGCGCCAGCTGCTGGCGCACGTCGAGGCGTCCCTCAGCCGCGCCGAGGAGGAACGCGAAGCGGCCGGTCAGGCCAAGGGGGAGCGCGAGCGGGCGCTGGTCGCGGAGCGCAACGACGGGCGCGAACTCAAGGACGAGCTCGACAAGCTGACGGACTCGATGCACCGGGGTGAGGTGCTGGGTGCCGAGAAGCGCATGCGCATCGAGCAGCTCGAGACGAAGGCGCTGGAGGAGCTGGGGGTCGAGCCCGCGGGGCTGGTCGGCGACTACGGCCCGGACCAGCTCGTACCGCCGTCCCTGCCCGCCGAGGGCGAGGAGCTGCCGGAGGACCCGGAGCACCCGCGGAACAAGCCCGTGCCCTTCGTCCGCGCGGAGCAGGAGAAGCGGCTGAAGGCCGCGGAGCGCGCCTACCAGAAGCTGGGGAAGATCAACCCGCTGGCCCTGGAGGAGTTCGCGGCTCTGGAGGAGCGCCACCAGTTCCTCAGCGAGCAGCTGGAGGACCTGAAGAAGACGCGGGCAGACCTGCTTCAGGTGGTGAAGGAGGTCGACGAGCGGGTCGAGCAGGTCTTCACGGAGGCCTTCCACGACACTGCCCGCGAGTTCGAGGGCGTCTTCTCGCGGCTCTTCCCGGGCGGAGAGGGGCGTCTGGTCCTGACCGACCCGGACGACATGCTCGCCACCGGCGTCGACGTCGAGGCGCGTCCGCCGGGGAAGAAGGTCAAGCGGCTCTCGCTGCTGTCCGGCGGCGAACGGTCGCTGACGGCGGTCGCGATGCTGGTGTCGATCTTCAAGGCGCGGCCGAGCCCGTTCTACGTCATGGACGAGGTCGAAGCCGCCCTCGACGACACGAACCTGCAGCGTCTGATCCGGATCATGGAGGAGCTGAAGGACAGCTCGCAGCTGATCGTGATCACGCACCAGAAGCGGACGATGGAGGTCGCCGACGCGCTGTACGGCGTCTCCATGCAGGGTGACGGCGTCTCCAAGGTCATCAGCCAGCGCCTCAGTTGAGGGTCAGCGGCACTATCTCTTCACATCTTGAACAACCTTGCGGAAGGCAGCCTGCGTTCGTGGGGAAGAACCCAATTCTCCTGTAGCTATTGACTTCGAAAGATGAAGTCATAGTCTCTTCAGCGCCACTTTTACCTTCAAGTCGTGGTGCGTCTGTGCCATCTGGTCGCGTGCCCGCTCGGAGGCGACGCAATCCCGAACCCGGCTGAGGCGCGCCGGGCACGCAGGAGAGATCTTGACCAGCACACCTCAAGCGGCGCCGTCGCAGGCAGGCGGGAAGACCGCCCCGCTCGGACGCGTCGTCTTCATCGCGGCATCGGCTGCCATGGGCGGGTTCCTCTTCGGCTACGACAGCTCGGTGATCAACGGAGCGGTCGAGGCCGTACGAGGCCGGTTCGACATCGGTTCGGCCCTGCTGGCGCAGGTCATCGCCGCGGCGCTGATCGGCAGCGCCATCGGCGCGGGGATCGCGGGTCGCCTCGCCGACCGCATCGGACGTATCCGCGTCATGCAGATCGCGGCGGTGATCTTCACAGTGAGCGCCGTCGGATCGGCGCTCCCCTTCGCACTGTGGGACCTGGCCATGTGGCGGGTGCTCGGCGGCGTGGCCATCGGCATGGCGTCGGTGATCGGCCCGGCCTACATCGCGGAGGTCTCCCCTCCGGCCTACCGCGGGCGGCTCGCCTCCTTCCAGCAGGGCGCCATCGTGCTCGGCATCGCCGTCTCGCAGCTGGTCAACTACGCGGTCCTCACCCTCGCCGACGGCGACCAGCGCGGGCGGCTCGCCGGCCTGGAGGCGTGGCAGTGGATGCTGGGGATCATGGTGATCCCGTCCGTCGCCTACTTCCTGCTGTCCTTCGTCATCCCCGAATCGCCCCGCTTCCTGATCTCCGTCGGCAAGCACACCAAGGCGCGCGAGGTGCTTGGCAGCGTCGAGGGCGAGCACGAGCGCATCGACCAGCGCGTCGAGGAGATCGAGCACGGGATGCGCAGCGAGCACAAGTCGACGTTCAAGGACCTGCTGGGCGGGCGCTTCGGCTTCCTGCCGATCGTCTGGGTCGGCATCGGGCTCTCCGTCTTCCAGCAACTCGTGGGCATCAACGTGGTGTTCTACTACTCGTCGACGCTGTGGCAGTCCGTGGGGATCAACCCCGAGAGCTCGTTCTTCTACTCCTTCACGACCTCGATCGTGAACATCGTCGGCACCGTCATCGCGATGACGCTGGTCGACAAGATCGGCCGCAAGCCGCTCGGACTGATCGGCTCGGTCGGCATGACGATCTCGCTCGCCCTGGTGGCCTGGGCGTTCTCCGCCCGTACGGGGTCGGGTGACAACGTCTCGCTGCCGGACACCCAGGGTGCCGTCGCCCTCGTCGGCGCGCACACCTTCACGCTCTTCTTCGCGCTCTCCTGGGGCGTGGTCGTCTGGGTGCTGCTCGGCGAGATCTTCCCGAACAAGATCCGGGCTGCGGGCCTCGGCGTCGCCGCGGCCGCCCAGTGGGTCGCCAACTGGGTCATCACCGCCAGCTTCCCGAGCCTCTCGGAGTGGAACCTCTCGGGCACCTACGTCGTCTACACCGGCTTCGCCCTGCTCTCGATCCCGTTCCTGCTCAAGTGGGTTCCGGAACCGAAGGGCAAGGCGTTGGAGGAGATGGGTTAATCCGAACCCCGCCACCCACTCCTCTGTACGGTCACCGCCCCGGTCTCCACCTCGGAACCCGGGGCGGTGGCCGTCCACTGTGCCGGCGGGTGCGGTACGGGGCCCGCCGTGGCGGCGTTGCCGTGCACGGTTGACGTTGCCGGATACTGGACGGGCTATGGAAATCGTCATCCTCGTTGTAGTCATCGCCCTGGTCGTGCTCGGCGCGATCAGCGGGCTCGTGGTGAGCGGCCGGAAGAAGAAGGCCGCACCAGCAGAGAAGTCCGCCGCTGCCCAGGCCACCAAGGCACCGCCCGCCGAACCGCATGTGGGGGAGGAGGCCGAGGGCGCCCCGGAAGCGCCGCGCAGAACGATCGAAGAGGTGGACCTCCCCGCCGCGGAGGCGCCCGCCCCGCCCGCTCCCGCCCCCGAGATCGAGACGCCGGAGCCGGCCGCGGGCAGGCTCGTACGCCTTCGCTCCCGTCTCTCCCGCTCCCAGAACACGCTGGGCAAGGGCCTTCTCACGCTCCTCTCGCGCGAGCATCTCGACGACGCGACGTGGGAGGAGATCGAGGACACCCTGCTGACCGCCGACGTCGGCGTGGCGCCCACCCAGGAGCTGGTCGAGCGGCTTCGGGAACGCGTCAGGGTGCTCGGCACCCGCACTCCCGAAGAGCTGCGCACCCTGCTGCGTGAGGAGCTGCTCACCCTGGTCGGCCCGGACCTGGACCGCACGGTCCACACCGAGACCCGCGGCGCGGTCGAGCGGCCGGGCGTGGTGCTGGTGGTCGGCGTGAACGGCACCGGCAAGACCACCACGACCGGCAAGCTCGCCCGGGTGCTCGTCGCCGACGGCAAGTCCGTGGTGCTCGGGGCCGCCGACACCTTCCGCGCCGCCGCGGCCGATCAGCTGCAGACCTGGGGCCGCCGGGTGGGAGCGCGAACCGTGCGGGGGCCCGAGGCCGGGGACCCGGCCTCGGTGGCGTTCGACGCGGTGAAGGAGGGCACCGACGAGGGCGCGGACGTCGTCCTCATCGACACGGCGGGACGTCTGCACACCAAGACCGGCCTGATGGACGAGCTGGGCAAGGTCAAGCGCGTCGTGGAGAAGCAGGGCCCGGTCGACGAGGTGCTGCTCGTGCTGGACGCCACCACTGGCCAGAACGGCCTCGTCCAGGCCCGGGTGTTCGCCGAGGTCGTGGACATCACCGGGATCGTGCTGACCAAGCTGGACGGCACGGCCAAGGGCGGCATCGTCGTGGCGGTGCAGCGTGAACTGGGCGTACCGGTGAAGCTCGTCGGGCTCGGGGAGGGCGCGGACGACCTGGCGCCGTTCGAGCCGGAGGCGTTCGTCGACGCCCTCATCGGCGGGGCGTGAGCCTCCTGAGGTGCCCCGCCCGCGCGGGGTGGACCGGTCGTCCGCGAGGCGTATGCGGATAGCGGTCGCGCGCGAAGCCGAGCGCCCCGCCCCACGGTGCAGATGGGGCGGGGCGCGCTTGTGGCCGCCTCCCGGGGCGGCTCGGCGGCCGGGCGCCGGGGCTCAGGCGGCCGACCGGTGGCAGACGTAGGCGAGCGTGCCCAGCAGCAGCCGGGCCTGTGGCGGTGAGCCCGCGCCTTCCAGCGTGGGAGGACGCAGCCAGCGCACCGGCCCGCGCCCTCCCAGGTCGGAGGGCGGTGCGGTGATGTACTCGCCCTCGCCGGCGCCACGCAGGTCGAGTTCGGCGTCGTCCCAGCCCATCCGGTAGAGGAGCTCGGGCAGTTCGGCGGCCGCCCCCGGAGCGACGAAGAACCAGGCGCGCCCGTGCGGAGCCAGGGCGACGGGACCGAGGGGCAGCCCCATGCGCTCCAGGCGCACCAGCGCGCGGTGCCCGGCGGACTCGGAGACGTCGAGGACGTCGAAGTGCCGTCCCGTAGGGAGGAGAAGGGCCGCGCCGGGCACCTGTGCCCACGCCTCGCCCGCCTCGTCGAGCGTCGCGCCGGCGGGCACCTCCAGGGAGGCGTCCAGAGGATGCGCTCCGGGCGCGGGGCAGACGGAGGCACCGCACGAGCACTCCGTACGGCCGCCCGCCGTACGCGCGGCGCGGGCGCCGGGGACCACCGTCCAGCCCCACAGACCGGTGTACTCCGCGACGGCGGTCGCTGCCGAGGCGCGGCTGCGGCGCCGTCCGCCGGGGCGCAGCTGATGGAGTTCGCGGATGCCGCTGAGACCGCCGATGGCGCCGATCGTGAAGCCCATGCTCCCTCCAACGGGTCCTGCCTGCCGATGGTTACGAGGGCACTGCGCACTGTGACGGCCCCCGTGTACGCCGAGCCGCCCCGGCAGGGCACGACCCTGGGTCAAGTGAAGCGCGTGCAGCGGCCAGGGGGTTCATTCGAAGGGGTGGCGAATGGTGGCGTTTCTGAGAACGGGCTCGCCAGTACGGTGATCGGGGGGTTACTTTCGGTACACACACGAGCGGAGCAACTTCGCCTCGTGGGTATGCCGGAGGCATGGGGTCGGTGGGGTGAGGGGCCGGATGGGGGCGTTACGGGTGAGCGAGGGCGAGAAGCTCCCCAACGGGCAACTGGGCTCGTGGTTTCAGCGCAGCGGCTGGTCCAAGGGTGAACTCGCGCGCCAAGTGAACCGGAGAGCCCGTCAGTTGGGCGCTCATCACATCAGCACCGACACCTCGCGCGTGCGCCGCTGGCTGGACGGCGAGCAGCCGCGCGAACCCATCCCGCGGATCCTGTCCGAACTCTTCTCCGAGCGCTTCGGCTGCGTCGTCGGCGTGGAGGACCTGGGCCTGCGGCCGGTGCGGAAGTCGCCGGCGGCGTCGGGGGTGGATCTGCCCTGGGCGGGTCCGCAGACGGTGTCGATGATCAACGAGTTCTCGCGCGGCGACCTGATGCTGGGGCGGCGCGGATTCCTCGGCAACTCCCTGGCGGTCTCGGCCGGGCCCGCGCTGGTGGAGCCCATGCAGCGCTGGCTGGTGCCGAGCCCGGTGCCGCCGGGGGGCGCGGGCGGCGCCACGCAGGCAGCTGAGGGCGAGGGCCCGGAGGCGTATGCGGGGGCCTGGCAGGGCGGTGCCGGTGAGGCAGTTCCCGGTGCCGCGGAGGGGCCGGGCCACGGCGACAGCGCGACGGACACCATCGGGGCCCTCGGCGGACCCGGAGGCACGTCCCGCAAGCGTGCCGCCAAGCTGTCGCTCCCCGAGGTCGAGCTGCTCGAGCAGACGACGGTGATGTTCCGGCAGTGGGACGCGCAGTGCGGAGGCGGGTTGCGCCGCAAGGCCGTCGTCGGTCAGCTGCACGAGGTGACGGACCTGCTGCAGGAGCAGCACACCGACGCGGTGGGCAGGCGCCTCTTCCGCGTCACGGCCGAACTGGCCGAGCTGGCGGGGTGGATGAGCTTCGACGTCGGCCTCCAGCCCACTGCGCAGAAGTACTTCGTCCTGGCGCTGCACGCCGCCAAGGAGGCGGGAGACCGTCCCCTGGGCTCGTACGTGCTGAGCAAGATGGGCCGGCAGATGATCCATCTGGGCCGCCCGGAGGACGCGCTGGAGCTCGTCCACCTCGCGCAGTACGGCAGCAGGGAGGGTGCGACGGCGCGTACGCAGGCAATGCTCTCGGCCATGGAGGCCCGCGCCTACGCCAACATGGGGCAGCCCGGCAAGTGCCGGCGGGCGGTGCGGATGGCGGAGGAGTCCTTCGAGGACGTCGGAGCGGGGGACCGCGACCCCGACTGGATCCGGTTCTTCTCGGAGGCCGAGCTGAACGCCGAGATCGCGCACTCCTACCGCGACCTCGCCTACTCCTCCGGCCGCAGCCCGACGTACGCGTCGATGGCCCGCCCCGCGATGGAGCGGGCGGTGGAGCTGTTCGAGCTGGAGTCCGCGCAGACGCACGGCGGCGGACACCGGCGCTCCTACGCGCTGAACCTCCTCGGCATGGCGAGCGTGCACCTGCTGCAGAAGGAGCCGCAGGACGGTGCCGTCCGTACCGGGGAGGCGTTCGACGTGGCGAAGCGGCTCCGCTCCGAGCGGGTCAACAACCGGCTGCGCAGGACGGCGGCCTGGGCGGCGAGGGACTTCGGGGAGGTCGCGGAAGTCGTCCAGCTGGGCGAGCGGCTCGCGGCGGAGCTGCCCGAGGACGAGGACGTCGCCGTGGCGGGCTGACCGCTTGGCCCGCTGACCTGCCGTCCGCAGCAGGCCCCTGACCACCGGCCGCGCTCCGCATCCCGGTATCCGACTGGGCTCCCCCGACGCCACGTCGTACGGATGCGGGCGCGGCCGGTACTCGCCGTCCGCGGGACGATCGCACAGGCCGCGCGTGGCCTGAGTGCCGGGCGGGCCGCACCGGCGGACGTGAGAGCAGTCGGACGGTCGGCATCTCATGGCCGTTCATGCGGGCGTAACACTGCCGCGAGCATCGTCACCACAGCGAAACACCCGGCGGCATCAGCGGAAACGGGCCCCGTGGAGCCTTGCGAGCATCCCCGGCCCATCCCGTCCACCCGCACGGGTCGTTACCTGAGGAGACGTTCACGTTGAACGGCGCGGATACCGCTTTCGTCATGCTCAGCGCGTTCCTGGTCATGTTGATGACACCAGGACTCGCCTTCTTCTACGGCGGCATGGTCAGGGTCAAAAGTGCCCTCAACATGCTGATGATGTCCTTCATCTCCCTGGGCATCCTGAGCGTCCTGTGGGTGCTCTACGGCTACTCGCTGGCGTTCGGCCCCGACACGGCCGGCGTCATCGGGAACCTCGACTTCATCGGCCTGAAGGGCATCTCCGTCGAGACGCTGACCGAGAAGGGCGGCATCCCCGTCTTCGCCTTCGCGCTCTTCCAGATGATGTTCGCCATCCTGACGCCCGCGCTGATGAGCGGTGCGCTGGCGGACCGTGTGAAGTTCGGGGCGTGGGCCGTCTTCATCGCGGTGTGGGCGACGGTCGTCTACTTCCCCGTGGCCCACTGGGTCTGGGCCGAGGGTGGCTGGCTGTTCGAGCTCGGGGTCATCGACTTCGCCGGCGGAACGGCTGTCCACATCAACGCCGGTGTCGGTGCGCTGGCCGCCGTCCTCGTCGTGGGCAAGCGGATCGGCTTCAAGAAGGAGCCCATGCGGCCGCACAGCCTTCCGCTGGTGGTGCTGGGCGCGGCGCTGCTGTGGTTCGGCTGGTTCGGGTTCAACGCGGGATCGGCCCTCGCCGCCGACGGCACCGCGGCGACCATGGCCATGAACACCCAGCTCGCCACCGGCGCCGCGGTCCTCGGATGGCTGCTGTACGAGCGCATCCGGCACGGGGCCTTCACGACGCTGGGCGCGGCGTCCGGGGCCATCGCGGGCCTCGTCGCGATCACGCCCGCGGGGGCGAACGTCAACGCGCCCGGGGCGCTCGCCATCGGAGTGGTCGCCGGTGCGGTGTGCTCCTGGGCGGTCAGCCTCAAGTTCACGCTCGGCTTCGACGACTCGCTCGACGTCGTCGGCGTCCATCTCGTCGGCGGACTGATCGGCACGCTGATGGTGGGATTCCTGGCCGTCGACGGCGCAGGCGGTCTCGGCCAGTTCGGCAAGCAGGCCGTCGGGGCCTTCTCGGTGATGGCGTACTCCTTCGCGATGGCCTGGGTCATCGCCAAGCTGATCGACGTGACGATCGGCTTCCGTGCCGGTGAGGACGACGAGACGAGCGGGCTCGACAGGGCGTACCACGCGGAGACCGCCTACGACTTCAGCGCGGTCGGCGGTTCCTCGTCCTCCGCCCGTCCCGCCCCGGCCGTGCAGGGCGCCGGCGGGCAGCACGAAGCAGTCGCAGCGCCCGGTCAGCTCTCCGACAAGAAGGTGGACGCATGAAGCTCATCACCGCGGTCGTCAAGCCGCACCAGCTGGAGGACGTGAAGGAGGCCCTGCGCGCCTTCGGCGTGCAGGGGCTGACGGTCACCGAGGCCAGCGGCTACGGACGCCAGCGCGGCCACACAGAGGTCTACCGGGGCGCGGAGTACACCGTCGACCTGGTGCCCAAGGTGCGCATCGAGGTCCTTGCCGAGGACGAGGACGCGGAGGAACTGCTCGAAGTCGTCGTCAAGTCGGCCCGCACCGGAAAGATCGGCGACGGCAAGGTCTGGACGGTGCCTGTGGAGACGGCAGTACGGGTGCGTACGGGCGAGCGAGGGCCGGAGGCCCTCTAGGACGTCCCGGGCGTCCCGCGCAGACCGCGGGTGCGCCAGGGACGCACCCGCGGTCTTCGCGCAGCGCTCAGCAGCAAGCCGCCGGCACGGACAGGAACCGGGGACCGAACATGGTCGAACAAACCGAAACCACACGGGCGGCCGCCGCTCCGGAAGCCGGACCCGCCGTGCGGCCGGGCGGGTACGCGGCGGCGCGGCTGCGCCTCCTCGACGGCGCCCGGAACGCCGTGGCGGGCGGCGGGGACCTCTGGCCGCTGGGCGGAGCGTCCTCCGGACCGGCACGGCGCGAGGAGCTCGCACGCATCACCGACCAGTGGCTGTGCGGACTGCTGGGGCCCGCGGACCCGGGCGTCGCGCTCGTGGCGGTCGGCGGGTACGGCCGGGGAGAGCTGTCACCGCGCAGCGACCTCGACCTGCTGCTCCTGCACGACGGGAGCAGAGCGAAGGGCGAGATCGCACGGCTCGCCGACCAGATCTGGTATCCGGTCTGGGACCTCGGGATCGCGCTCGACCACTCGGTGCGGACGCCTTCCGAGGTACGCGCGGTCGCGCAGCAGGACCTCAAGGCGCAACTGGGGTTGCTGGACGCGCGGCACGTCGCCGGCGACGAGGCGCTGACGGCGCAGCTGAGGGGGGAGGCGTTCGCCAGGTGGCGTGCGGAAGCGCACAAGCGCCTGCCCGAGGCCGGAGAGCTGGCCGATGAACGGACGCGCTCGCACGGCGAGTTGCGATTCCTCCTCGAACCGGACCTGAAGGAGGCGCGGGGAGGCCTGCGCGACGCCACCCTGCTGCGCGCGGTGGCGGCCTCCTGGCTGGCGGACCCGCCGCGCGGCGGACTGGAGGAGGCCCGGCGGGTGCTGCTCGACGTCCGCGACGCGCTGCACCTGGCCACGGGCCGCGCCACCGACAGGCTCGCCCAGCAGGACCAGAGCCAGGTCGCCGCAGCTGTCGGGCTGCTCGACTCCGACGTACTGCTGCGGCAGGTCTACGAAGCCGCGCGCACCGTCGCCTACGCGAACGACGTGACGTGGCGCGAGGTGAACCGCGTCCTGCGGGGACGCGCGGGCAGATCGTCCCGGCTGCGGGGGATGCTGGGCGGCGGAAGCCGTCGCGCTGCCGACCAGGGGCGTACACCGCTCGCGGAGGGCGTCGTCGAGCACGACGGCGAGGCAGTGCTCGCACGCACTGCCCGGCCTGAGCGCGATCCGGTGCTCCTTCTGCGTGCGGCCGCCGCGGCGGCGCAGGCGCAGCTCCCGCTCGCTCCGCCGGCCGTACGGCGGCTGGCCGAGGCGTCCCGTGGCGCGTCTCCGCGGGGCAGCCGTCCGGCGTCGGGACTGTCCCCGGGGACGGGTGGACAGACGTCGACCGGCGCCACGAGCGGGGCAAGTGCGACGAGCGGAACGGGTGCCACCGGGGCACAGGAGGCGGCGACTGCGTACGACCCGCTGCCCGTGCCGTGGCCCGCGGAGGCTCGCCAGCAGTTCGTCAGCCTGCTCGGGGCGGGGGAGGCGACCGTGCCCGTCTGGGAGGCGCTCGAGGCGGAGGGCCTCATCACGCGGCTGCTACCGGACTGGGAGCGTGTCCGCAGCCGCCCGCAGCGCAACCCGGTACACCGGTTCACCGTCGACCGTCATCTCGTCGAGACAGCCGTCCGCGCCTCCGCGCTGACGCGCCGCGTGCAGCGGCCCGATCTGCTGCTGGTGAGCGCTCTGCTGCACGACATCGGCAAGGGCTGGCCGGGGGACCACTCGATCGTGGGTGAGACGATCGCTCGCGACACGGCCTGCCGCATGGGCTTCGCCGCCCCCGACGTCGAGGTCGTGGCGATGCTCGTACGCCACCACCTGCTGCTGGTCGAGACGGCGACCCGGCGCGATCTGGACGACCCGGCGACCATCCGCTCCGTCGCCGACGCTGTCGGATCGGCCGGCACGCTCGAACTGCTGCACGCGCTCACAGAGGCCGACGCACTCGCCACCGGTCCAGCCGCCTGGTCGTCGTGGCGCAGCGCGCTCGTCACCGATTTGGTGAAACGGGTTGCCGGAGTACTGGCCGGGGAGACTGCCGAACAGCACACCGACCCCTACGTGCCCACAGCCGAGGCCGAGCAGCTCGCCTCAGAGGCGTGGCGCTCCGGCGGCCCCGTACTCACGCTGCGCAGCCGGCCGGAGGGACCTGCGGAGGACCGCTCGGCGGCACCTCCGGCGGGTGATCGTGAAGCACTGCCGGAGGAGCAGGAACCCGTCGGCGTCGAACTGCTCGTCGCTGTCCCCGCGCCGCCCGCTCCGGACGGTCCGCCCGCTCCGGCTACCGCACCGGACACGTCCCGCCCGTACGCGATGGGTGTTCTGCCGGCGGTGGCCGGGGTCCTCGCGCTGCACCGTCTCACTGTCCGCTCCGCCGACCTGCGAGTGCTACGGCTGCCGGACGCTGCGCCGGGTCCGGGAGGCGAGGCGTCCGTCATGCTGCTGTCGTGGCGGGTCGCCACCGAATTCGGATCGCTGCCGCTCGCGACGAGGCTCCGCTCCGACCTTGCCCGCGCCCTCGACGGCTCGCTCGACATCGCCGCGCGCCTCGCCGAGCGTGAAGCCGCCTACCGCAGGCCCCGGCGGGTCAGCCACGCGCCGCCTCCCCGGGTGAGTGTCGCTCCCGCGGGCTCGGAAGTGGCCACTGTCCTGGAGATTCGCGCACAGGACGCGCAGGGACTGCTCTACCGCATCGGCCGGGCCCTGGAGGGCGCGGGCGTGATCGTGCGCAGCGCGCACGTCAGCACGCTCGGCTCCAACGCCGTGGACGCGTTCTATGTCACGGGCCCCGACAGCGCGCCTCTGCCGGCGGCAGAGGCAGCCGGGCTCGCCCGTGACCTCGAGCGTGACCTGGGAAGCGGAGCGGCCGCCCCCGCGGGCCCGGTGCGGGGTCGCTGACCGGACCTGACCGGAGTGCGTGCGGACGGATACCCTGGGAGGCCGACTCCGACTGAACCCAGTACCCAGACGCGAAGGATCCGCGACCGCCGTGTTCGACACTCTCTCCGATCGCCTCGCAGCGACCTTCAAGAACCTACGGGGCAAGGGCCGCTTGTCCGAGGCGGACATCGACGCCACGGCGCGCGAGATCCGCATCGCCCTGCTGGAGGCGGATGTCGCCCTCCCCGTCGTCCGTGCCTTCATCAAGCAGGTCAAGGAGCGCGCCGTCGGGGCGGAGGTCTCACAGGCCCTGAACCCCGCCCAGCAGGTCATCAAGATCGTCAACGAGGAGCTCATCGGCATCCTCGGCGGCGAGACCCGCCGCCTGCGGTACGCCAAGAACCCGCCGACCGTCATCATGCTCGCCGGTCTGCAGGGCTCGGGTAAGACGACGCTCGCGGGCAAGCTCGGCCGCTGGCTCAAGCAGCAGGGCCACGCCCCGCTGCTGGTCGCCTGTGACCTCCAGCGCCCGAACGCCGTCAACCAGCTCTCCGTCGTCGCGGAGCGGGCAGAGGTGGCCGTCTACGCGCCGGAGCCCGGGAACGGCGTGGGCGACCCGGTCAAGGTCGCCCAGGACTCCGTGGGATACGCCCGCGACAAGCACCACGACGTGGTCGTCGTCGACACCGCCGGACGCCTCGGCATCGACGAGGAACTCATGCGGCAGGCCGCCGACATCCGGGACGCCGTCAGCCCCGACGAGATCCTCTTCGTCGTCGACGCCATGATCGGTCAGGACGCCGTCACGACCGCGGAGGCCTTCCGGGACGGCGTCGGCTTCGACGGCGTGGTGCTCTCGAAGCTCGACGGCGACGCGCGAGGCGGCGCCGCCCTGTCCGTGGCGCAGGTCACGGGCAAGCAGATCATGTTCGCCTCCAACGGCGAGAAGCTGGACGACTTCGACGCGTTCCACCCGGACCGCATGGCGTCCCGCATCCTCGGCATGGGCGACATGCTCACGCTGATCGAGAAGGCGGAGCAGACCTTCAGCCAGCAAGAGGCCGAGAAGATGGCCGCGAAGCTGCAGAAGGGGCCCAAGGAGTTCACGCTCGACGACTTCCTGGCGCAGATGGAGCAGGTCCGCAAGATGGGCTCGATCTCCAAGCTGCTCGGGATGATGCCCGGCATGGGCCAGATGAAGGACCAGATCAACGACCTCGACGAGCGCGAGGTCGACCGCACGGCCGCGATCATCAAGTCGATGACCCCGAACGAGCGTGCCGAGCCCACGATCATCAACGGCTCGCGCCGTGCCCGCATCGCCCGGGGCTCCGGTGTGGACGTCAGCGCGGTGAAGAACCTCGTCGAGCGCTTCTTCGAGGCGCGCAAGATGATGTCCCGCATGGCGCAGGGCGGCGGCATGCCGGGAATGCCCGGGATGCCGGGCATGGGCGGCGGTGCCGGGCGGAAGAAGAAGCAGCCGAAGAAGGCGAAGGGCAAGCGCCAGTCGGGCAACCCGATGAAGCGCAAGCAGGAGGAGCAGGCGGCCGCACAGCGCAAGGCCGCAGGTCAGGGCGGTGCTTTCGGCGGCGCGGCCGACGGTGCCGGACAGGGCGGCGGCGACTTCGAGCTGCCGCAGGAGTTCAAGGACATGCTGCCCCCGAAGTGAACCATCGGGCGCGGGGGCGGATGATGTCGTGCATGCGCGTATACATCCGGCCCCCGCAGCCCGGCGACGAGACCGTCTACCGTGAGGCGGTCCTCCGCTCCGCCGACCACCTCAGCCCCTGGAACCCGGTCGAGCCGGACGGGCTGCCCGATCTGCTGCGCCGTCAGGGCCCCGCCCTGCGCAGTTTCATGATCTTCGACAAAGAGGACGACGGGCTGGTCGGGCGCGTCAACGTCGCCAACATCGTCCGCGCCCGCTTCTGCAACGGCGCGCTCGGCTACGACAGTTACGTGCCGTACGCCGGGACCGGGCGCATGACCGAGGGGATGCGGCTGATCGTCGACCGGTGCTTCGCCAGTGCGCCGGAGGGGCTCGGTCTGCACCGGCTGGAGATCAACGTCCAGCCCGACAACGACCGTTCCATCGCGATGGCGCGCCGTCTCGGCTTCCGGCACGAGGGGTTCTCGCCGCGCATGCTCTTCCTCGACGACGCCTGGCGGGACCACGAGCGGTTCGCCATGACGGCCGAGGAATGGCAGACGCCCGAACTGGACCTCGTCGAGCGGGGCGTCGCGAGCGACGAACGGGCGGGCGTCCGTCAGGAGGAGCGCCAGGGGCAGGGCAGGCCCTGACCTGACTGCCTCCGGGCGGTCGGTGACCCCGTCCGCCCCTCCCCGGCCGGCGCTCAGCACCTCCGGTTCTTGCTCTCGGTGGACGAACGCGGAAGTCCCGCCAGGTGATAGATGTACTGTGCACGTCACCCGGAGTGGTGTCGCGGGAACAGACGAGCTTCCCGGTGACCCCACGTCACCCGCGCTACGACTGACCGGAGAGCCCTGTGCGCACTCGATCCGCCTTCGTTGCAATGAGTCTCGCGGCCGCGGCGCTGACCGCCGCGGTCCCCGTCCCCGCCGTCGCGGCCTCCGGCGCACCGCACGCCCCGGAGGCCGCCGCCGCTCCCCACGCACCTGCCGCGAAATGCCCGCAGCTCGACAAGAAGCTGGAGTGGTACGGGCAGAACCGGTCAGCGCTCCAGCGGCTGATCGACGAGCGCGGCACGTGCGGCCGTTCCGAACGTGCCGGCGGCTCCAGCCACCGCCCCGTCGCGGCGTTCGACTGGGACAACACAGTCGTGAAGAACGACACGACAGACGTCACGCTCGTGTGGGCCCTCCAGCACGACAAGATCCTCCGCCCGAGGAGCTGGAGCGACACCAGCAAGTGGCTCACTCCCGCCGCCGACCGCGCGCTCACCGAAGCGTGCGGGACGTCGGTCCCCGTCGGCAGCCCGCTGCCCACGTCCACGGACGCCGACTGCACCGACGAGATCTTCGAGATCCGCACCGAAGCGCAGACGATGGACGGCGACCCGGCCTTCGGCGGCCGCTGGAACCACCGCCGCACGGTGCCCGAATACGCCTGGGTGGCCCAGCTGTTCGCCGGTCACACGCCGCGGGAGGTCTCCGCGTACGCGGAAGCGGGGCGGAAGAAGAGCCTCGCCGCGCCGGTGGGCAGCGAGATGAAGGTCGGGACGCACACGATGCCCGCGTACGTGCGCTACTACCCGCAGCAGAAGGACCTGATCCGCACGCTCCAGCGGGCCGGATTCGAGGTGTACGTCGTCTCCGCGGGCGTCGAGTACGCCGCCGAGGCGTGGGCCAAGGGCGTCGGCGTCGACGCCGAGCACACGATCGCCATCCGCAGTGTCCTGCGGGACGGCCGCATCACCTACCGCAACGAGGGCTGCGGCGGCGAGCCCGCGAGCAGGGGGGAGACCATCCCCTACATCGACGGCAAGCGCTGCTGGATCAACCAGGACATCTACGGGATCGACGGCCCGGCGGCGTGGGAGCGTCAGGACAGCGCACGGCGCATCGCCCTGGGCGGAGGCGACGCCGACACCGACGTCACCTTCGTGCGTGACGCCACGGGGGCGCACCTCGTCCTCAACCGGAACAAGGACGAGATCATGTGCCGCGCCTACGACAACGCGGACGGCCGCTGGCTCGTGAACCCCATGTTCATCGAACCGCTGCCGCGGAAGGCGTCGCCGTACCCCTGCGCCACCTCGGGATACATCAACGAGGACGGATCGCTCTCCGCGATGCGCCGTCCGGACGGCAGCATCGTGCCCGATCAGCGGGACCGCGTCTTCGGCTGATGCGCACCGCCGCGTGACGGAGCGGTGCGTTGGCCGCGCGTCACCGCTGCAGTGCGACCGCCGGTAGGCCGCTGTTCGTCCCGTCACGCACGCAGCGGCATACCGGCGGCGAGCTCGCCGGGATCGAGACCCAGGAAGCGGGCGGCTGTGGCCCCGACGTCGGCCAGGCCGCCCGCCTCCGCGAGGACCTCTGTCCGTGCTGCGCCCGGCCGGTGGATGAGCACCGGGACGTACTCGCGGGTGTGGTAGGCGTGTCCGATTGTCGGGTCGTTCCCGTGGTCGGCCGTGACGATCAGACGGTCGCCGGGACGGCACAACTCCTCGACCAGTGCGCCGAGTCCGGCATCCACCTGCTCCAGCACGCTGCCGTAGCGCCGGGCGTCCTGCTGATGGCCCGCCAGGTCGGTCTCCTGGACGTTGGCCACCACCAGCAGCCCGCCCACGCCCGGCAGCCGGCTGCCGGGGCCGTCCGGCACGTCGTCCCGCAGCACCGCGAGCGTGTGCGCCAGCACCTCGTCCGTACGCACCGCGGGCAGGCGTACCGCCGAGTCGCACGACAGGATGTCGGCCGCCTTTCCGACCAGCGCCACCGCGGCGCCCGCCCGGGCAGCCACCTCCGGGAGCTGACGTGCGTGGTCCGTCGGGGCGCCCAGGTGCTGCACCTGCAGGCCGCCGTTGCGGTAGAAGCCGGTCGCCGGGGTGTCCAGCCCCACGGTGCCGCCGTCGCCGGGCCGTACGTACGCCGGAAGCGGCCGGTCCGCGTGACCGCCCACCGCGATGACCCTGGCCACCGGGGCCACGGCACGGACCGTGCGGGCGAGGGCGAGGATCTCCGCGAAAGGCAGGTCCTGGAGCCGTCCGGAGACGTTCCAGTTGATGCCGGGGTCGGCCTCCAGGTTGTCGTGCACGAGCACACGGCCGTCGACCACTGCCAGCGGCTGGCCGTCGAGCAGCTCGACGTGGTGGCCCGCCTTCTCGGCGGCCGCGGTCACCTCGGGCAGGAACCGGCCGAGGTTCGCGACGGTGACCTGGCTGAAGTCGGCTCCCGTCAGCGTCTGATGGCCGGCGTAGGTGTCCGCTCCGGGGTAGCCGAGACCCGCCCGTGCGACGGCGACCGGCAGCTCCGTCCCTCTGGCGAGATCGGGGTGGGGGTGCAGCAGACCGAGACCCAGCGCGCCCAGCACGGGCAGACGCAGCGCTGTACCGCGTTCGCTGCGGCAGTGGTCGAGCAGGTGGCCCAGGGTGTCCGCCGCCCGGTCGCCCGGACGGAGTTGTCCGGCGTCCGGCATGGCGCCGATGCCGAGGCCGTCGACGACGACGATCACCGTCCTGCCCGCCGCCAGTCCGCCCGTCACAGGGCACCTCCGAGCGGGCCGTACAGTCCCGTCAGTTCCGGTGCGCCTGAGGAGAGACCTGAGACGACCGCCACGTTGCTGCGTGTGACGAAGATCTGGGTGCGGAAGGCCAGCACTGCTGTGTCGCCCGCGCGTACATCTGGGGGTGCGGAACGGGGAGCGCCGTCCGCCTGGCCGTGGTTCGGCGCGGACAGCAGCCGGTAGTAGTCGATGTTCTCCGCCGGGACACCGCCGACGCGAAGCCGCGTGCCGGTCCGGTACAGCAGCGCGTCCCTGATGTCTGCCCGGGGATAGAAACCGCCTCCGTACAGTGCGGGGCGGCCGTCTGCGAGCGTGTGGGAGACCTCGGTGACGTAGACGTACGCAGGACGCTCGGGCTGTTCCCGGTCGAGCGCGTGCAGCGGCGTCGTCCCGGTGAGCGCGTGACCGGGTTCTCCGTGCGTCGCGCCGAGATCCGACAGCAAGGGGAGGCTCGTGACGCAGGTGGCGCTCGGAGCGCTGAGCCTCAGGCCGGTGTGCCCGCGCCCGGCCAACTGTGCGCGCGCTTTCCGGAGCAGGGCGAAGGTCGTCGTCGGCTGCGGAGTACCCGTCCGGGGATCGCACAGCAGACACGGGAAGCCCGTCACACCAGCGATACGGATTCCCGGCAGAGCCTCGGCCGCCTCGGCGAACGAGTCCAGACGCTCCAGCGGTACGCCGCCCTCCTGCCCGGGATAGACGGACTCGGGGTCGCCCTCGATGCGTACCAGCACGTCCTGGACGGTGTTCTGACGGACGGCCTCCGCCGAGACGGCGCGAGCGTTGTCCGTGTCGAAGACGGTCACGTACGCCGGCCTCCAGCCCAGTACCTCAGGCAGCGCACGCCGCGGGATCTGGACCAGGTGGCCCACGTTGCCGGGGCGGGCTCCGGCGGCCTTCAGCGCACGCGCCTCCGGGGCGTCGATGGCCGCGGCCTCGGGCAGGTGGCGGGCGACGGCCCGGATCAGTTCCGGGTTGCGGCCCAGATGCTTGACGACGAACCAGAGCCCGAGCCCCAGCCGCTGTGCCTCACGGGCCAGCAGCTCGGCGTTCGCCTCCACCGCGTCGCGGTCGACCACATAGGTGTCCGGGGGGATCGCGCCCTTGTCGTGCAGTGCGGCCGCTGCCTCGGCCAGTTCGGGGTTGCGGGCGAGGACGGTGTCGAGGAACAAGATCAGCCCTTCCGGACGGCGGGCAGGTCGTGCGCGGCGAAGAGGTCTTCGAGGCTCCGCCTCAGGATGTGGATCACGAGGTCCGCTCCAGCTCGCATGGGGTTGATCCGTACGGTCCAGTCGGCCAGTTCGGGTGCGTCGTCGAGCGAGGAGCTGGACATGCGGTAGAAGAGCGGCGCGATCTCGTACCGCGAGTTGGAGCCGACCGGGTACGGGGCGGCCCCGTGGCGGGCGGCGAACGTCGGCAGTTCGCGGGCGACGGGGTGTTCGAGGCGCACCAGGAGGCACCGGTCCTGCGCGTTGGCGATGCGCACTTCTGCCACTCCGGGGACCTCGCCGGCCTGCAGCCGCTGTGCGACCTCAGCGCCGGTGCGCGACTGCACGGCCCACATGACGGGCACGTGCGTCAGCGCACGCAGGGCGTCGAGGGCCTGGTGCCCCTGTACCTGGCCGCCTCCCGAGTAGTTGTCCGCGCGCACTCCGGCGATGACTTCTTGAGCGCCGACGACCGCACCGACCCCCTCCGGGCCGTGCAGTTTGAACAGGGAGAAGCAGGAGACGTCCGCGCCGAGTTGGACTCCGCAGGAAGGCACGCGGAAGACGGAGTAGTTGTCGTCGACCACTGAGCGCACACCCGCCGCCCTGAAGGCCGCGAGGACCTCGCCCGGGGAGTAGGAGTCGCCGAGGCGCTGCCGGGTGTGCTGCAGGTAGGCGTAGCGGAAGCGGCCGCCGGCGAGAGCCCGGTCCAGTTCGTCCCGGTCGTTGAAGTCCACGTCCACTGTGCGGACGCCCAGACCGCGCAACGTGACTTCAGTGGTGCGGTAGACAGGCGCCCTGTGGATGAGCAGCTCCTCCCCGGCGGGGACCGCCGCGGAGAGCGCGGCGCGGATCGCTCCCGTACCGGCCCCCTGCACGAGCGCCGCATCCTCCGTACCGAAGAAGTCGGCCAGCACCGCCTCGACGCGTGCAGTCGTACGCGGCCTGCCCAGGCCCGGCACCACTCCCGCGTCCGGCTCGAACAGCTGCTGACCCTCGAAATGGCGTGCCGTGCACTCCATGAGGCGGAACTGCTGTTGGATCGCCTCGTCCAGCAGGACAGTGGGCAGCGGGAAAGTCTGCGGCAGTCGCACGTCCATCTCACAGCTCCTCGCTGTCCGGCTGATCTGTCCGGCTGTCTCCGCCCGCCAGGAAGCGCAGCGGATTGCGCCGCGTCAGCAGATCGATGACTGCCTCGTCGGCCCCCGCCGCCCGTACCTGCGGCAGGAAGGACCGGAAGAGATGGCCGTACCCCGCCCCGCCCTCGCTGCGCAGATAGCCGAACCGTGACACGTCGCAGCTGAGCAGCACTCTGTCCGCGTGACCGGCCTCCAGCAGCGCCAGCAGCAGCCGCAGCCGCGTCCGGTCGCTCTGGTAGCTCTCCTTGCCGATCGTGTCCAGGGCGACGTACGCGCCGGCGGCTGCCAGCTCGCGGTGGACCGCCGGGTCGTCGAGCAGGTCCTGGTGCCCGATGCTGATGCGGTGCGGCGGAACGCCCGCCTTGGTGAGCAGGTCCAGCTGTGCGAGGCCGCCGCGTCCCAGCTGCGCGTGCGTGGCGACGGACAGCCCTGTCGCCACTGCCGCGCACGCAGCCGCTGACAGCGTCCGGGTCTCCGCGCTGCTCGGTTCGTCGCCGTGGCTGCCCACCTCGCCGATGACTCCGGGCCGCACTCCCGTCGAGCCGATGCCCTCCCGGACGTCCCTCACCAGCAAATCGGCCAACTCGGTCTCGCTCAGGGACGCGACGTCCCGGGGGTGGAACCGTTCGTAGTACCAGCCTGTCGCGGCGATCACATCCACACCGGACCGCTGGGAGATCTCGGCGAGCGTCTTCACGTCGCGGCCCATGCCACGGCAGGTCAGTTCAACGACGAGCGAGAGGCCGTACGTGTCGCGCAGTTCGGCCAGTTCGACGGCGACGGGTCCGCGGTGATCAGGACCGAGCACCGCTGCGGTGTCGGTCTCGCGTGACAGGTCCAGAGCGAGATGCTCGTGCGCGAGGACCGGCCCGTCCACGAGCGCCGGCGACAGTTCCCCGGCCACGGTGCGCAGCAGCGCTCCCGGGGCCGCCTGCGCGGACGGTTCGACGGCGGACGAGGCCGCTGACTGCCGGGGACGGTACGGCTCGTGCATGGTGCTGGTGCCTTCCTGAGGGCCGACGGCGCGGCCGGCCGGGACGCGTACGGCTGCCCCCGTCAGCCCTTGACCGGTGTGAACAGGTCCAGCCAGTGCAGAAGGTTGAGCAGCACACCGCCCACCAGCACAGCGGCGGGGGCGGCGGCCATCCGTACCACTACCCGTCCCATGGCCTCGTTCAGCAGATACAGACCGCCCACGATCAGGATGCCGAGGCCGCCGCCCATCGTGTTGGCGGCCAGCAGGGACCCGAACAGGATGGCCAGCCAGAGGCTTTCGCTGATCGCGTTGCGCAGATGCTCGGACGAGTCGCGTACGGACGGCAGCCTGCCGAGCATCTTCCCGATCCACGACAGCGCCAGCACCTCCACGGCGAAGATCGCGGCGCCCGCCAGCAGCGCGAGCCATGGACTCGGCAGCAGATATCCGACCGGGTAGACGAACGTGAAGCCGGCGATCGCGTACGCACCGGAGGCGAGCGCCGTGGTGGCGATCAGGGGGATGAACCCGAAGACGCGGTAGAAGTCGACCTGCGCGGCACCCGAGTAGTCCCCGTCGGCTATCAGGAAGCTCGTCGCCTCGCCACCGCCGAAGACATGCATCTGCGCGAGCAGGCAGACGCCCGCACCGAGCACCATGAAGATCGGAAGATGCCGCCGCAGCCGCGCTGCGCTCGCGCTGAACAGCGACTGCATCGGGTCGTCGACAGGAGCGTCCTGCCGCGACGTGCCGTCCTCCTGCCCGTCCGCCTCCGCCGCGGCCTTCTCCGCCCGCTCGGCGCGCCTCTGCCGCATGTCCTTGGCGACGGCGAAGCCGATCAGCGTGACCACTCCGACCGCCATCGCCGGAGCGCCCGGGAAGACGTCCGGCCAGAGCTTCATCGTCACGATCACCAGCGCCAGTTCCACCACGCCCGCCACGGCGCCGCGGAGCCTGCCGAACTGCCGGGTGATGGCCAGGACCGGGAAGAGCGTGAACAGGAAGAGGATCGGCGTCGACATCTCCTGCATGGCGGTGAGGAAGTCGACGGGCAGGTCGTGCGCCGCCTCGTTCGCACCGTTGAGCCCGAAGATGATCACAGCGCCCCACGCGCCGCCCAGCAGCGGGGCGATCCACTTCTTCGGCGAGAGGATGCCGAGCACGTCGGTCGGCAGGAAGAGCAGCCAGGGGTTGAGCACTCCGGTGGAGAGCGCCATCGGCGCGCCGAGTCCGAAGATGAACCCCGCGGACAGTCCGAAGGAGACAGCGGTCGTGGCGTTCCGCGTGCTGTTGCCCTGGATGAAGTCCAGCATGAAGGGCCGCACGCCGTCGTTGAACACGGCCAGTGCCATGTGGGATATGAGGGCCGTCAGCGCACACAGGACGACGACGGTGATCTGCTGCGCCGGCGACAGGTCGAGACTGTGCTTGCCCGCGCTCACCGCGCCGGCCAGAAGGGTGCTCACAGGGCTGCTCCTTTGGACCCGGTGTAGCGGTCAGGGGGTTCGGGCGGAGAGTGGTCAGGCGTTGCGTGCTGCGATGGCATGGGCGATCACCGGTGCCGTGTCGGAGATCTGGTCCATGCCGAAGCCGAAGACCTTCTTGCCGCTGTCGAGGAGTTCCGCGACGTCCTCCTCGGTGGGGACGCGCCGTCCGAAGGTGTGGCACGTGCCACTGCCCAGCACCCCGAGCAGCACACCCAGGGAGGCTCCGGCTCCGGTGTGGCAGGTGCCCAGGTAGTAGTCGGCCTGGCCGGCGCGCAGCTTCATCGCGGCCTCCATGTCGCTGGAGACGGTGATCTCAAGCCCGCCGATGCCCAGCTCGCCGAGCGTTTCGGCGACTTGGGCCTTGCCGACGCCACCGGTGAGGATCCTCGTCACGGCGGTTTCCTTTCTGCTGTACGCGGCTTCGCTGCCGGTGTGGTCCGGACCGGTGTCAGTCGTTCGTGTGCTCGGGCGCGGCCTGCGCCATCGGTGAACGCCGGTCGAGCACGGCCATGTGCAGTGCCAGGTATGCGACTTCGGAGGGGGGAAGGGAGGCGCTGAGTCTCTGCTCGGCGCGGTCGGCGATCCGCTGTGCCGTATCGACCGCCGTCGGCACCTCGGCGAGTTCGGCGGCGATGGCCTCCTGCCCGTCGGGCGCTTCGACCGGCTCGCCGTTCTGCGCCCTGTGCAGCGCCATCATCAGATGGCTGGTGAGCATCCCCGCGGTCTCCTCGGTGACGGTGCGGCCCTCACCGGCCAGTGCCTCCAGCTCCGCACGGACGAAGTCGGCCACTTCGGCGCGCACTTGACCGCTCTCCCGGAACAACTGGATCCGAAGGGCCAGCTTCTCCTCCATGGCATGTCCTTCCGCGGGTGCTCCCACCAGGCATGACAGTAACCAGGATTCTGGATTTTGAGGACCCCCGGTGCTCTGCTTTCTCAGTACAGCGGTACGCGTTCTCCCCGCAGCACCTCTCCCTGCACGCGCGTGACGAGCTCGAAGTCCAGCGAGGAACGCACCGTCTCCAGGGCGTCACCCTCGCCCGCCCGCCCGATCAGGGCGGCGCTGGAATTGCGCTGCGCGAGCTCGCGGTCGATCTCCTCGCGCAGAGGCATCACTTCGACGTCCGGGCCGAGGTGGTCGCTCACCTCGTCGAGGTTCCACACCGTCGCGTCCACGCGCTCGCGTGCGAAGAGCCCGCGCAGCTGCATGTAGGACGACTCCACCCACTCGACGTCCTCGCGCCCCGCGAATGCGCGGGCGGTCAGCATCCGCAGGTCCTCGGAAGAGGAGTCGACCGCGACGCGGAGCCCCTTCGTCTCCAGCGCGACGCCACGGCGCAGCAGAAGACCGTGAGATCCCACGTACGTGCCCGGTCCCAGGTCCGCGAGAAGTTCCACTGGGTGGTCGGCGGTGAGCCGGTCCGCGGCGAAGCGGGAGAGGACGACGAGGTCCGCCTTGTGCTCGAGGAGCGCCGCCAGGCGCGTGGAGGCACCCCGCATGAACGTGACGGCGAACGGTGCCCCGGCCTCCTCGAAGGCGGCCTTGAGCCCGGTGGCCAGCCCTTCGTACCGGTGCGAGTACGGCAGCGGCATGGCCGCGAGGAGCGTGCCGAGGCCCGCCAGCCGCCACAGGGCGGCACGGTCGGACCGTATGAGGAACGTGCCCAGGTGTCCGCGCGCCTTCGTCTCGACGGCACCGGCCTCCTCCAGCAGCTGCAGCCCTGCCTGCACGGTCCCGTTGCCCACCTTCAACTCGCCGGCGAAGTCGCGCAGCCTCGGAAGACGGCTCTGGGGTGCGTGATTCAGCAGCAGCGCAGCCAATTGGCGGGCGGCCATGCCGTTACGAGTCAGGAAACGCTCGTCGGCGTGGTGAGGCATGGGCGGATAGTAATCAGAATCCCGGATATTGCCAATGAGCTGGGGATACCCCGGTTGATGGGGCTCCGGGGTATGTCGGTATGGTCACCCAGGTGTACCGATCGCTACCGACCGGGTCTATCCGGAGGTAGGTCCCGGTTGTGTCGGCTGTGTGGATTCTCCACGATTCCGTCACGACTGCCCGCTCGGAGTATCTCGGGCAGGGACTGACCGGTACGTGCAAATTATTTAGGTTGCCCCGGAATCGGAACACTGAGGCGGTCCGACTCGTTGAGCACGACGTGAGCACGACACCACCTGTCCTCGCCGCCGAGCTGGCAGCTGCTTGGGCCGACATTCAAAGGCACCACTCCGAGCTGCCGGACCTCGCTGCCCCCGAATCACTGATCGGAGAGTCCTCGTCCGCATGCGGCAGCGGACTCTCCTTCGAGCGGCTGCTGCACGAGGCCGTTCACGGCATCGCCGCCGCGCGCGGCATCCGTGATACGTCCCGCGCGGGCCGCTACCACAACCGCAGATTCCTCGCGATCGCCGAGGAACTCGGCCTCGTACACCCCGAGGAGCCACATCCGAGCAGCGGTTTCTCGCTCGTCACTCCCTCTCCCGATACCAGACGGCGCTACCGCCCCACCAGCGAGCGCCTTCAGCGGGCGCTGGCGGCATACAGCGCGGCGACGGAGACCGACACAGGAAGCAGCTTCCGCGGGCCTGCCGCACGGCACGGCTCGTCCGGCGGCGGCGTGAGGGTCAAGGCCGTGTGCGACTGCGGACGGAACGTCCGCGTAGTGCCCTCGGTCCTGGCGCAGGCGCCGATCATGTGCGGAGCCTGCGGCAAGCAGTTCCGCATTCCCGAGACGGCGGGCGAGCAGGCCCCCGCGGCGGGGAGAGTCCAGGCGGTCGCCGCCGCTGTCGGCTGATGTGCGCCGGGCGCGCAGGAGTGCGCCGGCAGGGTCGGTGCGTCACGCGGCGCGGTGTCTCGTCATGAGGGAGGCCGGCGGGCCGAGCGCTCTGCCGGCCTCGCCTGATGCCCGCCTTGCCTGATGCCTGCCTTGACCCGGCCTCGGTGATCGGGGGACGCGTCCCGCCGCTCCGAGCCGCGGAGTTGTCGCGTCCGCAACGTCGCGGGCGGCGTCCTGTGACGCCGCCGGGCGGGGGCCCCGGAGCGTGGCGCGGGGCCCGTAGGGCAGGTTCGGCCACCCGGGTCAGGTATGGCATCATGGGCGGCTGTACTCGACAGTCGCACAGGACCCCTCTCTCCTCCGACTGACGCGTCCATCGGACATCCGGGTACCGCAACCCCACGTGGCCACCCGTCGTGTCCACCCACGTCAAGACCAGGAGACACCACAGCAGTGGCAGTCAAGATCAAGCTGAAGCGACTGGGCAAGATCCGTTCGCCGCACTACCGCATCATCGTGGCCGACTCCCGCACGCGCCGTGACGGCCGTGCGATCGAGGAGATCGGGCTCTACCACCCGGTGCAGAACCCTTCGCGCATCGAGGTCGACTCGGAGCGCGTCCAGTACTGGCTGGGTGTCGGCGCGCAGCCGACCGAGCCGGTCGCGGCCATCCTCAAGGTCACCGGTGACTGGCAGAAGTTCAAGGGCCTGCCCGCCCCCGAGCCGATGAAGGTCGCCGAGCCCAAGGCGGACAAGAAGGCCCTCTTCGAGGCAGCCGCCAAGGAGTCGGCGGACGAGCCCAAGGGTGAGGCGATCACCCCGAAGGCCAAGAAGTCCGACAAGAAGGCGGACGAGGCCGGTAAGGCCGAGTCCTCCGACGAGTCGACCGGGGCCTGAGCATGCTCGAGGAGGCCCTCGAGCACTTGGTTAAGGGCATCGTCGACAATCCCGACGAGGTGCAGGTCGAGTCCCGCACCCTGCGTCGTGGCCGTGTGCTGGAGGTCCGGGTCCACCCGGACGACCTCGGCAAGGTCATCGGCCGCAGCGGCCGCACGGCTCGCGCCCTGCGTACCGTCGTCAGCGCCCTCGGCGGCCGTGGCGTCCGCGTCGACCTCGTCGACGTCGACCAGGTCCGCTGAGCGGTCCCGAAGCAGTACCGGCGCGGGCCGGGGACGGCAACTGGCCGTCTCCGGCCCGCGTTCGTGCAAGGCCCGCC
The DNA here is from genome assembly GCF_900090125.1 of Streptomyces sp. WMMB 714. NCBI lineage: Bacteria > Bacillati > Actinomycetota > Actinomycetes > Kitasatosporales > Streptomycetaceae > Streptomyces > Streptomyces sp. WMMB 714. The sequence continues at coordinate 260,779 of NZ_FMHJ01000007.1, forward strand.
TCCCGCTGCGTTCACCCGCCGGCCCGCCCTCAGGGGCGTGAGGAGGAGCTGAACGTACCGGCGGCCGGGCGGCGGCGGGCAGTTGGACACTACGAACCTACGAACGTGTAAGCACGGAGAGGGCACAGTGCAGCTAGTAGTCGCACGCATCGGCCGCGCCCACGGCATCAAGGGCGAAGTCACCGTGGAAGTACGGACCGACGAGCCGGAATCGAGGCTCGGTCCGGGCGCGGTGCTCTCCACGGACCCGCCGGAGGCCGGACCGCTCACCATCGAGCGCGGACGGGTCCACAGCGGGCGGCTCCTGCTGCGCTTCGAGGGCGTGAACGATCGCACTGCGGCAGAGGCGTTGCGCAACACGCTGCTCATCGCCGAGGTCGACCCGGAGGAACGCCCCGAGGACCCCGACGAGTTCTACGATCACCAGCTGATCGATCTCGACGTGGTGACCCGGGGCGGAACGACCGTCGGCAGGGTCGAGGAAGTGGCGCACCCGCCCGGGCAGGACCTGCTGGTCGTCCGGCGCGAGGACGGCAGCGAGGCGCTGATCCCGTTCGTCACCGAGATCGTGCCCGAGATCGATCTGGACGCGCAGCGCATCCTCGTCGACCCGCCCCCGGGACTGCTCGACGAAGGTGACGCGGAGCCCGAGAGCCACGCCGCGACGCCTGAAGGGGACGTGCGGAACGGCAGCGAGCCCCCTACGTCCCCGGACGGGGAGGACGGCGCACGGTGAGGATCGACGTCGTCACCATCTTCCCGGAGTACCTGGAGCCGCTGAACGTCTCCCTCGTCGGCAAGGCCCGCGCCCGCGGGCTGCTCGACGTACGCGTGCACGATCTGCGCTGCTGGACACACGACAAGCACCACACCGTGGACGACACCCCCTACGGCGGCGGGCCGGGCATGGTCATGAAGCCCGAGCCGTGGGGCGAGGCGCTCGACGAGGTCCTCGGCTCCGCCTCGACCGACGCCGCGCCTCCCGTGCTGATCGTGCCCACCCCCAGCGGAAGGCCCTTCGACCAGGAGCTCGCGGTCGAACTCTCCGCAAGCCCGTGGCTCGTCTTCACGCCCGCACGGTACGAGGGCATCGACCGTCGCGTGATCGACGAGTACTCCGAACACGTGGATGTGCGGGAGGTCTCCGTCGGCGACTACGTACTCGCCGGAGGGGAGGCACCGGTCCTGGTGATGGTGGAGGCGATCGCCCGGCTGGTGCCGGGTGTGCTGGGCAACGTGGAGTCGCACCGTGACGACTCCTTCGCAGCCGGTGCGATGGCGGACCTTCTGGAGGGCCCGGTCTACACGAAGCCGCCGGAGTGGCGGGGCCGCGGTATCCCGGAGGTGCTGCTCAGCGGGCACCACGGCCGGATCGCCCGGTGGCGCCGCGACCAGGCACTGGCCCGTACGAGCGCCAACCGGCCGGACCTCATCGCCCGGTGCGACCCGGCCGCGCTCGACAAGCACGACCGCGCGACGCTCGAAGAGCTCGGCTGGAGCAAGGGCGAGGACGGCCGATTTTGGCCGACAGGGAAGCGCGTGGAAGAATAGGCGGCTGCTCCACACCCGGCGCGGCGACCCTGCCACAGGGGGACCGACGCCCGCACGGAGGTGGCGCTCCCCAATCACCATCACGATTATTCCGCTGATGACCTGTGGCATCAGCGAGGAAAGCAGACGGTCATGTCGCAGCTTCTCGACCAGGTCGACGCCGCCTCCCTCCGTGAGGACCTCCCGGCCTTCCGCCCCGGTGACACGGTCAACGTGCACGTGCGCGTCATCGAGGGAAACCGCTCCCGTGTCCAGCAGTTCAAGGGCGTCGTCATCCGCCGCCAGGGCGCGGGCGTGCGTGAGACGTTCACCGTCCGCAAAGTGAGCTTCGGTGTCGGCGTCGAGCGCACCTTCCCGGTGCACACCCCGATCGTGGAGAAGATCGAGGTCGTGACCCGTGGTGACGTCCGCCGCGCCAAGCTCTACTACCTGCGTGAGCTCCGCGGTAAGGCCGCCAAGATCAAGGAGAAGCGCGAGAACTGATCGCCCTGTCGGCAGTCCGTCGGGCAGCTAGGCTTGCTGTTCGATGGCCACCGATGCGCAGCAGCAGGACGACGCGGAGCGCGACCGCGTCTCGAGCCCCGTGAGACAGGGGCGGAGACGCTGGTCACGCTCCGCTCGCCTGTCTGCGGGTGCGGCGTTGCTGCTCAGCGTCCTCTTGCTGGTCAGCGCTTTCGTGGTGCAGCCTTTTCTGATCCCCTCTTCTTCGATGGCCCCCACGCTCAAGGTCGGGGACCGCATCCTGGTCAACAAGCTCGCCTACCGGATCGGCAACTCTCCGGGCCGTGGAGACGTTGTGGTCTTTGACGGCAGGGAGTCGTTCGTCCAGGAGGAGGGGGACGACGGCAGTCCGGTAACCGGCTTCGTACGCAAGGCCGGTGCTGCGGTCGGCCTGATGAGGCCGGAGGAGACGGACTACGTCAAGCGTGTGATCGGCGTCGGCGGGGACCGGGTCCGCTGCTGCGACAGGCGGGGAAGGATCGAGGTAAACGGTGTTCCGCTCGACGAGGACTATCTGCACGAGGGTGATGATCCTTCAGCAGTACCGTTCGATATCGAAGTACCGCAAGGGCGGTTGTGGGTGATGGGGGATCACCGTTCCGATTCCAGCGACTCCCGGGCCCACCTCGGCGACCCCGGCGGCGGCACCGTGCCCGTGGAGCGGGTGATCGGCAGGGCCGACGGGATCGGATGGCCGATGGAGCGGTGGGGGTCGGTGCAGAGTACTGAGGCAGGTGCCCATGGCTGACCGCACGGGTCCCCTCTACGAGGGGCGCCAAGGTCCAGGCGGGCGGAACCGTTACGACTACGGAGTGCCGAGCGACGGCGACGGCAACCCCTTCGCCCGTCCCGGCCCCGTCCCCAACGGTGCGAACGGCACGGACAATTACGGCGGAAACGGTTACGGCCGCAACGGCTACGGCGCGAACGGCGCCCCTGCACCCAACGGCTCCTACGGCGGCAACGGCTACTCCGGGGAGTACGACTACAGCGAGCCGTTCGACTACTTCGGCACCTCGGCGGGCGCCGCTCCGCCGCCGTACAGCCCCGCGGCGGCCGGCTCCGCGGTGACGACGAGGGCTCCCGGTGCCGTCGGGCCGTCCCCGGCCTACGACCAGCCGCCCGGCCCGATGCCCCCCAACCTCACGGGGGAGACGATGCCGTTGGGCGTCGTCAACGCGCGTGCGGCCACCCTGGCGGGCCGCGAGACCAGGGACGAGCGGCTGGGCATTCCCACCGGGCCCAGCGGCGGCCGGGCGGAGCGGCGCCGGGCCGCGACGCGGGCCAAGCGGCGCAGAAGGCTGTCGATCACCAAAGAGATCCCGATTCTCGTGGTCGTCGCCCTGGCCATCGCGCTGGTGCTCAAGACGTTCCTGGTGCAGGCGTTCGTCATCCCGTCCGGCTCGATGGAGAACACCATCCGCGTCGGAGACCGGGTGCTGGTCGACAAGTTGACCCCTTGGTTCGGGACCAAGCCCCAGCGCGGAGACGTCGTCGTCTTCCAGGACCCGGGCGGATGGCTGCCGCCAGGTGAGCAGCGCAAGGAGGACCCGGTCGGGGTCAAGCAGGGCAAGCAGTTCCTCACCTTCATCGGGCTCCTGCCGTCGGACAGCGAGCAGGACCTGATCAAACGCGTGGTCGGAGTCGGTGGCGACAAGGTCAAGTGCTGTGATGCGAACGGCAAGGTGACGGTCAACGGCAAGCCGATCGAGGAGCCGTACCTCTTCCCGGGCAACAAGCCCTCGGAGAGCAAGTTCGACGTCACCGTGCCCAACGGGCGTGTCTTCGTCCTGGGCGACCACCGCTCCCGGTCCGCCGACTCCCGCTACCACCTGCGCGACAAGGGCGACGGCGCTGTTCCCGAAGAGATGGTCGTGGGACGCGCAGTGGTCATCGCGTGGCCGTTCGACCACTGGGGCAAGCTGGAGGAGACGGATGCGTTCTCCTCGGTCCCGCAGGCCGCGGGTGGAGCGACACCCCAGCAGGCAGCGGGTGACAACCGTGTGACGCAATATCCGATCCCTGCGGAACTCCCGCTCGTTATGGGTGTGGTGGGTCTGTCCCGGCTGTCGGGCAGGCGGCAGTGGATTCTGAGGAGTGATTGTGGGGGACTTGGCGGTCGGCGCTCGTTCCGGTTCCGGCGAGGGGGAGAACGAGGGCGATGGTGGACCGGAGGACAAGCGTCCTGACGCGCCCGGTCCCGGCCCCGAAGACCAGACCGCGGCGGACGACGCGCCGCCGACCGCAGAGAGAGGCAGTGACATCAGCGTGAGCGCGGGTGTGGAAGACGACGTCACAAGTGAGTCCGGACGCACCGGCGGTGGAGGCAGGCAGCGGTCGTTCTGGCGAGAGCTTCCGCTCCTGATCGGAATCGCGCTGGTCCTCGCACTGCTGATCAAGACGTTCCTCGTGCAGGCCTTCTCGATCCCGTCGAACTCGATGCAGAACACGCTGCAAGTCGGAGACCGGGTACTTGTCGACAAGTTGACGCCGTGGTTCGGATCCGAGCCCGAGCGCGGCGAGATCGTCGTCTTCCACGACCCGGGCGGCTGGCTGAGCGAGTCCCCGGTGCCTCAGCCGAGCGGTGTCGGGGGAGCGGTGCAGGAAGCACTCAGCTTCGTCGGACTGATGCCGTCCGCAGCCGAGCAGGACCTGATCAAGCGTGTGATCGCTGTGGGCGGTGACACGGTCCAGTGCAGCCGGGGCGGTCAGGTCGAGGTCAACGGCAAGCCGCTGGACGAGACGTACCTCTTCCCCGGCAACACCCCCTGTGACGACAAGCCGTTCGGCCCCGTGAAGGTGCCGGAGGGGCGTCTGTGGATGATGGGCGATCACCGTCAGGACTCCCTCGACTCCCGCTTCCATCAGAAGCTCGACGCCGGAACCGTCCCCGCCGACCAGGTCGTGGGCCGTGCCGTGCTTGTCGCCTGGCCGCTGACGCGCTGGTCCACGCTTCCGGTGCCGGAGACCTTCGAGCAGAAGGGGCTCTCCGCAAAGGCGGCGGTTGAGAGCGCCCCGGCAGTGATGGGGGTGGCGGGCGCCGTGCCCTTCGTCCTCTGGCGCCGGCGCAGGCAGCTGAACGCGGGCGTCCGCACCGCAGTCGGAGCCGAGCCGCAGAGCAGGGACTGAATCAACATCCCTGTACCTGGAGCCTTGTACCACGGGTAAGGTGCGCCCAAATCGTTGTGGCGAGCTGACCGGGAGCGCGGTAATGGGCAACGCTGGACCTACCGATACGAGTCACGGCCGCCTCGGGCATGTGCTGTCGGGGCTGGTCGTGGCCGTCGGGTGTGTGCTCTTCCTTGGCGCCTTCGCCTGGGGAGCGGTGCTGTATCAGCCCTACACCGTGCCGACGAACTCCATGAATCCCACTGTCAAGGCCGGAGACCGGGTCCTGGCCGAGCGGATAGACGGTGAAGAGGTCCGACGTGGCGATGTCGTCGTCTTCCAGGACTCTGTCTGGGGCTCGGTGCCGATGGTCAAGCGCGTGGTCGGCACGGGCGGTGACAAGGTCGCCTGCTGCACGAAACAGGGACAGCTGTCCGTCAACGGCAAGACCGTCGACGAGCCGTATCTGAAGGACACCGGGCCGGACTCGCAGCCTCCGTTCAAGAAGACGACGGTTCCCGAGGGCAGGCTCTTCCTCCTTGGCGATCACCGTATGGACTCGGTCGATTCCCGTGTGCACATGGCGGACGGTGATCACGGTGCCGTGCCGCGGTCCGCGGTGAACGCGCGCGTCGACGCCGTCGCCTGGCCGATGAGCGGGCTGGGCATGCTGGCGCACCCCGGTGGCTTCTCCTCGCTGCCGGGCGGCACGTCCACACCGGGGCCGCTGGCTCCGCTGGTCACGGCGATCGTCGTGGGTGCGCTGATGATCCTCGGCGGGGCGGCGTACGGCCCGATCGCGCGGCGGGCCGGACGGGGCGCGCGCGGCTGACGCACAATGGGGGGCACGCACCGCCGAAGGGGAAGCACGCCATGAGCGCCGAGGACCTCGAGAAGTACGAGACCGAGATGGAGCTGAAGCTCTATCGGGAGTACCGGGACGTCGTCGGTCTGTTCAAGTACGTGATCGAGACCGAGCGGCGCTTCTACCTCACCAATGACTACGAGATGCAGGTGCACTCGGTTCAAGGAGAGGTTTTCTTCGAGGTGTCGATGGCGGACGCATGGGTGTGGGACATGTACCGCCCTGCCCGCTTCGTCAAGCAGGTGCGCGTTCTCACGTTCAAGGACGTGAATATCGAGGAGCTGAACAAGAGCGAACTCGACCTTCCGGAGGATTCAGGCTTCAAGAGCTGAGCTTCCGTGGTTGCCGATGCCGGGGGCGGCGGCCGTACCCCGGCACCTTGACCGTCCTGGTCTTTCTCTCGTGCCGCACCGCCCCGTGTGGGCGCGATCCCCGCCCCGTCACTCTGCGGAGTGAGGGACGTGTCCACAGGTGCGGGCTTATCCCCAGAAATCTGCCCGTTTCCCCGCTACGGCTCTTCCTCCGTCACAGTCGGTGACGGAGGTGGTGCGAAATGAGCGCACGCAAGGCACTCGGCCGGTACGGCGAGGATGTGGCTGCACGCAGGCTTCGTGCAGCGGGGATGGCGGTTCTGGAGCGCAACTGGCGCTGCGCGGAGGGGGAGCTGGACATCGTCGCGCGTGACCGGGACGCGCTGGTGGTCTGCGAGGTCAAGACGCGGCGAGCGGGGCGAGGCGGAGCAACTTTCGAGCACCCGATGGCGGCTGTCACGCCCGCGAAATCCGCCCGCCTGAGACGACTCGCGTCCCGCTGGCTGTCCGAGTGCTGGATCTCGCGGTACGGCCAGCCGCCCCGCGGCGGTGTCCGCATCGACCTGGTCGGCGTGCTCCTGCCCGACAGAGGAGCGCCGATGATCCAGCACGCACGAGGGATCGCCTGATGGGGTTCGCCCGCACGTGCTCGGTGGCGCTCGTCGGGGTGGAGGGCGTCGTCGTCGAGGTGCAGGCGGACCTCGAGCCGGGAGTGGCCACCTTCACGCTGGTGGGCCTGCCAGACAAGAGCCTGAGCGAGAGCCGCGACCGGGTACGTGCGGCGGTGGTCAACTCGGGAGCGGAGTGGCCCCAGAAGAAGCTCACCGTAGGCCTCAGCCCCGCCGCCGTTCCCAAGAGCGGCAGCGGCTTCGACCTGGCGGTCGCATGTGCCGTGCTCGGAGCCGCCGAGCGAATCGACCCTCGCACACTGACCGACCTCATGATGATCGGCGAGCTGGGGCTCGACGGGCGTGTCCGTCCGGTGCGCGGCGTACTGCCCGCAGTGCTGGCCGCGGCCGAGGCGGGATACCGGCAGGTCGTCGTGGCTGAGGAGACAGTTCCGGAGGCATCGCTGGTCCCCGACGTCTCCGTCCTGGGGGTGCGGAGTCTCGGCAGGCTGATCGCGCTCCTCAACGACGAGCCGATGCCGGAGGAAGATCCCGGCGGGCTCTCCGACGGTACGGCCTCCGGGAGGGACGGACGCGGCTCCGGGACGTATGTGCCGGGTGCCGGCTGGAGCGGCGGAATCGGAGGTCCTGCGGCTCATCCGGTGGACATGGCGGACGTCGCGGGCCAGGGCAGCGCCCGCCGGGCCCTGGAGGTGGCTGCCGCAGGCCGGCACCACATCTTCCTGAAGGGCCCGCCGGGTGCGGGGAAGACCATGCTCGCAGAGCGGCTGCCGGGCCTGCTGCCACCGCTGACGTCCCAGCAGTCCCTCGAAGTGACGGCAGTCCACTCCGTTGCCGGAGCGCTGCCTGCCGGGCAGCCGCTGCTCACGCACTCGCCCTACTGCGCGCCGCACCACTCCGCCACGATGGCCTCGCTGATCGGCGGAGGATCGGGCCTGCCGAGGCCCGGCGCGGTGTCCCTGGCCCACCACGGAGTCCTGTTCGTGGACGAGGCCGCCGAGTGCAGCGGCAGAGTGCTCGACGCGATGCGCCAGCCGTTGGAGTCGGGCCATGTGGTGATCGCGCGCACGTCGGGCGTGATGCGGATGCCCGCACGCTTCCTGCTGGTCCTCGCCGCCAATCCGTGCCCGTGCGGCAGGTACGGAATGAAGAGCGGCGGATGCGAATGCCGACCATCGGCTATCAGGCGTTACCGGGCGCGACTGTCGGGGCCGCTGATGGATCGCGTCGACCTGCGCGTCCCGGTGAACCCGCTCTCCCGCTCCGAGCTGGCCGGCCTGCACGGAACCTCCGAGTCGACGGCTGTGATCGCTCAGCGTGTTCTCGCAGCGCGGGAGAGGGCCGCCGAACGCTATGCCGAGACGCCCTGGGCAGCCAACAGCGACGTGCCCGGCCATGAACTGCGAACGCGGTGGCCGGCCGAACCCGGAGCGCTCGCCAAGGCAGAGGCGGAGATGGAGCGCGGGCTTCTCACTGCCCGCGGCCTCGACCGCGTGCTGCGAGTCGCCTGGACGGTCGCCGATCTCGCCGGGCACGACCGGCCCACAGCGGCGGACGTGGACTGCGCGCTCGAACTTCGTACCGGGGTCCGGCACGGAGCGGCACAGCACTCCCGCGCCTGACCGAGACGGAACGGACGGCGAAGTGCTGAGGAACGCGTGAGACGGGAGGGGGAGGGATGAAGGCGGAAGGCAAGGGAACAGAACGCAGGAGAACAGAAGGGAATGTCGCCGAGCGCTCGTTGCCGCAGGAGGAACGGAGCGCCGCCCGCAGGCGGGGTGACCTCTGCCGCGGCGGCTCCGACGCGGAGGGCTGCGACGGCGTGGACCGGTGCGGTCCTCGTGACGAGGAGCGGCTGGCGCGTGCCGCCCTCACACGGATCGTGGAGCCCGGAGACGAGGCGGCGGGCAGGTGGCTGCGAACCTACGGGCCGCAGGAGGTGCTTGCCGCGCTGAAGTCCGACGGGCCCCCGTTGCCAGGCGTCGGTGACGAGCGCTGGGCAGGGCTCCGCTCCCGTGTACAACGTGCCCGTCCAGAGGCTGATTTGAAGGCGGTCGAAGCCGTGGGTGGCCGGTTCCTGTGCCCCGGCGACCGAGAGTGGCCCGGGCAGCTGGACGCCCTGGGCGTCACCCGTCCCATTGGCATCTTCGTGCGGGGGGCGCCCTATCTGCGGTTCTGGGCCCTGCGTTCGGTCGCGATCGTCGGGGCCCGCGCCTGTACGGAATACGGCGTGCACGTTGCGGCAGTCCTCAGCGCCGGGCTGGCCGAACGCGGCTGGACGGTGGTGTCAGGCGCTGCCTACGGAATCGACGGAGCGGCACACCGCGGGGCGCTGGCCGCCGGAGGTGCGACGATCGGGGTGCTCGCCTGCGGTGTGGACGTGGCATACCCGCCGGGCCACGGCGAGTTGATTCGCCGCATCGGTGAACAAGGGCTGCTGATCGCCGAGTTGCCGCCCCACGACCACCCCTCGCGCAGCCGGTTCGTGATGCGGAACCGAGTGATCGCCGCACTGACCCGGGGCACGGTCGTGGTCGAGGCGGCACTGCGCAGCGGCTCCCTTTCGACGGCGCGGCACGCGCGCCGGCTGGGTCGGCTCGTCATGGGGGTGCCCGGGCCCGTCACTTCGGGGCTCTCGGCCGGCGTCAACGAGCTTCTGCGGGAGGAGGGATGTGTGATCACGGACGCCGCCGAGGTCATCGAGCTCGTCGGAAACATCGGCGAACTGGCACCCGTGAGGCGGGGTCCGTCGCTGCCCCGCGACGTACTGCCGGGAGAGACCGCGCTGGTGCTCGACGCGCTGCCGGGCCGTGGCACAGCCGACGCGGCGCACGTGGCACAGGCGGTCGGTATCACCCCTGAGGCCGCTGTGGTCCGCCTCAAGGAGCTGTGTGCCCTCGGGTTCGTCGAACATACGGGCAACCGGTGGAAGTTGAGTCGCGCCGGACTTCCCTAGCCCTGGCACTCCATCGAGTGATGAGGCGGTCCTTGACCTGCGGCTATCGAATGAAAGGGTGATCCGTATGGTCTTGTTCCGCTTCGCCCGTCTCTCAAGGCCGGGGCCTGACGCAGCCGCCGGAGTAACTCGCCGGTGCGGGCAGCGGAACGTATCTGCGCATCTCGAAGCGCGCGCTCATCGCATATTGCGACCGTGCGGTCACGCTACGCTCACACATTCCAAGGAAGAGGCACCAGGTCACGCTCCCTCTGCGTGACACCACTCAGCAGAACGGCTCAAGGCGACGAATGCCCCAGTACATCCCCGGGCCTGACCGGGCGGCCACCGCCGAAGCCGCACCGGCCACAGCCGAGAACGCCGGGCCCGGTGCCGGCCGCAGTCCGCTCGACGAGCTGTGGCGGTCGTACAAAGCCACGGGAGACGAAGCACTCCGGGAGCAGCTGATCCTGCACTACTCCCCGCTCGTCAAGTACGTGGCCGGCCGGGTCAGCGTCGGGCTTCCCCCCAACGTGGAGCAGGCGGACTTCGTCTCCTCAGGGGTCTTCGGGCTGATTGACGCCATCGAGAAGTTCGACCCTGAGCGCTCCATCAAGTTCGAGACGTACGCGATCACCCGCATCCGCGGCGCCATGATCGACGAACTCCGGGCCCTGGACTGGATCCCCCGTTCAGTGAGGCAGAAGGCCCGCGCCGTCGAGCGTGCCTATGCCTCGCTGGAGGCGGCCCTGCGCCGCAGCCCCTCGGAGTCCGAGGTGGCAGAGGAGATGGGCATTCCTCTGGAAGAACTGCACGGCGTGTTCAGCCAGTTGTCGCTGGCGAACGTCGTGGCCCTGGAGGAGCTTCTGCACGTCGGAGGTGAAAGCGGCGCGGGGCTCAGCCTGATGGACACTCTTGAGGACACCGCTGCCGACGACCCCGTGGAGGTCGCCGAGGGGCGGGAGATGCGCCGGCTGCTCGCCCGTGCCATCAACACCCTCCCGGAGCGGGAGAAGACGGTGGTCACCCTCTACTACTACGAGGGGCTCACCCTGGCCGAGATCGGCCAGGTGCTGGGCGTCACCGAAAGCAGGGTCAGCCAGATCCACACCAAGTCGGTTCTTCAGCTCCGGGCGAAGCTCGTCGACGTCGGCCGATGAACCGGGTTGGTCGGTGCATCCGGGCCCGCGTCCGTAAGGTGGAGGACGTGCCAAGGATTCGAGCGGCCTCCGTGGCCGAGCACCGGACCATGCAGCGCGGCGCCCTGCTGGACGCCGCCCGCGCCCTGTTGTCCGAAGGCGGTACCGAAGCGCTGACCTTCCCGGCCCTCGCGCAGCGGACGGGGCTCGCGCGTTCCTCCGTCTACGAGTACTTCAGATCCCGGGCCGCTGTCGTGGAGGAACTCTGCGCGGTCGATTTCCCGGTCTGGGCAGCGGAAGTCGAATCGGCCATGGCGGCGAAGGAAGTGCCCGAGGAGAAGATCGAAGCGTACGTCCGCACGCAGCTGGCGCTCGTCGGCGACCGCCGCCACCGTGCGGTGGTCGCGATCTCTGCCGGCGAGCTCGACACAGGTGCCAGGGAGCGGATCCGCGCCGCCCACGGCGGCTTGATCGCCATGGTCGTCGAAGCTCTCGGCGCGCTCGGCCATCAGCAGCCGCGGCTGACCGCCATGCTGCTTCAGGGGATCGTCGACGCTGCGGTCCGGCGTATCGAGCTGGGCGCGGCCGAAGATCCCCAGCAGATCACCGAGACGGCAGTCGCCATGGCTCTCAGCGGAGTCGTCGGCTGATCTGCCGGTACGACGGATCCCCAGACTGCCGCTCTTCATAAGGACCGGCATCAGGGAGGGCGCCGGAGGGACGTCGAACGGCGCGGGCGGCTGAGGCGCTGCCGTGCGAGCAGCGCCGTCCCCACCAAGGCCACGGCCAGAACGCTTCCGCCGATCCCTGTGCCGACCGAACGGCTCGCTGCTGCGATGTTCGCCGCCTGGGATGGAGGCTTTCGTGCCCTGTCCCCGACGGTCCCGGCGTTCCGAGGCGGGTCACGCCGTCCGACTCCAGTTCGACCTGCCGGTACGGGCGTCCCGTGGAAGGGCAGAAGGCGTGACGGGCCGCCGCGCAGCAGGCTGGGTGGCAGCAGCGAGAGTGGGTCGAGGTAGCGCTTCTCCCGCCGCGCGCCCCAGTGGAGGCAGACACGATGGCAGTGGGACGGACCGTTCGCGACGGTCCCCACGACCTGGCCGGCCCGCACCTTGTCGCCCTTGCGTACCGAGGGCCGTACGGGCTCGTACGTGGTGCGGACCGGAGGATCACCGGTTCCCGAAAGTTCGATCGACAGGACTCCGCGCCCGGCGACCTCGCCGGCGAAGGACACCCTCCCGTTGCCGACCGAGCGGACGCGTTGGCCTTGCTCCGCTGCGAGATCGACCCCCCGGTGCCCGGACGCCCACGGTGAGGGTGGGGGTTCCCATCCGCGTCTCACTTCCGGCCTGGCGCGCGCTGTGCCGCCCTGACCGGCCACCGGCCAGACCCGCTCTCCCCGCGGGGCGGTCTCCCGGCTCGCCGGCCGCCGCTTCGCGAGCAGCCCGGAAGGGTGACTGAGCCCGCTCCGTTGCGACGAGACCCCCTCCCCGTTCCCCCTCTCTCCCGTCACCGCGAACGCCGACGCGTCCGTCATCGTGGCGCCGATCAAGATCGCGGTAGCCGCGAGCACTGCGTAAAGCGCAAGCCCCCGAAGCGCTCCTCCCTTGATCCCGGCACCGTTCACGCGCCCCCGAAACGTCCTCATGAGCCTCCCGCCCTCAGCCGCACCCCGCCAATGATTCGACTCGCGGCCTGCGCTTCAGCCGGCCGCGAGCGAACCGGGGCCGGTCCGTGTGCAGAGGATCGCCCACCGTCGACGGACGCGGCGTGAAGCGCCGAAAGCGGTGGACAAGCAGCGAGTTGTGGACACCGCCCTCACTCGTACGAGGGGCAGTGCGCTTCGCCGGTGAACACCGTCCCCCTGCCTGTCGCGCAGGCGCTGGGACGAGGGAGCAAGGCCCCTCACGGGTCCCGTACACTTCTGGTGGCGGCCCGGACCACCGGGCTGACTTCGCACGCCTCGCCACTCTCCGTAGTGGCAGCGCGACTCGGTCCCGGAAGGGCCTTCTCACAGGGCTTCTTCAGGGCACAGCGCGACAGAGGCGTCAGGCAAGCGATGGCCGTCCCGGCCGTCGCTGACGACAACCGAGTAAACCGAGGAGAACGGCCATGGCCGTCGTCACGATGCGGGAGCTGCTGGAGAGCGGCGTCCACTTCGGGCACCAGACCCGCCGCTGGAACCCGAAGATGAAGCGTTTCATTTTCACTGAGCGCAACGGCATCTACATCATCGACCTGCTCCAGTCGCTGTCGTACATCGACCGCGCCTACGAGTTCGTCAAGGAGACCGTCGCGCACGGCGGTTCCATCATGTTCGTCGGCACCAAGAAGCAGGCCCAGGAGGCCATCGCCGAGCAGGCCACGCGCGTGGGCATGCCCTACGTGAACCAGCGCTGGCTCGGCGGCATGCTGACGAACTTCTCGACCGTCTACAAGCGGCTGCAGCGCCTCAAGGAGCTGGAGCAGATCGACTTCGAGGACGTGGCCGCCTCCGGCCTCACCAAGAAGGAGCTCCTGGTCCTCTCCCGCGAGAAGGCGAAGCTGGAGAAGACGCTCGGCGGTATCCGCGAGATGCAGAAGGTGCCCAGCGCCGTCTGGATCGTGGACACCAAGAAGGAGCACATCGCGGTCGGCGAGGCCCGGAAGCTCAACATCCCGGTCGTCGCGATCCTGGACACCAACTGCGACCCCGACGAGGTCGACTACAAGATCCCGGGCAACGACGACGCGATCCGCTCCGTCACCCTGCTCACCCGTGTGATCGCCGACGCCGCCGCCGAGGGCCTCATCGCCCGTTCCGGCGCCGCCGAGGCGGCCAAGGGCGGCGACAAGGCCGCCGAGCCGCTGGCCGAGTGGGAGCGCGAGCTCCTTGAGGGTGAGAAGGGCGAGAAGGCCGACGCCCAGGCGACCGCCGAGGCCCCGGCTGAGGCCAAGCCCGCCGACTCCGAGGCCAAGGCCGAGGAGAAGCCGGCCGCGGAAGCCGCCGAGCCGAAGGCTGCCGAGAAGGCTTGACGCCACGGGGTGGCGGCGAAGGCATCCCTTCGCCGCCACCCTCGTGCGCCGGCCCTGACGGCCTCATGAGGAGAGACGCACAGCTTGCGACTCCGCCTCGCCCGGCACCGGGCGCAGGTGTCTCAACCGGCCGGAACAGACCTCAAGACGGACGAGCCCCGCAACTGCGCCGAGCGCGGAACGGGGCCTGGTCACAGAAGGAAACCCACAATGGCGAACTACACCGCCGCCGACGTCAAGAAGCTCCGTGAGCTCACGGGCGCCGGCATGATGGACTGCAAGAAGGCGCTGGACGAGGCCGAGGGCAGCGTCGACAAGGCCGTCGAGATCCTGCGCGTCAAGGGCCAGAAGGGCGTCGCCAAGCGCGAGAGCCGCACAGCGTCGAACGGCGCTGTCGTGGCCCGGATCGCGGACGACAACAGCTCCGGCGTGCTCGTCGAGCTGAAGTGCGAGACCGACTTCGTGGCGAAGGGCGAGAAGTTCCTCGCTGTCGCCGACGCCGTCGCCGCGCATGTCGCAGCCAGCTCCCCGGCCGACACCCCGGCGCTGCTGGCGTCGGAGATCGAGCCCGGCAAGACCGTGCAGGCGTACGTGGACGAGGCCAACGCCAACCTCGGCGAGAAGATCGTCCTGGACCGCTTCGCGCAGTACTCCGGCGACTTCGTCGCCTCCTACCTCCACCGCACGAGCCCGGACCTGCCCCCGCAGGTCGGCGTCCTGGTGCAGCTGGACAAGGAGAACGCGGAGATCGCCAAGGACGTCGCGCAGCACATCGCCGCCTTCGCCCCCAAGTTCCTCACCCGTGAGGACGTCCCGGCCGAGACGGTGGAGAACGAGCGCCGCATCGCCGAGGAGACCGCGCGCGAGGAGGGCAAGCCCGAGCAGGCGCTGCCCAAGATCGTTGAGGGCCGGGTCAACGGGTTCTTCAAGGAGAACACCCTGCTCGACCAGCCCTTCGCGAAGGACAACAAGAAGAGCGTCCAGAAGGTTCTGGACGAGGCCGGGGTCACGCTGAAGCACTTCGCCCGCTTCCGCGTCGGCGCCTGACGCTCCCACCTTCCGAACGCATGCCGGTCGCACGGACCACCGGGCCACGTATCCGGCACGCGCCCGCTAAGGTCGGGAACAGGGCAGTTGTGACGAGGAGGCCATTGCCGCATCGAGGACCGCGAGGATCCGACGGCAGTGGCCTCCTTCGTATGTGCACGAGGAGTACGCATGGGTAAGGACAGCGACAGCAACGGCACAGGCAGGGGCCGAGAAGGCCGAAAACGCTTCCTGCTGAAGCTTTCCGGCGAGGCGTTCGCCGGCGGCGGGGGGCTCGGTGTCGACCCCGACGTCGTGCACAAGATGGCGCACGAGATCGCGTCTGTCGTGCGCGACGGCGCCGAGCTCGCGGTCGTCATCGGCGGCGGCAACTTCTTCCGGGGCGCCGAGCTGCAGCAGCGGGGGATGGACCGCGCGCGGTCCGACTACATGGGCATGCTGGGCACGGTCATGAACTGCCTCGCCCTCCAGGACTTCCTGGAGAAGGAGGGGATCGACTCCCGCGTCCAGACGGCGATCACGATGGGCCAGGTCGCTGAGCCGTACATCCCGTTGCGGGCGGTGCGGCATCTGGAGAAGGGCCGCGTCGTCATCTTCGGCGCCGGCATGGGCATGCCGTACTTCTCGACGGACACGACTGCCGCACAGCGTGCGCTGGAGATCCACGCCGAGGCCTTGCTCATGGGCAAGAACGGCGTCGACGGCGTCTACGACTCCGACCCCGCGAAGAACCCCGACGCGGTGAAGTTCGACGCCCTCGAGTACGGCGAAGTCATCACCCGCGATCTGAAGGTCGCCGACGCCACGGCCGTCACCCTCTGCCGTGACAACAAACTGCCGATCCTCGTCTTCGAGCTTCTCGCCGAGGGCAATATCGCGAGGGCCGTGAAGGGTGAGAAGATCGGCACCCTGGTGAGCAACCAGGGTACGAGGGGCTGACGTTCGTCCCCCGCGGACCGCGTTGCATACTCGGCGTCTTCGGCAACTCGGCGCCGTAGCAACGGTCCTGTACGGGGATGGACAACCGCCTGCCGGTCGGACACCGTGCAGGACACAGGGCTTATCCGCAGAGCTCATTCACCGAATCAGGAGCACGTGGTGATCGAAGAGACCCTCCTCGAGGCCGAGGAGAAGATGGAGAAGGCGGTCGTGGTCGCCAAGGAGGACTTCGCGGCGATCCGCACCGGCCGGGCCCACCCGGCGATGTTCAACAAGATCGTGGCCGAGTACTACGGGACCATGACCCCGATCAACCAGCTCGCGTCGTTCTCGGTGCCAGAGCCGCGGATGGCGGTGGTCACACCGTTCGACAAGAGCTCCCTGCGCAACATCGAGCAGGCGATCCGGGACTCCGACCTGGGCGTCAACCCGTCGAACGACGGCAATATCATCCGGGTGACGTTCCCCGAGCTGACCGAGGAACGCCGCAAGGAGTACATCAAGGTCGCCAAGAACAAGGGCGAGGACGCGAAGATCTCGATCCGCAGCGTCCGGCGCAAGGCCAAGGAGTCCATCGACAAGGCCATCAAGGACGGCGACGTCGGTGAGGACGAAGGCCGCCGTGCGGAGAAGGAACTCGACGACACCACCGCCAAGTACGTGACCCAGGTGGACGAGCTGCTCAAGCACAAGGAAGCCGAGCTGCTCGAGGTCTGAACGTCACCCGTCGGTGTGTCCGTGATCCGTCCGAGGTCTGAGGCTGCAATCTGTGAACGACTCATCCTGGGGAGCCCCGCCGCCCCGCGCAGGTTTCCGGGGATCACCCGGTCAGGGAAGCGTCCCGGGCGGTCTTGCGGGAGGAGCCTTTCCGCACGGCACGGGTAGCGCTTCCGCGCACGAGAGCGGTGGTGTGTCGCAGACTCGGCCCATGCCCATCGTCTCCGACCCGGGTGGTCACGGCAGCGGCCACGGCCGTGGCAGATCCGGCTCAGGCGGCCCCCACGGCTCTGGCGGAGCCGGCGGGTCCGCGTCGTCCTCCGGTGCCGGCGGCGACAGAAGTGATCCGTACGGACAGCGCCCCGCCTCGGAGTCCTCCGACCCGGGCCCCGCCCCGATGGGGGGCAAGAAGCGCGCCGGCCGCGACCTGCGCGCCGCCATAGGGGTCGGCGTCAGCCTGGGCGCCGTCATCCTCGTCTCGCTGTTCTTCTACAAGCCGGTGTTCCTCGGCGTCATCGTCGTCGCCGTCGTCGTCGGACTGTGGGAGCTGACCTCACGGCTCACCGAGCGCAAGGAGATCCGGGCTCCTCTGGTGCCTCTCGCGGTGGGCGGCGCCGCGATGGTCATCGCGGGCTACGTACGGGGCCCGGAGGGCGCATGGATCGCCATGGCCCTCACCTCCCTCGCCGTCCTCGTCTGGCGCATGACGGAGTCGCCGCACGAGTATCTGCGGGACGTGACGGCAGCCGTCTTCGCGACCTTTTACGTGCCCTTCCTCGCTACCTTCGTCGCGCTGATGCTCGCCGCAGAGGACGGGCCGTGGCGCGTACTGACGTTCCTGCTGCTGACGGTCGTCAGCGACACGGGGGCGTACGCCGTGGGATGGCGGTTCGGTACGCACAAACTCGCCCCCAGCATCAGCCCCGGCAAGACGCGCGAAGGGCTGGGCGGAGCGATCGCCTTCGCCATGGCTGCGGGTGCGCTGTGCATGCAGTTCCTGATCGAGGACGGCAGTTGGTGGCAGGGCCTCCTGTTGGGGCTGGTGGTAGCTGTCAGCGCCACGCTGGGTGATCTCGGCGAGTCCATGATCAAGCGTGACCTCGGGATCAAGGACATGGGGACTCTGCTGCCGGGGCACGGCGGCATCATGGACCGTCTGGACTCGCTGTTGCCGACGGCGCCTGTCGTCTGGCTGCTCTTCGTGATCTTCGTGGGCAACGGCTGACGTTCGCGACCGCTCCCGCGTCCCGTCGCGGTTGGCGTGGTCGTTCGCTCACGTGGCGGCCGGCTCGTCGACAGCGAGCTCCAGCAGGGGCAGTACCCGTCCGGGAATCGAACCCGACGGTGCCGTCCCCACCCGCACTGCGCCCATCGCAAGGTAGAAGGCCTCGGCGTTCGGATCCGCGTCGATGGTCAGACGCGGGAATCCGGCCTGTCGCGCGGTGGCGAGAATCCGCTCCAGAAGCAGACGGCCGACGCCTCGCCCGATGAACTCCGGGTCGACGAACATCATGCCCACGGCGCCCTTCGGAGGTTCCCCGTCGAGGGATGCGAAACCGACTACGACGCCATCGTGCTCAGCTACGATCATGCGCCGCTCTGCCACCTCGTCGGGGCGGACGGCCAGTTCTTCCCTGCACGCGGCCACGAAGGCGTCGTCGTAACCCCAGTACGCCTTCGAGCGGAGCGCCAGTCCGGTCAGAAGCTCAGCCTCGTGTGCCTCGGCCGATCTGATGAGCATGGGCACTCCCGTCTTGAGTTCGATCAGCGGCGCCGCGAGCCGCAGGGTCGGCGGCGACTCCCGGGCGCCACTCGGCCACCTCACCAGACTTCGACGACGGCTCGCCTGCCGTTTTTCTCTGGCCGACGCTGACAGATCATGCCCGATGGTGACCGTCCGCACCCCGCTGTGGCCAGGGGCACCGTCACCCGTCTGCGACACTGATACGGCTATGCCGAAGCCCGGAGAACTCACTTTCGTCGCCCCCCGCGGAACCACCAGGCCGCCGCGGCATCTCGCCGATCTCGCTCCGGAGGAGCGTCGCGCGGCGGTCGCCGAGCTGGGCGAGAAGCCCTTCCGTGCGAAGCAACTTTCGCAGCACTACTTCTCGCGGCTGGCCCACGACCCCTCCGAGTGGACGGACATTCCCGCCGCGGCTCGCGAGAAGCTGTCCACTGAGCTCCTTCCCGAGCTGATGCAGGTCGTCCGCCACATCAGCTGCGACGACGACACCACGCGCAAGACCCTCTGGAAGCTGCGCGACGGGACGCTCGTCGAGTCGGTGCTCATGCGCTATCCGGACCGGGTCACCATGTGCATCAGCTCGCAGGCGGGCTGTGGCATGAACTGCCCGTTCTGTGCGACCGGGCAGGCGGGGCTGGACCGCAACCTGTCCACGGCCGAGATCGTGCACCAGATCGTGGACGGCGTACGGGCTCTGCGTGACGGCGAGGTCCCGGGCGGCCCCGCGCGGCTTTCCAACATCGTCTTCATGGGCATGGGCGAGCCCTTGGCCAACTACAAGCGCGTGGTCGGAGCGATCCGGCGGCTGACCGATCCGGAGCCCGACGGCCTCGCACTGTCCCAGCGCGGCATCACCGTCTCGACGGTCGGCCTGGTCCCAGCGATGCTGCGCTTCGCCGACGAGGGCTTCAAGTGCCGTCTCGCCGTCTCGCTGCACGCGCCGGACGATGAGCTGCGCGACACCCTCGTGCCCGTCAACACCAGGTGGAAGGTCCGGGAGGTGCTGGACGCCGCCTGGGAGTACGCGGCCAGGTCGGCTCGCCGGGTGTCCATCGAGTACGCGCTGATCAAGGACATCAACGATCAGGCGTGGCGCGCCGACCTGCTGGGTCGGCTGCTCAAGGGCAAGCCCGTCCACGTCAATCTCATCCCGCTCAACCCCACGCCGGGGTCCAAGTGGACGGCGTCCCGTCCAGAGGACGAGGCCGCGTTCGTGCGTGCGTTGGAGACGCATGGCGTGCCGGTGACTGTCCGGGACACTCGCGGGCAGGAAATCGACGGTGCGTGCGGGCAGTTGGCCGCCACGGAGCGCTAGGTACGCGACTGCGCGTCCCTCCGGCAGCGAGCCTGCTGGGACGGTGACCGTCACCAGCACCGGCGTCCGGTAAGCATCAGGCTGATAGCCTTCAAGCTGGAGTCTTGTCGCAGGCACATCAATCTGTGGCCGGGCTCGGATCAACAACAGCCGACAGGGGAGCGCACACAGCGCTGAGAGTGCGGACGCTCGTACGAAGACGGGCGGCCGCAGACCCTCGAACCTCGCCCGGGTCATGCCGGGTAGGAAGTCGATGAGCCGATGAGCAAGCACGCCCTGCGCCCAACTGCCGCCGTCACCGCCGTGATCGCCCTCCTGGGGCTTTCGACCGCATGCAGCAGTACCGACTCGGGTGGTGAGGACAGCAAGACGGTCACCCTCGTCACGCACGACTCCTTCGCGGTTTCGAAGTCGGTGCTGAAGAAGTTCACCTCTCGGAGCGGTTACCGGGTGAAGGTCCTGAGAGGCGGGGACGCCGGTTCCGCCGTCAACCAGACGGTGCTCAACAAGGGCAACCCGCAGGGAGACGTCTTCTTCGGGGTCGACAACACCCTGCTCTCCCGGCCGCTCGGCGAGGGCGTCTTCAACCCCTACGAGGCCGAAGGGCTCGAGAAGGTCCCCCGCGAACTGCAGCTCGACCGCGGTCGGCACCGGGTCACTCCCGTCGACTCCGGCGAGATCTGCGTCAACTACGACCGCAGCTACTTCGAGAAGCGCAAGCTGGACCCACCCGAGAGCCTGGCCGATCTCGCCGAGCCGGAGTACAAGAACCTGCTGGTCACTTCCAACGCCGCAACCTCCTCGCCGGGGCTGGGCTTCCTGCTCGCCACCGTCGACGAGTACGGGAAAGGCTGGAAGGACTACTGGAAGAAGCTGAAGGCCAACGGCGTCGAGGTCGTCGACGGCTGGGAGCAGGCGTACAACGACCGCTTCAGCGGATCGAACGGAGGAAAGGGCAAGGGCGACAGGCCTCTCGTCGTCTCCTACGCCTCCAGCCCGCCCGTCGAGGTCCTCGGCAAGAAGCCGTTGCCTGCCCAGGCACCCACGGGGATAGCCGAACAGACGTGTTTCCAGCAGACCGAGTTCGCGGGACTGCTGAAGGGGGCGAAGAACCCTGAAGGCGGCAAGGCGCTGCTGGATTTCATGCTGAGCAAGACCTTCCAGGAGGACTTGCCGCTGCAGATGTTCGTCAACCCCGTCCGTGAAGACGCCGACCTGCCGGAGCTGTTCACGAAGTACGGGGTTTCGGTCGAGGACGCTGCGGCCATGGACCCGTCGGAGATCGCCGAAAACCGCGAACAGTGGGTCAAGGCGTGGACGTCGCTCGTCGTGAAGTAGAGCTGTCCGAGGGCCGACCGGACAGCGCGACTGCCGGGGCAGAGCGGGCGGCCGACAACAGAGCCCGGCGTCGCCTGGGGAGGGCGCTGCCGCTCTGTCTGATGGTGGTGCCGGTCGTCTTCTTCGGGGTGCTGTTCGCCTATCCCGTGGCCGCGATCGTCGGCCGGGGCCTGCGGACGTCCGGACAGTGGCATCTGGGCCGGGTCAGACAGGTGCTGACCGATCCCGACGTGCTGGACGTGCTGTGGTTCACCGTGTGGCAGGCGGCTGCGTCCACTGTCTGCACGCTCGCCATCGCTCTGCCCGGGGCGTACGTCTTCGCGCGGTTCGACTTTCCCGGCAAGCAAATGCTGCGCGCTGTGGTCACGGTTCCGTTCGTCCTGCCGACAGTGGTGGTCGGTTCGGCTTTCCTCGCTCTTCTGGGGCGTGGTGGGGCACTGGACGAGTGGTTCGGCGTCCGGCTGGACACCAGCGTGTGGGCGATCCTGCTGGCCCACGTCTTCATCAACTATGCCGTCGTCGTCCGGACAGTGGGCGGCCTGTGGTCGCAGCTTGATCCACGGCAGGAAGAGGCTGCCCGTGTACTGGGCGCGGGGCGCCTCGCCGCGTGGGCGCGCGTGACCCTTCCAGCGCTGGCACCGTCGATCGCGGCGGCGGCACTGATCGTCTTCCTTTTCACCTTCACCTCCTTCGGCGTGATCCAGGTACTGGGCGGGCCGCGCTTCGCGACTCTGGAAGTCGAGGTCTACAGGCAGACAGCGGCTCTGCTGGACCTGCCGACCGCGGCGGTGCTGACACTGGTGCAGTTCGCTGCCGTGTCCGTGCTGCTCGCCGCTCACGCAAGGACCGTACGCAAGCGGCGCGCGTCGCTGAGCATGGTGCCCGCGGCGCAGACTGCTCAACGTCCGCGGAGCGGCGGCCAGTGGGCGCTGCTGGTGGCGGTGCTGGGTGTGGTCGCGCTGCTGGTTCTCGTGCCCCTGGGCATCCTGGTGGAGCGTTCGCTCGACGGCCCGCACGGCTACGGGTTGCAGCATTTCCGCGCACTCGGGTCGGCAGCCGGCAGCGGCACGTTCACGGTCGCCCCCGCAGCCGCGATCGGCAACTCTCTTGCCTATGCGGCTGTCGCCACCCTCATCGCCCTGTCCGTGGGCGGTCTTGCGGCAGCCGCTCTGACGGTGCGCGGGGCAGGCCGAGTCACCGAGCGGCTGGTGCGGGGATTCGACTCCATGCTGATGCTGCCGCTGGGCACCTCCGCTGTCACTGTCGGATTCGGCTTCCTCATCGCTCTCGACGAACCGCCCCTGGACCTGCGGGCGACCTGGATCATCGTTCCGCTGGCGCAGTCCCTGGTGGGGATCCCCTTCGTCGTGCGGACGATGCTGCCGGTGCTGCGAGCAGTCGACGTGCGGCTGCGTGAGGCAGCTGCCGTACTGGGAGCCTCACCGTTCCGTGCGTGGCGAGAGGTCGATCTGCCCCTGGTGCGACGGGCCGTACTGGTGGCTGCCGGTTTCGCTTTCGCCGTTTCGCTGGGCGAGTTCGGCGCGACGGTCTTCATCGCCCGGCCGGACGCCCCCACGCTCCCGGTCGCTGTCGCCCGCTTCCTCGGCCGGGCGGGAGAGGTCAACTACGGGCAGGCGATGGCCATGAGCACCATTCTGATGCTGGTCTGCATGTGCACCCTGCTGGTGCTGGAGCGCATCCGCACCGACCGTTCGGGAGAGTTCTGATGCTGCGACTGGACGGTGTGACCGTCAGCTTCGGCGGTGTGCGAGCGCTGGACGCCGTGGACCTGGAAGTCGACGACCACGAGACGGTGTGCGTGCTGGGACCGAGCGGAAGCGGCAAGTCCACGCTGCTGCGCGTCGTGGCCGGCCTGCAGCAGCCCGACACGGGCCGGATATGGCTCGCGGGGCGGGACCGGACACAATCTCCGCCGCACAAGCGCGGGGTCGGCCTGATGTTCCAGGACCATCAGCTGTTCCCGCAGCGGGACGTAGAGGGCAACGTCGCGTTCGGTCTGCGGATGCGGCACGCCGCAAGATCAGAGACCGCGGAACGCGTCA
This sequence comes from Streptomyces sp. WMMB 714, assembly GCF_900090125.1. Classification (NCBI taxonomy): domain Bacteria; kingdom Bacillati; phylum Actinomycetota; class Actinomycetes; order Kitasatosporales; family Streptomycetaceae; genus Streptomyces; species Streptomyces sp. WMMB 714. The sequence goes on from NZ_FMHJ01000007.1 coordinate 283,996, forward strand.
CCGGACTTCTGGAGATGGTCGGACTTCCCGGTGCACAACAGCGCGCTGTCGCCACACTGTCCGGTGGTGAACAGCAGCGCGTCGCCCTCGCCCGCGCGCTGGCTCCCCAGCCTGATCTGCTGATGCTGGACGAGCCGCTGGGCCAGCTCGACCGTGTGCTGCGCGAACGGCTGGTCGTCGAACTGCGCGCGCTCTTCGACCGCTTGGGCAGCACGGTTCTGGCAGTCACCCACGACCAGGGCGAGGCGTTCGTGCTGGCCGACCGGGTGGTGGTGATGAACGAGGGGTGCATCGCCCAGGCGGGAACGCCCCTGGAGGTCTGGCAGCAGCCTGCCTCGGAGTTCGTCGCCCGGTTCCTCGGGTTCGACAACATCGTCGACGCGACGGTGCACGGGGACAGAGCCGAGACACCCTGGGGAAAGATTCCTGTGCCGGAAGGCACCCCGGGGGGCCCGTGCAAGCTGCTCGTACGGCCGACAGGGCTGCGGACGACCTCCGTGGAGGACGGGCTGCCCTGCACGGTGGAAGCCCGAACCTTCCGCGGTGGCGATGCGGCAGCGGTGACGCTGCTGCTGCAGCCCCGCCACGGCCCGCGTCTCGAAGCGTCCTGCGCGCTGAGGGAGGCACCGGAGGCGGGGACGTCCATAGGCGTCGCCTTCGACGAAAAGGAAGTCGTCCGGATCAGCGCCTGAGCCGGAACGCCGGAACTCCGGAACCGGGTACGCGTGCGTCAACTCGTCTCTGCGGAACCGCCGGACAGCCGGGCCAGCGCCGCCGGCACGTCCTCGACGTCGTCGACCAGGGCGATGCGCGAGGCCATCGGCCGTCCGTGCGCGAGCGACTGCAGCAGCGGCCAGCAGGGCAGCGTGCGGACCCAGTGCTCCTCGTTCACCAGAACCATCGGCGTCGGGGCACCGCGCGACTGGTAGTAGTTGGGCGTCGCGTTGTCGAAGATCTCCTGCACGGTGCCCGCCGCGCCCGGGAGGAAGACCACGCCCGCGTTGGACCGTGCCAGTAGCCCGTCCTCACGGACCGCGTTGACGAAGTACTTCGCGATGTGCTGGGCGAACGCGTTGGGCGGTTCGTGACCGTAGAACCATGTCGGGATGCCGACCGATGTGCCACCCGCGGGCCAGCCTTCCCGCACGGCGAACGCCGCTCGTGCCCATGTGCCGACGGACTCCTCGAAGGACGGCGCGGCCGAGAGCATCTCCAGCGACTTCTCCAGCATGCCGTCGTCGAAGGCCGCTGCGTACGCGCCGAGGTTCGCCGCCTCCATGGCGCCGGGGCCGCCGCCGGTGGCGACCGTCAGGCCGTCGCGCGCGAGGACACGGCCCAGGCGCGCTGCGCCCGCGTAGGCGTCGGTGCCGCGTGCCAGCTTGTGGCCTCCCATGACGCCGACGACCCGTGCGCCCACGAGGTGTTCGTCCAGCGCGTCGGAGACCGCGTCGTCGTGCACGGCGCGGAGCATCGAGGAGAAGACGTCACCGTCGTTCTTCGTCCGCTGGAACCAGGCGTACGAGCGGGCGTCCGGTGTGTGCTCATATCCCTCATCCAGCCCGCTGAACAGTTCCTCCGGGGAGTACAGCCGACCCCGGTAGGGGTTGAACGGCAACTGAGGCACGGGCGGAAAGACGAGGCCTCCCCGCTCCTGCACGCCGACGAGTGCTTCGGCGGACATCGCGCAGCCGAGGAAGACGGCACCGTCGGACTCCGCGTGGAGCAGCGCCTTCGTACGTTCACGCAGATCGACTGACTGCACCCGCCAGCCGCTGAGGCAGCCGGTGGCTTCGACGACGTCGTCGAACTCTTCGAGGCTCTCTATCTCGTGGTCGAGCATCCCGTCAGAGTAGGCGCTCCGCATCCGAGGCGGATCAGTACGGCGGAATGGGAACGGGACCGCGGTACGCACCGGCGGTCCCGTCCTGCTTCACAGTCCTCACGACTGTGCGGCACTCACGACGTCAGAGGAAGCGCGGCGAGTTGGGCGACCGCGTAGGTGAGCGAGCCCAGTACGACGGCCAGCAAGCACAGGCGGAGTGCGACCGCTCCCCTCAGTACGCGACGGGGCGCGCCGAGCCGGACGAGGGCCGCGTTGGCGGAGGACCGGAAGGCGCGGGTTTCGGCTGCGGCAGTCAGCGCACTGGCCAGCACGCAGAAGACCACCAGCGCCGAACCGAGAATGGTGAGCGGGCCGAGGAGGCGCGCTCCGTCCTCCGGGGCCCGTGCGTACAGTTCTCCCGCTGCCAGCGCACCCGCGGCCACAGCGCACAGGACGCCCAGGGGCCGGCCGAGCCGCCTCGCTTCGCGCTGCAGGACACGGCCTGACAGCAGCCGTACGGCACCTGGCCGGCCCACCGAAAGGAGCCATCCGCAGAGCTGCGTGAGGCCGGGCCCGGCGAGGATCAGCCCCACAGCGGTCAGCAACCAGCCGCCCAGCACACCCGGTACACTGTTGGAGAGGACGCTCGACAGGGGCAGCGGCTTGGGGGACCGGCTGGCGTAGGTCTCCATCGCCAGCCCCGCCGCGATCAGCGCCGTGCCCCACGGCAGCGTCGCTGCTGCCGGCAGCGGGCCGTGAGTCGTACGGAAGGCCGGTTCGTCACGCTGCGGGATCACATCGGCCGGTGCCAGCGCGTCGCTGCCGCCTCCGGCCGCCATGACCCCGGAGGACACCGTCGCGCCTCCGGTGCCGGCGGGCGCAGTGGCTGCGGCGACCGCCGGTGCCACTCGGGGACGCGTCGCCAGCGCAGCGCCCACTCCGGCGGCCACCGGCGGCAGAGCCAGCAGTACGAGAGTCGCAGCCACGGGCAGCGGCTGTTCTGCTGCGAGGAGCCGTACAGCCGCACCGTCGAACGGCAGGGTGGCCAGCTGCCCCCGCAGATGCAGGTAGACGACCAGCGCGATGCCACTGCCCAGCAGCGCGGACAGGGCGGTCGACGCCGCGGCGAGCAGGGGGACACGGGCGGGTCCCACTCCCGCGACGTCCAAGGCGGACCGCGACCGCGAACCGGGTTCCGTACGCGCAACGGCCGCGGCGAACTGCACCGCCGCGGCGAGCGGCACGGCGCACCAGACGAGCCGTACCAGGGAAGCGCCGGAGTCCTGGGGGTGGGCCAGGGCGTAGCTCAGCGCGGCCAGCAGAAGGAAGGTCACGACAGCCGTCGCGCAGGCGACGAGCAGACGGCGCAGCAGCGTGAGGGGAGAGCCCCCGCGGACTAGACGGAGAGCGAGCACGCGGCACCCTTGGAGTCTTCGCCGTCCGAGTCGGTGCCGGACGCGGCCACCTTCTCGCCGCCTGTGCCGCCGTCCCCGTCCGTTCCGTCGCTCGCGTCCCGTCCAGGACCGGAGGAGACGAGACCGTTGAGCCGTCCGTCGACCAGCGTCAGGTTGCGGTCGACGAGTGTGGGCCCTGCCGCGTCCGCTGCGAACGGGTCGCCCGCGGTGACCTTGGGCAGCATCACTGCCGGGTCGTGGGTCGTCAGCACGACAGTGATGTTGTGCGACCGTGCGGCAGTCGTGAGGGTGCGCAGCACCTGTGCGCGTTCCACTTGGTGCAGCGGAGCCGTGGGCTCGTCGGCGAAGACGATCGCCGGTGCGGGAGCGAGCGCGCGTGCGATGGCGACGTGCTGGCGCTCGGACTGCAGCAGAGCGGAGGGACGCTTTCGCGCGCAGTCTCCGACGTCCAGCCTGTCGAGCCAATCGATCGCCGCCTTGCGCGCTGCGCGGTGGCCGGCGCCGAGCAGCAGCAGTGGCATCGCGGCGTTCTCCCAGGCGGTCAGCTCCGGGATCAGCTGCGGTTCGCTGCCGACCCATCCGAAGCGGTCCCGGCGCAGCCGTTCACGGGCGGTACGGCTGAGTGTGTGCATCGGGACGCTGTTGAACCAGATCTCCCCGGCGTTGGGCGTCAGTTGACCGGACAGGCAGCTGAGCAGTGTCGACTTGCCACTGCCGCGCGGTCCGGTGACGGAGACGATCTCACCCGCCTGAACGCCGATCGAGACGCCTTGGAGGGCGGGAGACCCGCCGTACGAGTAGTGCAGTCCGCGTGCCCAGAGCACGTCGTTGTCCGGCGGTGCTGCCACCGAGGGCACCTCCACTCATGCTGGTCCCTGCCGGTCCCTGGGTCCTCTGGACGGGTGAACGAGGGCCCGGGACGTCGGTCACAGGCACCGTAAGGAGAGCCGGGCACGCATACGGCGCCATCCGGCCGGGCACGGCGCAGATTCCACCGAACGGGCCCGCAGATGGACCAGTAGTCCGGACAGGGGCCGGACGGCGGACGCCGGACGTACGGGCAGGGCTGTCAGGGTCGGTCGGCGGGCAGATGGGTGGGGGCGAACATCCTGAGCAGGGCGGGGAGTACGACGACCGACGGTCCCGGTGCGGACAGGGCCTCCGACAGGTCCGCGCGGAGCCGTTCGGGAGAGGTGCGCACTGCCGGAACGCCGAACGACTCCGCCAGCGCAACGAAGTCGGGCCGCGCCAGGTCTGTGCCGACTGCTTCGCCGAAGGCGTCCGTCATGTACTCGCGGAGGATGCCGTAGCCGCCGTCGTCGACGATCAGCCATGTGACCGGCAGACCGTACTGGCGGGCAGTGGCCAGTTCGGCGAGGGAGTACATCGCACCGCCGTCGCCTGACACGGCGAGGACCGGAGTGGTGCGCTCCGGGTGCGCGGCAGCCGCGCCCAGCGCCGCGGGGAAGCTGTAGCCGAGGCCGCCCGCGCCCTGAGCGGAGTGCATGGCCCCGGAGCGGGGGTCGAAGGCGGACCAGGCCCAGTAGGCGAGGATCGTCATGTCCCAGAAGCTCGGAGAGCTGTCCGGGAGCGCCGCGCGTACGGATGCGAGGACGTCCTGTTCGAGTTCGAGGCCCTGTTCTGAGATGCGGGCCCGTACGCGCTGAAGAAGGGCGGAGGCCCGTGCTGCCGCCTCACCCCGGGGCCGCGGCGAGACGGCGGCGCCGAGCGCTTCGAGCGCCTGCCGTGCGTCTGCGTGGACGCCCAGCGCCGGATGGTTGGCCTCCAGTTTGCCCAGGTCGGCCTCGATGTGGATGACGCGGCCGCGGGAGGCGAAGGTGTGGTAGTTGGAGGAGAGTTCGCCCAGTCCGGAGCCGACGACGAGCAGCACATCGGCGTCCGCGAGGAAGTCGGTCGTGTACTGGTCCTCCAGCCACGAGCCCAGGGACAGCTCGTGGCCGCAGGGGAAGGCGCCCTTGCCGCCGAAGGTGGTGGCGACGGGTGCGTCCAGCTGTTCGGCGAGGGCGAGCAGCTGCGGCTGCGCTCCCGCCCGTACGACACCACCGCCCGCGAGCACCGCCGGACGGGAGGACGCGTCCAGCAGCTCGGCTGCTGCCGCGATGAGCTCGGGGCGTGCGGGCAGCGGCCGGGGGGCGCCCGCGCCGCTCACGGCGAGGGACGCGGGGGGCGGGACATCGGTCGGTGAGAGCAGCACGTCCTGGGGGATCTCGACCCACACCGGACCGCGGGGCGCCTCCAGCGCACTGGCCCACGCCTCTGCCAGGGCCGACGGGATCTGGGAGGCCGAGCGGACGGGGTGGACGGATTTGACCACGTCGCGGAACGACGCCTGCTGGTCGCGGAGTTCGTGCAGGTAGCCCTTGCGGCTGCCGCCGAGGCCGGCCCTGGGGACCTGGCTGCTGATGCCGACGACGGGTGCGGAGGCCGCGGCCGATTCCTGCAGCGCCGCGAGCGACATCAGAGCTCCCGGACCCGTGGAGACCAGCAGCGGAGTCGGGTCGCCGGTCAGACGTGCGTGGGCGTCGGCGGCGAAGCCCGCGTTGTTCTCCATCCGCAGCCCCACATAGGACATGGGGGAGCGGCGGACGGCGTCGAAGACACTGAGCGCGTGCTGCCCCGGCAGTCCGAAGACTGTGCCCGCGCCGAGAGCGGACAGGGACTCGGCGACGAGGTCGCCTCCGTTGCGGACTGCTGTGGTCATGCTGTGGATGGCGCCTTTCGTCGGGCCTGCGGCCGGCCGGTGCCGCGGACAGTGGTCTGCTTGCTCGTCCCCGTCCCGTCCCCTTACCGGACGGAGCGCTGCCGCGGCGTGCGCAGTGCGTCCTGGGGGCGTGCTCGCGGATCCGGACTCCAGGGTCAGCCGGTTTCGGCCCCGTTCGGAGTGCCGGGTCCGGCCGGGGCCTGACCGCCCGCGAGCCGGGTCCGCCAGGCGGCCAGCACCTCCGGGCCCGTGGGCCTGCTGAGCAGGCTCACCACGACGTGGGTGAGCAGCGAAGCCAACAGGCCATAGTAGATCGGCTCGTTGGCGAGGATCCCCTTCCACGCCATCACCGCGACGACAGTCACACCGCCGACGACTGTCGCGGACAGTGCACCGGTCGCGGTGCCTCGCTTCCAGACGAGTCCGCCCAGGATCGGCACCAGCAGGCCCCCCACGAGCAGGTTGTAGGCGACGGTGAGCGCTTCGACCACGTCGTTCAGCGCGATCGAGATGACGACGACTGCCGCGCCCATGACGAGGATGAAGACGCGGTTGCCGCGTACTTCGTCGTGCGCGTGGCCGTTTGCCTCTGCGCCGGTGACGTGCGTTCCGCCGTCGGCGGGCGGGCGCCCGGTCGCACCGGTCCGTGCAGCTGTCCGGCGGACGCGCGTCCAGATGTCGTTGCTGGCGACAGTGGCGCACGCGATCAGTGCTCCGGACGAGGTCGACATCACCGCGGACAGTGCCGCGGCCAGGACCAGGCCCTTCACGCCGATCGGCAGGGCGTCACCGACGATGGTGGCGAAAGCCGCGTCGGGGCTGTCGAGGTTCGGGTAGAGCGCTTTGGCCGCCGTGCCGACAGCGGCACCCGCGATCGCGTACACGAGGCAGTAGACCCCGGCCACGGTCCCGCCGTTGCGGGCGACCTTGTCGCTCCGCGCGGTGAAGACCCGCTGCCAGATGTCCTGTCCGATCAGCATGCCGAACGAGTAGACGAGCACGTGGGTGAATACCGTCTGGACGCCGATGTTCATGGGCGCGAAGTAGTCGTCGGGCAGCCGTTCGCGCATGCCGTCGATACCGCCGGCCTTGTAGACGGCGACCGGCAGCAGCAGTAGCAGCACGCCGACCGACTTCACGGCGAACTGCACCATGTCCGTGAGCGTGATCGACCACATGCCGCCGAGCGTCGAGTACGCGATGACGATGCCGCCGCCCAGCATGATCGCCAGCCACCTGTCCAGGCCGAAGATGACGTCGAAGATCGTCGCGTAGGCGATGGTCGACGTCACCGCGAGCATGAGCGTGTACGCCCACATCACCAGCCCGGAGATCACCGAGGACGATCCGCCGTAGCGCAGGTCGAGCATCTGCCCGACCGTGTAGACCCTCAGCCGGGATATGCGGGCGGAGAAGAACAGGCTCAGAGCCAGCAGGCCGAAGCCGATCGTGAACACGAGCCAGGCGCCGGAGAGTCCGTACTCGTAGCCCAGCCCGACGCCGCCGATGGTGGAGGCCCCGCCGAGCACGATGGCCGCCATCGTGCCGGAGTAGAGGGTGGGGCCGAGACGGCGTCCCGCGACGAGGAAGTCGCTCTTGGACTTGGCGCGGCGCATCCCCCACCAGCCGACCGCGAGCATGCCGGCCAGGTACGTGACGATCACTGCGTAGTCGACGGCCATACGGTGCTCCTCGGGTCGAGGTGGGGAGGGGATGAGGAGGGAGAGGGGGCGGGGGCGCTCGGCTTGAGCGGTGAGCCTAGGTGTCGTCAAGGCGGCCGTGAAGTGTACGTTTCCTCCACTGCGAAGCTTTGGAGTGTGTGAATCGTCCCGTGGGGGCTCGCTGTGGAAGAACTCATTCCGCCCACCGTGCCCGTTCCGCTGTCGGTGCTGACGGGTGATGCGGAACTCGGTCTGCGGCAGGTGGCGGGACCGGAGGATCCCCCGACACCCGTGTACGCGGTGCACACCAGCGAGATGGCGGACCCACTGCCCTATCTGCTCGGTGGGGAACTGTTGTTGAGCGCGGGAGTGCACTGCCCGGTTGTTGCCCCGGACAGTTCGACGGACGGTGCCTCAGTCCCCGGCGTGGCACACGCAGATGATCCGGCACCGCACGGACAGCACGACGGGGAACGATCAGCGGAGTCGCACTGGGAGCGCTACGTGACCCGCTCCGTCGAAGCCGGGGCGGCGGCCCTCGGGTTCGGAATCGCGCCCGTTCACGACCGGGTTCCCGCCGCGCTCGTACGCGCCTGCGACCGCCAGGGCCTGCCGCTGGTCGAAGTCCCCGAGGGCACGCCGTTCACGGCGGTCGCACGCGCTCTCTGGCAGGCGGTCACGCAGCGGCGTCACCAGGCGCTGCGGAGGCTGAGCGAGGCGCAGCGGACACTGGCCGCCGCGGCTGCCGGGCCCAACCCCGTCCCCGCGGTGCTCGGTCAGCTCGCCCAGCGGCTCGACGCGTGGGCCGTACTCCTGGATCACGGCGGCCGCGAGCTGGCGGGAGCGGGAAGCGCGCCGAACGCGGAGCTGCGTTCCGAACTGGCGGCGCTGACCGAACGGTTGCGCCCCGGACCCTCCTCCGTGGCCTCCTCGGCCGGAGACCTGCACCTGAGCGTCTACGGCCTCGGCGGACGGAAACCGCTCGCACTCGGGGTGTGCGCGCCGCACCGCGACGCCGTCGACGGCTCCATCGCCGCGGTCGCCGTCGTACTGCTCTCGTTGCTCACCGAACGGCGCGCGGCCGCCGCCGAGGAGCGGCGCGCTGCTGCTCTCGTACGGCTGATGCTGGGCGTCCCCGCTCCGGAGGCGGCCCGGCTGCTGAACGGGGAGGAGAAGTGGGCGGTGGTGCACGGGAGGCGGCGGGGCAGCGCGGCGCGGGGCCCGAGCGAGGGAGCCGGCCGCGGCGGACGTGCGGACGACCCGCTCGCGGCGGCCTCCCTCGCGGAAGCACTCGGCACCACGCTCGTCGATCTGTCGGGCGATGAACTGCGCGCGCTCCTGCCTCTGAGCGAGGAGCGTGTGCGGGACGAGGTGCGTGCTCAGCAGGGATGGGCGCTGGGCGTCAGCGCCCCCGTGGCCGCCGGGGATCTGGACCGCGGAGACGCAGGTGCGGCGCGAGCGCTGCGAAGGGCGCTCGCAGAGCGGCGTCCCGTCGTACGGGAGCGCGACGGGGCCGGCGCTGACGTCGTCTCGCTCGTCGCGCCGGAGGACGGCAGAGCACTGTCCCGTACCCGGCTCGCACCGCTCGACGGGCATCCGGAACTGGAGGACACGCTGCGCATGTGGCTCTCGCTGAACGGCAGCTGGGACCGTACGGCGGTGGCGCTGGAGGTGCACCGCAACACGGTGCGGCAGCGCGTGGCCCGGATCGGGCGGCTGCTCGGTGAGGATCTGAGCGAGCAGGACGTCCGCATGGAGCTGTGGTTCGCCCTCAAGTGGCGTTGACGCAACCCCTGTTCGACGGCGCCGGTGACGCGTCGAACTGCGGCGCACTCCGCAGCGTCAGAGCTTCGTCCAGGCCTCGGACAGTACCGACCGGAGGATCTGCTCGGCCTCGTCGAAGGTCTTCTGATCGGAGATGAGCGGCGGCGCGAGCTGCACGACCGGGTCGCCGCGGTCGTCCGCGCGGCAGTAGAGGCCCGCGTCGAAGAGCGCCTTGGAGAGGAAGCCGTAGAGCACGCGCTCCGACTCCTCCTCGGTGAACGTCTCCTTGGTCGCCTTGTCCTTGACCAGTTCGATGCCGTAGAAGAAGCCGTTGCCGCGGACGTCGCCGACGATCGGCAGGTCCAGCAGCTTGCTCAGCGTCGCCCTGAACGCGTCCTCGTTGTCGAGGACGTGCTGGTTGAGGCCTTCCCGTTCGAAGATGTCGAGGTTGGCCAGCGCCACCGCGGCAGAGACCGGGTGGCCGCCGAATGTGTAGCCGTGCAGGAAGGTGTTGTCGCCCCGCCAGAACGGCTCGGCGATGCGGTCGGAGATGACGGCCGCGCCGATCGGTGAGTACCCGGACGTCATGCCCTTGGCGCAGGTGATGATGTCCGGCACGTAGCCGAACTTCTCGCACGCGAACAGCGTTCCGAGACGTCCGAAGGCGCAGATGACCTCGTCGGAGACCAGCAGGACGTCGTACTGGTCGCAGATCTCGCGCACACGCTGGAAGTACCCGGGCGGCGGCGGGAAGCAGCCGCCGGCGTTCTGCACCGGCTCGAGGAAGACGGCGGCGACGGTCTCCGGACCCTCGAAGAGGATCTGCTGCTCGATCTGGTCCGCTGCCCAGCGGCCGAACGCCTCGGGGTCGTCGCCGTGCAGGGGTGCGCGGTAGATGTTCGTGTTGGGCACCTTGTGGGACCCGGGGACGAGCGGCTCGAACGGCGCCTTCAGCGCGGGGAGTCCGGTGATGGAAAGGGCTCCGTGCGGGGTGCCGTGGTAGGCGACGTTGCGGGAGATGACCTTGTACTTGCCGGGGTTGCCGTTGAGCTTGTGGAACTGCTTGGCGAGCTTCCAGGCGGTCTCCACGGCCTCGCCGCCGCCCGTGGTGAAGAAGATCTTGTTCAGATCGCCCGGTGCGTGGTGCGCGAGACGCTCGGCGAGTTCGACCGCCTTGGGGTGGGCGTAGGACCAGATCGGGAAGAAACCCAGGTCCTGCGCCTGCTTGTTGGCCGCCTCGGCGAGTTCGGTGCGGCCGTGGCCGGCCTGGACGACGAACAGACCCGCGAGACCGTCGAGGTAGCGCTTGCCGTTCGTGTCGTAGATGTGGGTGCCCTCGCCGCGGACGATGGTGGGGACGGGAGCGTTCTCGTACGACGACATGCGGGTGAAGTGCATCCACAGGTGGTCGTTTGCGGTCTTGGAGAGATCCTTGCTCACGGTTATCGAGTTCCCCAGGTGTAGGTCTGCTTTCGCAGCTTGAGGTAGACGAAGCTCTCGGTGGAGCGCACGCCGGGCAGCGCGCGGATCCGCTTGGTGATCATTTCGAGAAGGTGTTCGTCGTCCTGGCAGACGATCTCGACGAGCAGGTCGAACGAGCCGGCGGTGATGACGACGTAGTCGACCTCATCGATCTCGGTGAGAGCGTCGGCGACGGACTCGAGGTCGCCTTCGATGTTGATGCCGACCATCGCCTGCCGCAGGAAGCCGACGGTGAGAGGATCCGTCACGGCGACGATCTGCATGACACCCTGGTCCTGGAGCTTCTGGACCCGCTGCCGCACGGCCGCCTCGGACAGGCCGACGGCCTTGCCGATCGCGGCGTACGGACGTCGCCCGTCCTCCTGGAGCTGTTCGATGATCGCCAGCGAGACATCGTCGAGCGACCGGATGCCGTTGGATTTCTTCGCGTCTCGAGCCACGCACGACACTGTGCATGAGACCTCCTCCGCTTTGCAACCCTTAAGCAATGTAATCCGAAGCTAATGGGCCTCACAAGAACAGAATTCGTCGTACCCGGTGTGGTGGTGTATCGAAAGCGTTGTGCTGCTGGTTAGGCTTGCCATCTCACCCAATGGACAACGGAGCAGGAGGGGTGCGAAGTGACCACCGAGCTGCGTCGGCTGCGCAACTACATCGACGGGGAGTTCCGGGACGCCGCTGACGGCCGGACCACGGACGTGGTCAACCCGGCCACGGGCGAGGTGTACGCCACCGCCCCGCTTTCCGCGGCCGCTGACGTCGATGCCGCAATGGCCGCCGCGGAGAAGGCGTTTCCGGCCTGGCGCGACGCGACGCCGGCCACGCGCCAGAAGGCGATCCTCAAGATTGCGGACGCACTCGAGGCGCGCGCCGACGAACTGCTGGCCGCGGAGTGCGAGAACTGCGGAAAGCCGCTGGAGCTGACCCGGCAGGAGGAACTGCCGATGATGCTCGACCAGATCCGCTTCTTCGCAGGGGCGGCGCGGATGCTGGAGGGCAAGTCCGCGGGCGAGTACATGGAGGGGCTCACGTCCTTCGTGCGCCGCGAGCCGGTCGGCGTCTGCGCCCAGGTCGCGCCGTGGAACTACCCGGCCATGATGGCGGTCTGGAAGTTCGCGCCGGCGCTGGCGGCGGGCAACACCGTCGTGCTCAAGCCGTCGGACACGACGCCCGCCTCGACGGTCTTCATGGCCGAGGTGATGGGCGAGGTACTGCCCAAGGGCGTCTTCAACGTCATCTGCGGCGACCGCGACACCGGGCGTCTGATGGTCGAGCACGGCACACCCGCCATGGCCTCGATCACCGGTTCGGTGCGGGCCGGCATGGAGGTGGCGGGCAGCTCCGCCAAGGACCTCAAGCGGGTTCACCTGGAGCTGGGCGGCAAGGCGCCCTGCATCGTCTTCGACGACGCCGACATCGCGAGCGCCGTCGAAGGCATCAGGGACGGCGGCTTCTTCAACGCCGGGCAGGACTGCACCGCCGCGACGCGCGTCCTCGTACAGGAGGGCGTGTACGAGCAGTTCGTCTCGGCGCTCGCCAAGGCCGCCGCCGACGTCAAGACCGGCGACCTCAGCGACGAGGACTGCTTCTACGGGCCGCTGAACAACCCGGACCACCTGGCGAAGGTGACCGGCTTCATCGACCGGCTCCCCGCCCACGCCAAGGTCGAGTCGGGCGGCGAACGCGTCGGCGACAAGGGGTACTTCTACGCGCCGACAGTCGTCTCCGGACTCCGCCAGGACGACGAGATCATCCAGAACGAGGTCTTCGGCCCGGTCATCACGGTGCAGAAGTTCACCGACGAGGACCAGGCAGTGACCTGGGCCAACGGCGTCGAGTACGCGCTGGCCTCGTCGGTCTGGACGACCAACCACGGGCGCGCGATGCGGCTTTCGAAGTCGCTCGACTTCGGCTGCGTGTGGATCAACACCCACATCCCGCTCGTCGCGGAGATGCCGCACGGCGGCTTCAAGAAGTCCGGGTACGGCAAGGACCTCTCCATGTACGGGCTGGAGGACTACACGCGCGTCAAGCACGTGATGACGGCCCTCTGACCGCTGCTTCCGTGGCAGCGGGCGGGACAGCCCCGTCCGTGACGCCGAAGCCCCGTGGGCCCCGGGACGCGACCGCGTTCCGGGGCCCACGCGCGCGTTCAAGGGGTAGGGGCGCAGGGCGCTCGGGGCGGGAAGCGGAACGGGATGTTCTGCCCGGTTGGGGCTGTCTCGTTACACCGTTCGCTTGACGGGTGCTATGTGCGCGGTGGTTGGCTACGAGGGACACGTGTACGCACTCGGAAACGGAGCCCCCGTGCTGATCTTCGGCACTTCTTCCAAGATGGTTCAGCTCGCCATGCTGAACCTGCTCTGCAGTTACTGCGGCAACCCCTCGGCTCACTCCTTGCGCAAGCGGGTCACCAAGTTCTCGCTGTTCTTCATCCCGCTCTTCCCGATCATGCCGGCGAAGCACTATCTGCAGTGCACGTTCTGCGGCGGGGCGAGTGAGATAACCAAGGAGAACGCGGACCAGCTCGTCGCCCAGGGCGGCGGCCAGCCGCAGCCCCAGCAGGGCTACGGTGCGCCGCAGCAGGGCAATCCGTTCGCGGGGCAGCAGCCGTACGGCGGGCAGGCTCAGGGCGGTCCCCAGGGCGGGCAGCCGCCGCAGAACCCGTACCAGTCCTGACCCGGCCGGAGCGGGCCCGGGCGCGCAGCCGCTCCGTCCCGTCCCCGCCGTCGCTCAGTCCGGCCGTCCCGCCGTCCGCCCGTTGCGTCGTCCGGCGGTTCCGCTGTCCCGTCGTTCTGCTGCCCGGGCGTGCTCCCATGCGCACGCGGCTCAGCGGTAGGTGTGCGCGCCCGTCAGCCCTGACGCTGCCACGAGGCCAGGTAGGCGTCGATCTCTTCCTCGAGCCCGGCCTTGGCGGGCTTCTCCATGAAGGACGCCCGCACGGCGTTCTTCGCCAGCGCCGCGATGCCCGCGGCATCGAGGCTCAGCAGCCGGGCGGCGATCGCGTACTCGGTGTTGAGGTCCGTGCTGAACATGGGCGGGTCGTCGCTGTTGATCGTCACCAGGACGCCGGCCTCCACCATCTCCCGGAGCGGGTGGGCGTCCAGGTCGTGTACCGCTCGGGTGGCGACGTTCGAGGTGGGGCAGACCTCGAGCGGGATCTGCTGCTCCGCGAGGTGGTGCAGGAGCTGCGGGTCTTGCACGGCGCTCGTGCCGTGGCCGATCCGCTCCGCGCGCAGCGACTCGAGCGCGTCCCAGATCGTCTCCGGCCCGGTCGTCTCGCCCGCGTGCGGCACGCTGCGCAGGCCCGACGCGATGGCGCGGTCGAAGTAGGGCTTGAACTGCGGGCGGGGGACGCCGATCTCGGGACCGCCCAGCCCGAACGCGATCAGCCCGTCGGGCGGGGCCGCCGTGGCGATGCGGGCCGTCTCCTCGGCCGCCGGTATCCCGGCCTCGCCGGGGATGTCGAAGATCCAGCGCATCACGACCCCGAGTTCCCTCTCGGCCGCGTGCCGGGCGTCCTCGATGGCCTCCAGGAAGGCGGCGTCCGGGATTCCGCGGCTGGTGGAGCTGAAAGGGGTGACTGTCAGCTCGGCGTAGCGCACCTGCTGGCGTGCCAGGTCGCGGGCGACCTCGTAGGTGAGCAGCCGGATGTCCTCGGCGTCGCGCAGCAGGTCGACGACGGAGAGGTAGACCTCGATGAAGTGCGCGAAGTCCGTGAAGGTGAAGAACTCCCTCAGCGCGGCTGGGTCCTTGGGGACCGGGGAGTCGGGATGCCTGGCGGCCAGCTCGGCGACGATGCGCGGAGAGGCCGAGCCGACGTGGTGCACGTGCAGTTCGGCCTTGGGCAGCCCGGCGATGAAAGCGGTGAGGTCGGACAACGGGAGCCTCCAGTCGGAAGGGAGCCGGATCATCGTATGCGGGCTGTCGTGACGGGCGAATAGCATGGCGGACGGACGAGAAACCCCAGGAGGGGAACACATGGCAGACGAAACCGGACAGCCAGGGCGGTCCGGCGACGGGCAGCACAACCCGTGGGCACCTCCCGACGAGGGCGTCCGGTTCCGTAAGGACGGCGACCCCGGAGGGCCCGCCGGTGGGCACGGGTCTGCCGGCGGAGCGCGGCAGCAGCACGGCGCACAGCAGGGCAGCGGTGGGCAGGGCCCCCACAGCCGGCCGGTCGCCGAACAGCCGACGGCCACGTCGAACAGCGGCGCAGTCCCTCCGCCCCCGGTGCCTCCCGCTCCGGGGGCGGCGGCGCAGTCGGGTCAGGCCGGCGCGGGGAGCGGCACCGGGTCGCCCTACGGGGCGTCGCCGTACGGGCAGCCGCAGGGACAGTCATACGGGCAGTCGCACGGACAGCCCTACGGACAGCCGTACGGGCAGCCGCAAGGACAGCCGTACGGCCAGGTGCCCGGAGCGGCCTACGGCTACCCGTCACCGTCGCCCTACGGGTACGGCCAGGGGGCCGGAGGGTACGGCTGGCAGAACGTGCCGCTGCCCAACGGCAAGTCGGTCGGGGCCATGGTTCTCGGCATCATCAGCATGGTCGTCGTCGCGACGTGCTGGGGGAGTTTCGTCGGCATCATCACCTCGCCGATCGCGCTGTGGCTCGGTCTCTCGGCGCGGCGGGGCGTGGACAGGGGTGAGCTCGGCGGACGGGCGCAGGCCGTCGCCGGGTTCGTGATGGGGATCATCGGGACGGTGCTCTCGGTGATCATCGTCACGCTCATCGTGCTGATGTTCACGGTCTTCCGTGAGGACCTGGAGAAGTCCGACACGGATCCGGGGTCGGACGGCACGTCGATCGACGCCAGGCACATGGTGACGCTGGTGGTGGAAGACGCTGCGGATAGTAGGGCCTAAGTTCATACCGGTTGCCGATTCCGTGGCTTAATCAAATGGCAACGACGGAATCACTTGTTGAATCAGCCTCCTCCTGCCAGGATCGGCGTCCAAACATTGACGGACGCCGCATCGCACTAGGCAGGAGAGCTCGATGGTCCAGCGCTTCGACGTGTCCTCGCGCTTCGCGGAGGGAGCGCAGTTCACCGCGGGGCGGCTCCGAACCGGCAGTTCAGGGCGCACGCACGCGGTCGTCGACCCGGCGACCGGCGATGAGGTGCTCGGCTACGAGCTGGCGGAGCCAGGGGACGTCGACGAGGCGGTCGAGGCCGCGCACGGCGCCCTGCCGGAGTGGTCCGGTGCGACGCCGGCCGAGCGCTCCGACGCGATGCACCGCTGGGCAGCCGTGCTGCGGGAGCGTACGGACGACTTCGTGTTCGCGGAGTCGCTCCAGTGCGGCAAGCCGCTGAAGCTCTCCGAGGAGTTCGACGTCCCTGGCTCCTTCGACAACGTGGCCTTCTTCGCGGGCGCCGCGCGGCAGCTTCCGGGCGTCGCGGCCGGCGAGTACAGCGGCGACCACACGTCGTACGTGCGGCGCGAACCCCTTGGCGTCATCGGTTCCGTCGCCCCGTGGAACTACCCGCTGCAGATGGCCGCGTGGAAGATCCTCCCCGCCGTCGCCGCCGGCAACACCATCGTCCTCAAGCCCTCCGAACTCACCCCGCTGACCTCGCTGATGTTCGCAGAGGCGGCACGCGAGGCGGGCATCCCGGACGGCGTGATCAACATCGTCTCGGGCGCGGGAGCGGACGTGGGGGAGACCCTGGTCTCCCATCCCCGCGTCGCGATGGCGTCCTTCACCGGTTCCACCGCCGTCGGGAGGCGTGTCGCGGAGCTCGCCACCGGCAGCGTCAAGCGGCTCCACCTGGAGCTGGGCGGCAAGGCGCCGTTCGTCGTCTTCGACGACGCGGACCTGCCCGCGGCGGTGCACGGCGCGGTCGCCGGAGCGTTGATCAACTCGGGGCAGGACTGCACCGCGGCGACCCGGGCGTACGTGCAGCGCCCGCTGTACGAGGAGTTCGTCAGCGGTGTCGCGGACCTGATGAGCACTGTCCGGGTGGGCGACCCGTTCGCGCCGGACACCGACCTCGGGCCGCTGATCTCGCACGCGCACCGCGACCGGGTCGCCGGCTTCGTGGAGCGTGCGCGCTCCAGTGCCACTGTCGTGACGGGCGGCAAGGCTCCAGGCGGTGAACTGGCGAAGGGCGCGTACTACCTGCCCACCTTGATCACGGACGCGCCGCAGGACAGCGAGATCGTCCAGCAGGAGGTCTTCGGCCCCGTGCTGACGGTGCTGCCCTTCGACGGCGACGACGAGGGCATCGCACTGGCCAACGACACTCCGTACGGCCTGGCCGCCTCCGCGTGGAGCCGGGACGTGCTGCGCACGGGCCGGGCGGAGCGCGAGATCCAGGCGGGATGCGTCTGGATCAACGACCACATCCCGATCATCAGCGAGATGCCGCACGGCGGCTACAAGGCCTCCGGCCACGGCAAGGACATGTCCGCGTACTCGTTCGAGGAGTACACACAGGTCAAGCACGTCATGTACGACATAACCGGTGAGGCGCGCAAGGACTGGCACCGCACCGTCTTCGGGGACCGCTGAGCCGGCGGTCCGCCCGCCGTCCCGCCGCTCGGCATCCGCGACCGCACCGCCCCGCACGGCCGGACCCGTCCGGCCGTCCCACCGCACCGACGAACCGCACCTCTCCTTCCCTGTCCCCTCGCTGGAAGGCAGCCCGATGGACCTGGACCCGCAGCTGTACGAAGGACTGCCCGACCCTGTGCGCAAGGCGTGGGAGCGGAGCACGACGAGCGGACGCGCCGCCATGAGCCGCAGGCGCCTGCTCCGCCTGAGCGCGCTCGCCGCCGGCGGTGCGGCGCTCGCCGCGTGCGGCATCCCGCCCGCGGAGGGAAGCCGGGGCGGCAACGACCCCGAGGACACCCCCGACTACTCGAAGAAGGAGAAGGTCCTCAATTTCGCCAACTGGCCCCTCTACATCGACGTCGACGACAAGAACAAGAAGAAGCGCCCCACGCTGGACCGTTTCGAGCGGGAGAGCGGCATCAGGGTCAAGTACGTCGAGGACATCAACGACAACAACGAGTTCTACGGCAAGATCAAGCCGCAGCTCGCGGCCGGCCAGGACACCGGACGCGACCTGGTCTGCCTGACCGACTGGATGGCGGGACGCGTCATACGGCAGGGCTGGGCGCAGCGCCTCGACCCGGCGCGGCTGCCCAACGCGGTGGCCAATCTGGAGGACCGCTTCCGCACGGCCGCGCAGGACCCGGGGCGGCAGTACAGCTACCCGTGGGCCGGGACCGCCTGCGTGGTCGCGTACAACAAGAAGGCCACCGGCGGAAAGAAGGTCACCAGCGTCACGCAGCTGCTCGAGGACGAGTCGCTGAAGGGCAAGGTGTCCATGCTCAGCGAGATGACCGACACCGTCGGGCTGACGATGCTCGACTCCGGCATCGACCCGGGCAAGTTCACCGACGACGACTTCGACAAGGTCATCGCCCGCATGCAGAAGGCCGTCGACGCCAAGCAGCTGCGGCGCTTCAGCGGCAACGACTACCTGGACGAGCTCAACTCCGGTGACATCGCGGCCTGTCTCGCGTGGGCGGGCGACATCGTCCAGCTGAAGCTGGACAACCCCGACATCGAGTTCGCGCTGCCCGAGAGCGGCTACCTCTTCGGCACGGACGATCTGCTCGTCCCCGCGAAGGCCCGCCACCAGGCCAACGCCGAGGCGCTGATCAACTACTACTACCAGCCGAAGGTCGCCGCGGAGCTGGCCGCGTGGGTCAACTACATCTGTCCCGTCTCCGGGGCCAAGGCGGAGATGGAGAAGATCGACAAGGACGTCGCGGCGGACCCGCTGATCTTCCCGGACGCCGAGACGGTCAAGCGGGGGAAGAACTTCCGGCCCATGACGGCCGGCGAACACGCCCGCTACGAGAACAAGTTCGCCAAGCTCATAGGCGCCTAGGCGAGGAATCGGTCATGACGATCACGCTTTCCGGAGTCAGCAAGGTCTTCGGCGGCTTCACCGCCGTACACCCGCTGGACCTCACCATCCCCGAGGGCTCCTTCTTCGCCCTCCTCGGCGCCTCGGGCTGCGGCAAGACCACGACGCTGCGCATGATCGCCGGTCTGGAAGAGCCCACGGACGGCACCATCCGGCTCGGGGACGACGACATCACCGGGCTCCCGCCGCACAAGCGGCCCGTGAACACGGTCTTCCAGAACTACGCCCTCTTCCCGCACCTCGACGTCGCCGAGAACGTCGCGTTCGGGCTGCGCCGCCGCGGCATCAGCTCCGTGCGCAAGCAGGTCGAGGAGACGCTGGAACTCGTCGAGCTGGGCCCGCTGGCCAAGCGGAAGCCGCGGCAGCTCTCCGGCGGACAGCAGCAACGGGTCGCGCTCGCCCGCGCGTTGATCAACCGTCCCCGCGTGCTGCTGCTGGACGAACCGCTCGGCGCCCTCGACCTCAAACTGCGCCGCCAGATGCAGCTGGAGCTGAAGCGCATCCAGACAGAGGTCGGCATCACCTTCGTGCACGTCACGCACGACCAGGAGGAGGCCATGACGATGGCCGACACCGTGGCCGTCATGAACCGGGGCCGCGTCGTGCAGCTCGGCGCCCCCGACGAGCTGTACGAGAACCCCCGCTCGACGTTTGTCGCCAACTTCCTCGGCACCTCCAACCTCATCGAGGCGGAGATCCTGGCGGTCGAGGACGCCGAGCTGCGGCTGAAGGCCGTCGGCGCCGATTCCGTCCTCCGCCTGCCCGTGGAGCGCTGCGCGGTGGAGGAACCGCGGGCCGGCGGCAAGGTGCTCGTCGGAGTGCGCCCCGAGAAGATCTCCCTCACCCACGCCGCGGACGCCGAGGACTCCGACGCCGGCGGGACGATCCCCGAGGGCAGCAACGTCCTGACCGGGCGCATCCGGGACGCCGGCTACCTCGGTGTCTCCCTGCAGTACGTCGTCGACAGCCCCGTCTGCTCCGAGTTCAGCGTCTACGAGCCGAACGTCGAGCGCGACACGCGGCTCACCCGCGGTACCGAGGTCGTCCTGCACTGGCGGCCGTCGCACACCTTCGCCCTGGACGCGGCTCAGGACGCGGAGGCCGGAACCGCGGAGGAGGCGCTGTGACCGCACCGAGCGTTCCCGCCCCCGCCGGTACCGCTCCACCCCCAGATCGGCCGTCCCCGGAGACCGGCTCCTCCGGGGGCGGCCCGGGAACCCGTCCACGGAAGCGCCTCACGCCCTACTGGCTGCTGCTGCCGGCAGGGCTCTGGCTGGCCGTCTTCTTCGTAGCACCGTTCTTCTACCAGGCGTCGACGTCCGTGCAGAGCGGCTCCCTGGAGGAGGGCTTCCGCGTCACATGGGCTTTCTCCAACTACTCCGACGCGCTGGCCACTTACGGCCCGCACTTCCTGCGCTCGTTCCTGTACGCCTCCATAGCCACCCTGCTCTGCCTGCTCATCGGCTACCCCCTGGCGTACACGATCGCGTTCCGCGCGGGCCGCTGGCGGAGCCTGCTGCTGGTGATGGTGATCGCGCCGTTCTTCACCAGCTTCCTCATCCGCACCCTCGCCTGGAAGACGATCCTGTCCGACGGCGGTCCGGTGGTCGGGGTCCTGGAGTCGCTGCACGTCCTCGACGCCACCGCCCTGCTCGGCCTGACGGGGGACGACCGTCTCCTGGCGACGCCGCTGGCCGTCGTGTGCGGACTGACGTACAACTTCCTGCCGTTCATGATCCTGCCGCTCTACAGCTCCCTGGAGCGCATCGACCTCTCGCTGCACGAGGCCGCCCGCGACCTGTACGCCGAACCGGCGACCGTCTTCCGCAAGGTGACCTTTCCGCTCTCCCTGCCCGGTGTCGTGGCGGGGACGCTGCTGACGTTCATCCCCGCTTCCGGCGACTACATCAACGCGCAGCTGCTCGGGTCGCCGAACACGCAGATGGTCGGCAACGCCATCCAGAAACAGTTCCTCAACGTGCTGGACTATCCGGCCGCGGCCGCCATGTCGTTCATCCTCATGGCGATCATCCTCGTCGTCGTCACCCTCTACATGCGCAGGGCAGGAACGGAGGAACTGGTCTGATGAACGCCCGCACCCAGGGGCCCGCGCCCGTGCGCTGGCTGCGCCGCAACGCCGTCGTCCTGGCGGGACTGGCCGCGCTCGTGTACCTGCTGCTGCCGAACGTCGTGGTGATGCTGTTCTCCTTCAACAAGCCGGCAGGACGCTTCAACTACGAGTGGCGCGAGTTCTCCACCGGCGCCTGGACGGACCCCTGCGGCGTGGCGGACATGTGCGGCTCCCTCGGCCTGAGCCTGCAGATCGCCGTGCTGTCCACGCTGTTCGCCACGGCCTTCGGCACGTTCGCCGCCTTCGCGCTCGCCCGCTACCGCTTCCGCGGCAAGGGCACCGGCAACGCGCTGATCTTCCTGCCGATGGCGATGCCCGAGGTCGTGATGGGCGCCTCCCTCGGCACGCTCTTCCTCAACACGCGCGTCGACTTCGGATTCGTGACGATCCTGATCGCGCACATCATGTTCTGCCTGAGCTTCGTCGTGGTCGCCGTCAAGGCCCGCGTGATGAGCATGGACCCGCGGCTGGAGGAGGCCGCCCGCGACCTGTACGCGGGCCCGTTCCAGACCTTCCTGCGGGTCACGCTGCCGCTCGCCGCACCGGGGATCGCGGCCGGGGCGATGCTGAGCTTCGCGCTGTCCTTCGACGACTTCATCATCACGCAGTTCAACGCCGGACCGTCCACGGTCACCTTCCCGATGTTCGTCTGGGGAGCCGCGCAGCGCGGCGTCCCGGTGCAGGTGAACGTCATCGGCACGGCCATGTTCCTCATCGCGGTGGCCGTCGTGCTCGTCGGCCAGTTCACCGCGAGCCGGCGCAGGAGCAGGTCATGACGACGGCGCGGCACGGCGGCGACGGACCCGGCACCGATCGGCCCGCCGTCCGCTGCGCGGCGGCACACGCGCTGGCCGGCACCCGCCCCGTGCCGTACTGGCTGGACGACCCCGAGCACCGGCCCGAGGCGCTGCCGGCGCTCACAGGCGACGAGGAGTGCGACCTGCTCGTCGTCGGCGGGGGTTACAGCGGCCTGTGGACGGCGCTGATCGCGAAGGAGCGCGACCCGCGCCGGGACGTCGTCCTCGTCGAGGCCAAGGAGGTCGGCTGGGCGGCCTCGGGGCGCAACGGCGGTTTCTGCGACTCCTCCCTCACGCACGGCTTCGCGAACGGACTGGCGCGCTGGCCCGGGGAGTTCACCACGCTCGAACGTCTCGGACAGCGCAATCTCGACGCCATCGAACATGCCGTGCAGCGCTACGGCATCGACTGCGACTTCGAACGCACCGGCGAGATCGGCGTGGCGACCCAGCCGCACCAGGTCGCCGAGCTGCGCGAGGCCGCGGAACAGGCGAAGCGCCTCGGGCTGGACGCGGACGGCTGCGACGCGGGGGAGGAGAACGTGACCTTCCTCGACCGCGACGCCGTACGCGCCGAGGTCGACTCCCCGTCCTTCCTCGCGGGCCTGTGGTTCCGCCGCGGCGTCGCGCTGCTCAACCCGGCGAAGCTCGCCTGGGGCCTCAAACGCGCCTGCGTCGAGGCCGGCGTACGCGTCTACGAGAACACCCCGGCCCGCCAACTCGCCTCCGACGACGCCACGGTGGGTGTGCGCACCCCCTACGGACGGGTGCGGGCCAGGCACGTCGCACTGGGGACGAACGCCTTTCCGTCGCTGCTGCGGCGGGTCCGCCCGTACATCGTCCCCGTGTACGACTACGCCCTGATGACGGAGCCGATGAGCGCGGAGCAGCGCGCCTCCCTGGGCTGGCGGAACCGGCAGGGACTGGCCGACAGCGCCAACCACTTCCACTACTTCCGTCTCACCGGCGACGACCGCATCCTGTGGGGCGGCTACGACGTCCTGTACCACTACGGCAGCAAGATCGCCGCTGAGTACGACCAGCGTCCCGAGACGTTCCACAAGCTGGCCGGACACTTCTTCGACACCTTCCCGCAGCTGGCAGGGCTGCGTTTCAGCCACGCGTGGGGCGGCGTCATCGACACCTGCTCGCGCTTCTCGCCGTTCTTCGGCACGGCACACGGCGGACGCGTCAGCTATGCGGCCGGGTACACGGGGCTGGGCGTCGGGGCGACCCGGTTCGGCGCGGAGGTGATGCTCGACCTGCTCAGCGGGGAGCAGACCGAGCGCACGCAGCTGGAGTTCGTCCGCAGCAAGCCGGTGCCGTTCCCGCCGGAACCCCTCCGGTGGGCGGGCATCGCACTGACGCAGTGGTCGCTGGCGCGGGCGGACGCCCGTGGCGGCCGCCGCAACCTGTGGCTCAGGACGCTGGACTCCATGGGCATGGGCTTCGACAGCTGAACCTCGCACACGCCGGGACGCTGCCGCGGCGCGGTGCCGCCGCGTCCGTTTGTTGCGGAATGGCGGTGATGCAGTGGATGCGTCATAGAGTTCTGGGATTTTCCTACCTGTCAGTACCCGTCCTGGTTACGGTTCCTGATTGTCAGGAGCGGTCCGCGCCGAGACCGGCCGGACCGCTCACGGGGGAGAACCAGGGGGGACTCACATGTCCGCACTGCACGGCTCGTCTTCGCGTGCCCTGAGCGCCGGAGCCAATCCGACCAGCGGCAGCTTCGGGCGGATGTTCCCGGACCTGCCGCCCCGCCGCCCCACCGGGCTCGAACAGGCCAAGGAATTCGGCCTCCCCGGCGGGAAGATGGACGGCGGCCAGACCACCGAGGACCAGGAGAACCCGAACCTTCCCGCCGGCTTCACCTACCTCGGGCAGTTCATCGACCACGACCTCACCCTCGACGCCATGTCGGAACTGGGGCAGCGATCGGACCCCTCGGCGGTGACCGACTCCCGGACGCCCCGCCTCGACATGGACAACCTCTACGGCGCGGGCCCGGTCGTCAGCCAGCATCTGTACGACCCGACGTCCCACGACACGAAGCTCGCCCTCTCGGCGGACGGCGTCGACCTCGCCCGCACGGACGGCGGGGTGGCTCTCATCGGGGATCCGCGCAACGACGAGAACCTCATCCTCGCCCAACTGCACCTCGTCCTCATCAAGTTCCACAACGCCGTCGTCGACGCGCTGCGCTCCGGGCGCATCACCGACGCGGTGGGGCGCAGGCTCCCCCCGATGCCGCCGGAGGAGCCGCAGGACGAACAGCCCGGCGTGCCGCTGGACCAGCTGCTGGACGTCGAGAACTACTACAACACCGTCTTCACCAGCGCACAGCAGCTCGTGCGCTGGCACTACCAGTGGCTCGTCGTGCACGAGTTCCTCATGCGGGTCGGCGACCCCGAACTGGTGCAGGACGTGGAGAAGAACGGGCCGCGCTTCTTCAGGCCGCAGCAGTCCGTCTTCATGCCGGTGGAGTTCGCTGCCGCGGCGTTCCGCTTCGGGCATCCCACGGTGCGCTCCTCGTACCGCGTCAACGAGAACTTCACGGGCAAGATCTTCCCCGACGACCCCGAGGCGGGGACGGAGCCGCGCACCGATCTGCGGGGCGGGCCGGTGCGCCCCGAACACGCCGTCGACTGGAGGTACTTCTTCCCCGCCGGCGGCCGGCGTCTGCACCAGGACACCAAGCGCATCAACAGCGTGCTCAACAGCCAGCTGCTGGACCTCCCGGTCAGCGCGGTGCCGGGCGCGAAGAAGGGAGCGCTGGCGAGGCCGGTGGCCTCCCTCGTCGTGCGGAACCTCCTGCGCAGCGAGACGCTCGGACTCCCGTCCGGTCAGGACGTCGCCCGCAAGGTCGGCGAAACCCCGCTCACAGACCGGGAGTTGGAGAGCGAAGGCCCGAGCTACCTGTGGTACTACATCCTCAAGGAGGCCGAAGTGCGCGCGGAGGGGCTGCATCTGGGCCCCGTCGGCACCCGCATCGTCGCCGAGGTGCTCATCGGGCTGCTCGACGCCGACCCCACCTCGTACCGCTCGGCCTACCCCGGCTGGCGGCCCACCCTCGCGGACGGCTACGGGCGCTTCGGCCCCGCGGAACTCCTGCGCTTCGCCGGTGTGGTCGACGGGGACTGACCGCACCGACCGGAGGGCAGGCTCTCCCTCGCACATTCCCGTACGGATGTGTACCTCGGGCACAAGCAGGCTCGGCCACGCACGGATGCACACGGGAACGGCGGGAACTGCCGGCCGGAACGTGCCGCGCGTGACCCGCGGGCGCGCTCACCGCGGCGCGGCGCGGGTGACGCCCGCACGCGGGACGATCCGGGAGAAGTGAGCGGAGAGTCCGGCATGTTCCGCCTCTCCTCCGTGGCATGCGCGCACGGGGAGGGGGCGGAACATGACCGGTACGGCCGAAGAAGCGGGAGCCGTGGAGTGGCTGGCGTCGGCGGCGGACGATCCGCAGGCGTGCAGGGCGGAGTGGGAGAGCAGCCCGCCGGGCGTCGTGCTGCTTCCGGCGGGACGCATGTGGGACGTGCTGATGGTCGGCGGGCTCCTGGGATATCCGACGCTGGACGCGCTCACCGGCCGGCCGGAGAGACCCGGACCGGTGCTCGCCGACTTCGGTGACGCCCGGATCGGCTTCTTCGTCCCGCCGGGGACGGCCGCCCGCTGGGCGGACACGGGCGTACGGTGCGCGGGCCGCGGCACATGGATCGTCGCGCCGTGTCCCGGCAGGGCGTCCGGGGGCGCGCGCTGGCTCGTACCGCCGGACGGGTCGGGGACGCTCAACGACCCGGTGGCGCTGGAGCTCGCGATGCAGGACGCGGCCGCACGGGTCGAAGGAAGGGCACGGGGAGACGGCTGAGCGGTACGGCAGGCGAGCGGGAGCCTGCCTGACGCGGGAAACGGCCTGACGCGGGAGCCTGCCTGCCGCGGCAGACGGTCAGCTGTCCGGGCGGGCGGTCGCCGGCCCGGGCCCACCGGTGTCCGGAACGTCGCCCTCGTCGGCGGATGACGGATCGCCGTGCCGCGAGTGCCGGGGCGCCCGCACACGGCGTGCCGGCCCGCGGCGGACGGCCGCCGCAGCCGGGGCCAGCAGCACCCAGCTCAGGCACAGGCTGGCCAGCACGTCGAGCGGCCAGTGGTATCCGCGCCAGACGAGCCCGGCGCCGCACAGGACGGTGAGTACCACCGCGGCGACCGGCGCAGGCCAGGAAGGGAGCCTGCGCACCGACAGGCACAGCAGCAGCGCCGCACCTCCGTAGGCGACGGCCGCCGTGGCGGTATGGCCGGACGGGTAGTAGTTGACGCCGCCCAGCGGCCCCGGCCTGCCCAGCCACACCTTGACGAGGGAGACGGCCACGGCGGCGCCCCCCAGTGCCCCGAGTACGCACAGAGGAGCCAGCCACCGCCGCCCCCGCACGACTGCCGCCGCGTACGCGCACGCGGCGGCGAGGACGGGCAGCGCGACCTCGGGATTGCCAAGATCCGCGAAGAGTTCGCTCACCGCGGTGGGAGGGGACGAGCGCCGCAGCGCCGTACCGAGCCGTGCGTCGAGGGCCAGCAGCGGCCCGCCGACGGCGACCTGCCAGGTGACGAGCGCGAAGACAGCACAGCACAGAAGGGACGCAGCGCGGTGAACAGCCGACCGCCCCGGAACAGGGGGGAGAGTTCCGGAGCGGTCGTATCGACCGGCTTTCCGCGGGCCCCGGGGGGTGTGGGGCGGGCGGTCCCCCGATCGGTGAGGAGCGTGCGCCAGGGCACGACCGGGCTCGTCTTGGGGAGAGACGGGCTCGGGCCAGGTATCCGAAGTGGAGTTCCGGAGCACCCGGCGAATGCTGAAACCGTACGGCAGGCCGCCAAGACCGGACAGCCGGATTACGCTCCGGCCATCGGCCTCGCACAGATTCTTCACGCCGAACGCTTTCCGCACTCCGTCCGCACTGGTCCCGGGCGTCGTCAGAGGCCTGCCAGGGCGTTCTCCAGCACGTCCAGGCCCTCCGCGAGCAGGGCTTCGTCGATCACCAGAGGCGGCAGGAAACGCATGACGTTCCCGTACGTGCCGGTCGTGAGGACGAGCAGCCCGTCCTGATGGCAGGCCTTGGCGAGTGCGGCCGTCACCTGCGGGTCGGGCTCCTTGCCGCCGGGCTTGACGAGCTCGATGGCCAGCATCGCGCCGCGCCCCCTGACGTCCCCGATGACGTCGTACTGCCCGGCGAGCTTCTGCAGCCGCGGCTTCATGATCTCCTCGATGCGCCTGGCGCGGGCGGCCAGGTCCATCTCGCGCATCGTCTCGATGGCACCGAGGGCCGCGGCGCAGGCGACGGGGTTGCCGCCGTAGGTGCCGCCGAGGCCGCCGGAGTGCGCGGCGTCCATGATCTCCGAACGGCCGGTGACGGCGGCGAGGGGCATGCCGCCGGCGATGCCCTTCGCGGTGGTGATCAGGTCCGGGACGATGTTCTCGTCCTCGCAGGCGAACCACTGGCCGGTGCGGCAGAAGCCGGACTGGATCTCGTCCGCGACGAAGACGATCCCGTTGTCCTTCGCGAACTGCGCGATGCGCGGCAGGAAGCCCTTCGCCGGCTCGATGAAGCCGCCCTCGCCCAGCACCGGCTCGATCAGGATCGCCGCCACGTTCTCCGCGCCGACCTGCTTGCTGATCTGGTCGATCGCCTGAGCCGCGGCCTCCTCGGCGCAGTTCTCGGGTCCGGTCAGCCAGCGGTAGGGGTAGGCGACGGGAACGCGGTAGACCTCGGGCGCGAACGGGCCGAAACCGTGCTTGTACGGCATGTTCTTCGAGGTGAGCGCCATCGTCAGGTTCGTGCGGCCGTGGTAGCCGTGGTCGAAGACGACGATCGCCTGCCGGCGGGTGTACGTGCGCGCGATCTTGACGGCGTTCTCCACCGCCTCGGCACCGGAGTTGAACAGCGCGCTCTTCTTCGCGTGGTCCCCGGGCGTCAGCTTGGCGAGCTCCTCGCAGACCTCGACGTAGGGCTCGTACGGCGTCACCATCACACACGTGTGGGTGAAGGCCTCCAGCTGCGCGGTCGCGCGCCGCACGACGGCCTCGGCGCTGTTGCCCACGCCGGTCACGGCGATGCCGGAGCCGAAGTCGATGAAGGAGTTGCCGTCCACGTCCTCCAGTACGCCGCCGCCCGCCCGCTTCGCGAAGACGGGCATCACGGTCCCGATCCCGTCGGCCACGGAGGCCTGCTTGCGGGCCATCAGCTCCTGGGACTTCGGACCGGGAACGGACGTGACGACGCGGCGCTCCTGGGGGAGGGCCGGGCCACCGGTCATTTCCGTCATAGCGCTCTCTTTCGGGGCGAAGGGGCCTGCACGTCTCTCGCAGGCTAGAGGCACGGACGAGGCGGAGACATGCACCGGTGCGGAGAAGTCACGGTTTCGTGTTGGCCGCCACGGACATAGGCAGAGGGGCGGCCCTTGCCGGAGTCGTTGCTCGCCCGGAGTGGGGAGCGCCGCCGGGTGCGTCCTTCCGCGGCAGGAGCGGCGCGTTCGCCGTCCGCGCAGCGGTTTCGGCTTCCGGTCTGAGTCAACTCCCCTCGCCGGCGGCTAGATTGGTCACCGGGAGCGACAACGCAAGGGCCGGGCAAGGGTAGAGGCGGCACATGGACATGGAGTCTCCGCGCCGGAGGCAGGGTTCGGACGGTACGTACATCCCGGAAGGCGCCCCGGACGGCAATCCGGAAGCAGCGGCACATGCCGGTACCGAGGGTCCGGCGGCGGAGTCGCCGGCAGGGACGCTGCCCCGTCAGCAGCGGGCGCCGGGAAGGGGCGGAGCGCATCAGCCGCCGGTTCCCCAGCACGGTTCTGCCGGTCCGAGTTCCGGCACTCGGTCCGGGCCCCCGTCCGCAGCATCGCAGGCCGTGGCGACTCCGGGGGCGGGACCGTCGTTGGCGGACTGGCTCCGCACTCCGCGTCCCGACGCGGAGCCGGGCATCTGGCGCTTCGGGTACAGGCCGCTGCCGCCCCCCGACCCCGACCGCATCCCGGCACGCCAGCTGATCAGCGGTGCTGTGGTCTCGTTCCTCATCGGCTGGCTCATCTGGTCGCTGCTGTTCAACAACTACCTCGGCAACTACTGGATGTGGCCCCTGTACGTACTCACCCCGGACGAGTGGGTAGGGGAGGAGGAATTCGACGTCGCATCCCACGTGTACCTGGGGATCGTGATCGCCGGGCTCGCTGTCGTCTTCGGCCGGCTCGGACGCTGGCCCGAGGTGGCCCGGCGTGCGTGGGGGCGCGTGGCCCGCATCGCCGCACCCCGTCCGGGGGCTCGTGACACCACCGGGGAGGTCCGCCCCGTGCCTGCTCCGGCTCCCGAGCACGACCCGGTCGAATGGCCGGAACTGCGCGTCGCGGGCGCTGCCGAGGCCGCCGAACGGCTTGCCGGTGAGGTGCGGAGTGGTCGCATGAGCGATGTGGACCATGCCCGCATCCGGCGTGCGTGGGAGTCGGTGCGGGCGCAGCCGGGGCGTCTCGGCACCTTCGTCGACACCGTCCTCTCGCACGGCGCCGCGGCCTGCGCCCACCCGTCCGGCCAGCGGGGCCTGCCCCAGGGCCGAGCCGCCCGTCATGATCTGCGGCTCCGGCAGGTGCGCATCGGCACCGCACCCGACAGCGAGCGCAATCCGCACCCGTACCGCGGAGCCGGTGTGGCTCTCGAGCCGTCGCTGCTCGGTACGTCGGCTCTTGTCGTGGGGCCGCCCGCCTCCGGCAAGACGGAGCGGGTCGTGCGTCCGGTGACGGAGTCGCTGTGCCTGCAGGCACTCGCGGGGCAGGCCGCCGTCGTGGCGGTGACAGCCCGCGGGGCACGGCTGGCCCCCGACGAGTCGTTCGACGCGGTCGTACGCGTGGGAGACCCGGACTCCGTGCACGACCTCGACCTCTACGGAGGGACGAGCGACCCCGACGAAGCCGCCGGGATGCTCGCCGAGGCCCTTGTCGGGGACCTGGCCGCGACGCTCCCTGGTGGTGACAGCCGGCGGGCGGCGACGACGCTCGCCCAGCTCCTCGGCCCGTTCCAGGCAGCGCACGGCTGCTTCCCGGACGTGCAGCAGCTTCGCGAACTGCTCGACGGCTCTCCCTCCGCGCTGGACAGGCTGCGCGCCGCGCTGGAAGAGGTGGGCGCGGCCGCCCAGCTCCGTGAACTCGACGCCCACGGGCGGCAGTCGGGACGTCCGGACGACCCCCGCCCGCTGCTGGCCGACCGCATCGCCCTGCTGGACCGGCCGGCGTTCGCCGACTTCTTCCAGCCGGAGAGCGCGGGGGAGAAGCGCGCGGCCTCTCCCCGGCCCCTCTCGCTGCGCGCTCTGGAACATCCCCTGCGCGTCCGCATCGACCTCCCGGAACACGGCCACGCGGAGGCCTCGCGCATTCTCGCGCGGCTCGTCCTCGCGCAGTTCGTCGAGTGCGTGACCGCGCGGAGGGACCAATCCCTCTTCGCGGGGCTCGTGCTCGACGACGCGTCGCAGACCGTCACCCCGCAGTCCCTGCGCGGGCTGCAGCGCCTCCGCTCCGTGGAGGCGGGAGTGCTGCTGACCCTGCGCGGCCTGGACGACGTGCCGCAGCCCCTGCGCGGCTCGCTGCTCGGCGCGGTCGGTTGCCGGATGGTCTGCTCGGGCGTCACGCCGTGGGACGCGGAGCACTTCGCCGAGGTCTGGGGCAAGGAGTGGGTCGAGACCCGCGACGTCACCAACCGCCAGCTGGTCTCGGACGAGCCCTTCACCCGGGTCATGCACGCCGTTCGCAGGCTGGCCACGGGCAGGCACGTCACCGCCGAGTCCGTCACCGTGCGGAAGGTGCAGCGGGAGCGGTGGTCCGCGTCGGAGCTGGCGAACGATCTGCCGCCCGGACACGCTGTGTTGTCGCTGATGACGGTCGGTGGCGAGCGGACCCCGCCGATCCTCGCGAAGCTCGGGGAGTGATCCCCGGAATGACTTCGGGAATGACCGAAATGAGCCGGGCGCCTGTACGGTGAGCTTTGTTATGCCACCGACACTCGCCTCGCTCGTTCAGCACTCCGCACTGCGGCTGGCGGTGCTCACCGGGAAGGACCGGCTGGACACCTCCGTACGCTGGGCGCACGCGAGCGAACTGGCCGATCCCACGCCGTATCTGGAGGGTGGCGAACTCCTGCTCGTCACGGCGCTGAAGCTGGACGCCGAGGACGCGGACGCCATGCGGGAGTACGTGCGGCGGCTGGCCGGAAAGGGCGTCGTGGGCCTCGGATTCGCGGCCGGCGTGAACTACGAGAAGGTCCCCGACGCGCTCGTGGACGCCTGCCGCGAGGCGGACCTCCCGCTGCTCGAAGTGCCCCGGCGCACTCCTTTCATCGCGATCAGCAAGGCCGTCTCGGCGGCCATCGCCGCCGAGCAGTACCGCGCGGTCACCGCCGGCTTCGACGCGCAGCGGGAGATGACCAGGGCGGCGCTCTCGCAGGAGGGCCCTTCGGCTCTGCTGGCCAAGCTCGCCTCACAGGTGGCGGGTTGGGCCGCACTGTACGACGCCTCGGGGGCCATGGTCGCGACGGCGCCGAACTGGGCCCTGCGCCGCGCCGCGCGGTTCGTCGGCGACGCCGAGCGGCTGCGGGACAGACCCGCGCCCGCGAGCGCCGTCGTCAGCGGAGCCGAGGAGGGTGACGACCGGGTCGAGCTCCAGTCGATCGGCGGAGGACGCCGCGCGAGGGCCGTGCTGGCCGTCGGGACGGCGGCGCCGCTCGGCACGGCGGAGCGCTACGCCGTGCACTCCGCGGTCGCACTGCTGACGCTCACGATGGAGCGTTCGCGGGCCCTGCAGGAGGCCGAACAGCGGCTCGGCGCCGCGGTGATGAGGATGCTGCTCTCCGGCGAGCCGGACCACGCTCGCGCGGTGGCCGGGAATCTCTACGGCGGGCTTCTGGACGCGCCCATGCGCGTCCTGGTGGCGGAGCCCGCGTCCGCCGTGCGCGGACGCGGCAGTGCGACTGTCGCGGGCGCGGCGGGTTCGGGCTCGGGTTCCGGCGGGTCCGCCTCCGCCGGATCGGGCGGCTCCGGCGAGGGTGCGGCAGGCGGCCCGGGCGTCCGGCTGCCCGTCGTTGCCGTCACCGAGGACTCCCCGGTGCCGCTCCCCGCTCCGGACGGCGTCCCCTACGACTTGACCCGTCCTCTCGACCAGTTCGCGGATCTCGCGGAGACAGCCGCGTCCCGCAGCGGCGAGGCAGTGCTCGTCGTGCCGGACGGCAACCGCCTGGTGGTGCTCGCGTCCGACGGGGGATCGGCGTTCGCCGCCTGCGCGCAGTACGCGTCGTCTTTCGCCAAGGCTCTGGAGGCGTCCGGTGCGTGTGGCGGGCCGCATCACAACGGCGCCGCCGCGGAGGACGCACTCTTCGTCGGCGTCTCGGCGCCCGCCGGGCTCGCCGCTGCGGCGGTCGCCTTCAAGCAGGCCGACCAGGCGCTCTCGGTCGCCCGCCGGC
Source organism: Streptomyces sp. WMMB 714 (assembly GCF_900090125.1). Taxonomy (NCBI): domain Bacteria; kingdom Bacillati; phylum Actinomycetota; class Actinomycetes; order Kitasatosporales; family Streptomycetaceae; genus Streptomyces; species Streptomyces sp. WMMB 714. Next base: position 316,219 of record NZ_FMHJ01000007.1, read on the forward strand.
GTGGCGCTCCGTTCGTCGAGCACGAGGACGTGGCCGCGGGGTCCGTCCTCCCCCTGCTCGCGGACGACGCTGTACGGGCCTTCGCCGACGGCTTGCTGCGCTCGCTGCGCGATCACGACGCGAACGGCAGGGGAGACCTGGTCGCTTCGCTCCGCGCCTGGCTCTCCCGGCACGGACAGTGGGACGCGGCGGCCGCCGATCTGGGCGTGCACCGGCACACCTTGCGCTACCGGATGCGCCGCGTCGAGGAGATCCTCGGCCGGTCGCTCGACGACCCGGACGTGCGCATGGAGCTGTGGCTCGCGCTGAAGGCCACGGGCTGACGCCGTACTGCCGTGCGTCCCCGACGGCGACCGCCCCCGAGGACCCCGGACCCCGGGTGACCGCCCGTCCCGCACCACGCCCGCCGCGTCGCCGCGCCCGCGCGTCCCCTCACCGTTCGCCTCGCGTTAACCCCCACGCGCCCCCGCGCCCCGGCATCGAACGCACCGGCACGGAGCAGAGGGTGCCGCCACCGTGCCCGTGCCAATACGGCGTGCGCCTCGTCCGAAGTCTGCCGCGCCGGACAAGAAGCGCCCCTTCCCCCAGCCCCTACCGTTGGGCAGGGGAGGGCAGCAGGTGCCCGTGGCGCCGGACGCCGGTCCGGCACCGTAGCTCTTCCCGTTCACGACATCCACACCCTTCCGGAAGGGCGGCCCCGCAGTGACGACAGCGACTTCCCCGCAAGCGTTCTGGCTCGCCGGCCGCAAGGCCACCGGCAGCGACACGCTCGATGTCACCTCCCCCTGGGACGGGCGGCTCGTGGGAAGCATCAGCCTTCCCACCGCCGACCAGGTCGAGGAGGCCGTGTCGGCCGCTGCCGCCGTAGCCGACGAGTTCTCCGCCACGCCCGCGCACGTACGGGCCGCCGCCCTCGATCACGTCGTGGAGCGCCTGAAGGAGCGGGCGGAGGAGATCGCCACGCTGATCTCCGCGGAGAACGGCAAGCCCATGAAGTGGGCGCGCGGAGAGGTCGGCCGGTGCGTGTCGGTCTTCCGCTGGGCCGCCGACGAGGCCCGCCGCTTCAACGGCGGGGAGGCCCAGCGTCTGGACTCCGACGCGGGCGGGGTCGGACGGCTCGCCTACACGCGGCGCTTCCCCTACGGTCCCGTGCTCGGCATCGCGCCCTTCAACTTCCCCCTCAACCTCTGCGCGCACAAGGTCGCGCCTGCGCTCGCCGTGGGAACACCGATCATCCTCAAGCCGGCACCCGCGACACCGCTGTCCGGTCTGCTGATCGGAGAGCTCCTCGCGGAGACCGATCTTCCTTCCGGTTCGTGGTCCGTGCTGCCCGTGCCGAACGACCGCATGCCGGAGCTGGTCCAGGACGAGCGGCTGCCGATCATCTCCTTCACCGGCTCCGCGCCGGTCGGCTGGTCGATCCTCGACTCGGCGCCCCGCAAGCGCGTCACGCTCGAACTCGGCGGCAACGGGGCGGCGATCGTGCTGGGCGACTTCGACTCCGAGGTCGACCTCGACTGGGCGGCGCAGCGCATCGCGACCTTCTCCAACTACCAGGGCGGGCAGTCCTGCATCTCGGTGCAGCGCGTCATCGCGGACGCCTCGGTCTACGACCGGCTGGTACCGAAGGTCGTCACGGCGGTCGAGGCCCTGCGCACCGGAGACCCGTCCGACCCCGCCACGGACGTGGGCCCGCTGGTCAGCGAGGACGCCGCGAAGCGGGTGGAGTCCTGGGTCGAGGAGGCGGTCTCGAAGGGGGCGAAGCTGCTGACGGGCGGCGAGCGCGACGGCGCCACCTATGCGCCGACCGTGCTGGAGAACGTCCCGGCGGATACGCAGCTCGGCTGCGAGGAAGCGTTCGGCCCGGTGATGTCGTTCACGAGGGTGGACGGCGAGGCGGAGGCCTTCGCGGCGGCCAACGACTCCCAGTACGGTCTCCAGGCAGGTCTGTTCACGCACGACATCCAGGCGGCGTTCCGGGCGCACCGCGCTCTGGAGATGGGCGGCGTGGTCGTCGGCGACGTGCCGTCCTACCGCGCCGACCAGATGCCCTACGGCGGCGCCAAGCAGTCCGGTGTGGGCCGCGAGGGCGTGCGCTTCGCGATGGAGGACTACACGTACGAGCGCGTGATGGTGCTGACCGGCCTGGAGCTCTGACGGCGGCACGTCCGGACGGACGGATGCGGAGAACGCGGATGCCGGCGGCGCGTGGGGGCGCCGCCGGCATCCGCCTGCCTGCGTTCCGTCCGCCGTGTTCCGTCCGCTCAGATCGCGGCGAGGTCCCCCGCGAAGACGACCATCTGATCGATGCGGCCGTCCCGCAGGTGCACCATGTCGGTGCCGGTGAGCAGCAGCCGTCCCGCCTCGTTGTGGTAGCTCCAGCTGTAGCGTGCCCACTCGCCGGGGGCGTCCACGACAGTCGTACGGGTCACGGTGCCGGGCCCTTCGGGATGGGCGCGGAGTTCGGTGATGAAGTTCTCCACGGCCTCGACGCCGACGCTGCGTCCCAGCGGGCCCCAGAAGACGATGTCGGACGTCACAGCACGAGCGAGCAGCTCCGTCACATAGGCCGGGCTCGAAGCGTTGAATGCGGCAAGGAAGAGATCTACAGCGTCTTCGCTGGGTTCGGCCTGCATCCCTCTGTCCTACCAGATGCCACACGCGGTGAAGACCCCGCAGCCGGCCCCGCGCGCGGGCGACGCGTCCCCGACAGCAGCGCGCGGGCACCGACGTCCGGCCCCGGCCGGTGGAAGGAGCGAGCAGTTGTTCGTCTTCGCGCACATCAGCGACACGCACGTCGGTCAGGACCGCGGTGACGGAGGCGCCCGCGCGCGGGAGCGCACGGAGCGGGTGCTCCGCTTCCTCGACGCCCTCCCCGGAGAGCTGGACGCGGTGATCCTCACCGGTGATGTCACCGACCACGGGACGCCCGGGGAGTACGAGGAGGCGGCGAAGCTCCTCAGCGGTTCGCGCCACGCTCCGCTGCACTGTCCCGGCAACCACGACGCGCGCGGCCCCTACCGCGCAGCTCTGCTCGGCGGAGACCCTGACGACGCATCACCGGTGGACCGGTTGCACGTGCTCCCGGGGGCGGTCTTCGCGATGTGCGACAGCAGCGTTCCGGGACGCGGAGAGGGCTACCTCGGCGACGCCACTCTCGCGTGGCTCGACGACGCTCTCGCCGGTGCGCCGAAGGACAGGCCCGCCTTCGTGTGCTTCCACCATCCGCCGCTGCCGCTGCACGGGCAGTACGTCGATCCGATCCGGCAGTACGGCGAGGAGCGCCTCGCCGCCGTCGTCGCACGCCACGCGCACGTCGCGGCGCTGCTGTGCGGGCACAGCCACACCCCTGCCGTGACCTCGTTCGCCGGGCTTCCGCTCGTCGCCGCTCCCGGCGTCGTCTCCAGCCTGCGGATGCCGTGGGAGGGCGAGGACCACGGGCCTCTCGACTACGCACTGCCGCCGATGCTCGCCTACCACGTCCTCGACGACGAGCGGCGGCTGACCACTCACTTCCGGGTGGTGCCCTGAAAGGCGAGGCGTGCGCGGTCGCGTGCGGATGCCCCGGGGGCCGGGTGCGCCGAGTCTGGTAGGCATCGGATGAATCGGGTATCTACGCAGACCGTCCAGGTGAGTCCAACCAGTCCGTAGAGACTGCATTTCGTCCAGGTCAGGGCTCCTGATTCCGCCCCCGTCCACCCAGATTGTGACACTGCTGTGAGAGCAGCGCGCACGGTCTGAGCGGACGCGGGGCGGCCCCGAGCAGGGGCGGACACCCCTGCTCGGGGCCTTGATCCGAATCCTTCGCATCAAGGAGTCAGACCCGTGTTCATCATCTCGTGGGCAGACGCCCACCCTCTCCCGGCCGCTGTCGGCGTCGTCGCGGCTGTGGCCGTGCTGGCGCTCGTCGTACGGGCGTTCCGCGCCCTCCCGTACCCGGCGCCCGCCGTCGCGGCGGCCGTGTGCACCGCGTACAGCGCGGACACCGCCTGGCGGTTCGCCGGTCATCACCTCGGCATGGTCGACACCGCCGAGCGCGCCGCCCTCTTCGCAGCCGGTGAGATCGCCCTGCTGGCAACGGCGTTGATGGCGCGTCACAACGTGCTCGCCACCGGCTCGCCGGGCGTGCCCGGCCTGCTGGTGTGGGCGATCACGGGCGTGCAGATCATCCCGGCCTTCGCGGAGTCCGGCGCTGTCGGCGGGACCGTACGGGCCTTCTTCGGGCCGGTGCTGGCTGCGCTGCTGTGGCATCTGGCCATGGGGCTGGAGATCCGGCACAAGCGCCCTGGGGCCGTCTCCGGCGCTCTCCTGGCCGTCGTGGGCCGGGAGTTGCGGGAACGGCTCCTCTCGCGCCTGGGGCTCGCTCAGCGCGGCCGTGACGCCGCCCAGTTGACCCGGGACCGGGCCACGGCGACCGCCGTGCGTCTCGCCTCCCGCCCGAACTTGCGCGGCTGGGGCAAGCGTCGTCTCGCGTCGGCCGTGGCCCGCGCGAAGGTCGGCACCGACGAGAACCAGAAGGCCGAGCTGCTGGCGCTGCTGCGCGCCCGCCGGGGCGCCGCGCTGCTGTCCTCCGTGGACGTGGGCGACCCCTGGGCCGCCCCCGCTCCGGCACATGTACCCGCCCTTCCCGAGTACACCGAGTACACCCCTTCCGCCGCCGGGTACACCGTGCCCTTCGCAGCCTTCCCGCCGCCGCCCGAAGACGACGACGGCCCGGACCCACTGACCGAGAAGGTACGGGCCGAGTACGCCGACCTGATCGACGCTGGCGGCCGTCCGAGCATCCGGCAGATCCGGGCCTTCGGCGTGGGCCAGCCCCGCGCGGAGCGCATCCAGGCCGAGCTGGAGCCGACGGCGGAGGTGATCCCGTGGAGCCGCTGAACCAGCCTCGCCAGATCGGCATCACGGAGGACGGGCGCCCGATCTACGCATGGCCGTCCACGCAGGTCGCCCCGGCCCCGCAGGCGCCCGTACAGCGCTCCGGAGGGGGCGCCGGGAAGTGGCTGGCCATCGGTATGGGCGGCAGTGCCCTGCTGATTGCTGTTGCCGTCTCTGCGGTCGCGGTAGCGGTCTCAGTTGTTGCCGTGACCGTCTGTCTCGTCGTCCTGCGGGGCGTCGTCCGCGACTTCCAGAAGGGAGGGCGCTGACATGACCGAGACCCTGAACGGAACGCCGCGTGTAAACGCCCCGGGTACGCCCGTGCCCGCCGTACCCGCACCGCCGGGTACACCCCGGCCGGTGTCGCTGGAGAAGGCGCCCACGGAGGTCCCTGCGCCCGCTGCTGTACCCGCCCCGGAGAAGGCCACGGGTACGCGTACCCGGGCCGCTTTCCGGGTCGCCGTACGGCACGGCTCGTACGTCCTCGGGGGCACGCGGATCACCACCCGGCGGGCGTGGGACGGGCGCACCACGGCCCGCTACGAGCGCATGATGCGCGCGGCGGAGGCCGCCGGGAACACCGAGCTGCTTCAGGCGTGGGAGCAGCGGGCGGCGGTCTTCCGCGCCGCCCGGCACACGCGCCGCATGGAGCTGCTGCGGGCGCCCGAACGCCTCGCGCGCGCCGCCGTGTTCGGCACGGTCCTGACCGGCGGCGGGCTGATCGGGCTGGGGGTCGCGCTGGCCGTCGCGACCGAGGACCCGTCCATGGTGCTCGCGCCGACCATGGCCACGGTCGAGATGATCCGCTGGATCTTCTTCATCGCGTCCGTGGTGTGGGGGCCGCTGCTGATCGCGGCGCCGCTGCTCGGGCTGCTGGCGCTGTGGAACACCGGCCGTCAGCAGCGCACCGCCCCGCAGTGGGCGCTGCCCGCCCAGCAGCGCGACGATGGCGCCCCGATCACGCCGTCCGTGGTGGTAACCGCCCTGCGTGACCTGGGCATTGCCGCCCTGCGCGGCGCCATCAAGGACATGAACGACGCGGGCGCCGGGATGCTCTCGCCCATCACCATCGCCGGGTGCGGCGTGGAGGTGGACGTGACCTTGCCGTCCGGGGTGTCCACGGAGGAGATCCAGAAGCGGCGGCGGAAGCTCGCGGAGAACCTGCACCGCCACGAGCACGAGGTGTTCGTGACGATCCCGCAGGCCGCGCGCACGGTGCGGCTGTGGATCGCCGACTCGGGCGCCCTGGACGAGCCGATCGGGCCGTCTCCGCTGGCCACAGACGAGACGCTGACGGCCAACTACCGCACCGGCAGGGCTCCGTGGGGCCTGGACCTGCGCGGTGACCTCGCGGCGCTCTCCCTGTTCCAGCGCCACCTGCTGATCACCGGCCTCTCCAACCAGGGCAAGACCGCGAGCCTCCGCGCCCTGGCGCTGTGGCTGGCGCTCGACCCCTCGGTGGAGTTCCGCATTGCCGACCTGAAGGGCGTCGGCGACTGGGGCATGTTCGCCGACCTGGCCTCGGTGCTGATCGAAGGCCCGACGGACGGCCACGTCATCGACGCCACGGCGATGCTGGAAGAGGGCGTGCGCGAGATGGAGCGCCGTCTTCTCGCCCCGGCCGGGACGACGTTCACGCCGCTGGTCCTGATCGTGGACGAAGCCCAGGTAGCGTTCATGTGCCCGGAGAAGGACCCGGCGGGCAACTACTACGGCGGGACGAAGGCAACGAGCCGGTACTTCCGGGCCGTTCGGAAGATCCAGAACCAGGGCCGGGCCGTGGACGTGCTGCTGTGGCAGGGCACGCAGGACCCGACGAACGAGAACCTGCCCAAGCTCGTCCGCGAGGGCGCGCACATCCGCGCGTCCCTCGTGGTCGGCACGGAGGAGCAGGCCGTGATGGCGCTCGGGGCGAAGGCCGTCAACGGCGGCGCCGCCCCGCACAAGCTCCGCCAGGGGCTCGACAAGGGAACGGTGGTGGTGGCCGGGGACGGCGTGAAGCTCGCCCCGGGTCAGTCGTCCATCACCATCCGGACGCACTTCATCGACATCGACCCGGCGGAGGAGATCGCGGAGCGGGCGCGCTCCCTGCGCGGCGCGGCACCGGCCGAGCCGGAAGCCGTCGAAGTCCCGGACCCGCTGGGGGACATCGCGGCCGTCCTCGGCAGCGAGCCGCGCATGCGCACGCAGGAGGTCTTGCAGCGCCTCGCGCAGCGCGACCCGGAGCAGTACCGGGGGTGGACCTTCGCCAACCTGACGGCCGTCCTGGAGGGCGCGGACGCACCGCCGAAGAAGACCGACGGCGGGCGCATGTACGTCATCCGCGCCGCCGTTCTCGAAGCACTCGCGGACCAGTGAGCAGGGAGGCGCACGGGGGCGGGGGAGAGACGCCCTGGAGCCCGTTTCCGAACACTCCGGCAGCCGCCTCCCTTGCCTCCCTGCCTCCCTGATCCCGGTGTTTCCGCAGATCAAGGACGACGCGAAGGCCAGGGAGGCGAGAAGGGAGAACTCAACTGCCTCCCTGGCGCCTCCCTGACGGCAGAAGGCCCCTGGCATCGCGCCGGGGGCCTTCCGCACGACCCGCGCGCCACCGGCCAAGGAGACGGAGCGGGATCACTTCAAGGGTAGGGCCGTGGAAGACCCCGGCGATCCAAGACGGGGGAGCAAGGGACCGCCGGGGCCGGTCTAGTTGGGGCTCATGTCGAGTTCCTGGTGGCCGCACTCGGAGCACGTGTAAACGCGCGCGCCGGGGCCACCGACACAGGCCATGGGCTTACCGCAGTGGGTCTTCACCGGGCCGCCTTCCGCAGCGCTGCCCGGTCCTCCATGGCTTCGATCTGCTCCCGCAGGAAGTCCGAGGCGTCACGCCGCTTCGCGAGCGGACGGGCGCAGGGCAGGCACGCGTACACGCCGCCACCCGGCCCGGAGCCCTGCTCGATGACGTGGACCAGCACCACGTCCCAGGAAAAGCCCCCATGCCACGAGCAGTGCCCCGGACGGGCCTCTCCGGCGCTCACAGCATCGCCGCCGTCATGGCGGGATAGCTCGGGTTCAGCAGGCGCGAGAGCGCCGCGTGCAGCAACTCCCCTTCAACCCGGGAGAGCACCAGCGGTACGTCTCCCTGGTGCGTGTCGATGCTGAACAGGGACAGGGGGATACGGATCTCCCCCGTCACCTTGTCGCGGGTGACCGCCGCACCGTCCTGCGGCGAGGCGTGCCAGCGGTTGATGGCGCTCACGGCGCGCTCCTCTCGGTCGTGGAGCGCTCACCGTAGGTACCGGCAGGGGGAGGGAAGGGGGACAGAATGTCCCCCGGTCCCCCGGTGTCCCCCTTCTCAGGGCGTGGCCACGCCGACCATGCCCGCCAGTTCCGTCGCCTCGTTGCGCAGCGCCCGGGGCGCCTTCCGCCATACCTCCGCCGTGGTGCTGCGAGCCGCCGGGGTGTAGGCCACCGTCTCGGCGCCGATCTTCTGTGCCCGCTGCATCACGTACAGCGCCGCCGTGTAGTCGCCGCGCTGGACGTGCCCGCGCGCTACCTCCACCCACAGCCGCGCCCGGCGTTCCGTGGACGGCATCACGTCGGGGTCGATCTCGTCGGCCACGGACAACGCCCGGCCGGAAGCCCGCAGATCGGTCGCCACGCTCACCTCGTGGAAGTCGACGTTCGCCCGGCCGAAGACCGTGGAGGGGTGAACGTAGCTGGCGGGCAGGGACTTCGCGGTCTGGTGCCCCGCGTCCCAGTACCGCCACGCCTCGCCTTCCCGACCGTCCCGGGCGCTGGTGACGGCCGCGTGGAGCTGCAAGGCCCCGTACACGCCGCGCCAGTCGTCGGGGGCGCTGTCCAAGTGGGGGCGCACCAGGTCGGCAGCCTCGGTGACCACGCGCAGAGCTTCGTCGGGGTAGCTGGTCTCCCGCAGGATGTTCCCCAGGTTCCAGGCCGACGCCGCTATGGCCTCGGGGGCGTCGGCCTGCTGCGCGGCTGTGAGCGCCCTGTCCGCGACCACCCAGGCCAGCTCTGGCGGCGCCACGTACGCCGTGGCCTGCCCGGTGAGCCGGTACACGTCGGAGAGCGCCACGAGGGCGGTACGGCGCGCGTCGCCGTCCAGGACAACCGCCGCGTGCTCGGCCTCGCGGATCAACTCCGGCAGCAGCGCCCCGACTTCGGTCCTGTTCCGGCCGGAGGTATGCCACAGCCGCCACGTCTGGGCGATGCGCGCCCGGAGCGCGGACGCGTCGAGTGCGTCAGCGGTCGGCGGGGTGAAGGACCGCCGCATGACGGCCGCCCAGATCTCGGGCATGGCCGGGTGGTTGAGGCGCCCGAGCGGGACCGGCTGCGCCACCTCGTCCGCCTCGCCGGTGATGGTGCTCAGGTCGGTGACCTGGAGCGCGGCGGCGAGACGCAACAGGAGCGTGTGGGACCGCAGTTCGCGATCCCCGTTCTCGATCTTCTTCAGCCAGTCCGGGCCGCGCCCGCAGAGCCCGGCGAGTACGGGGCGGGAGAGGCCCCGGGACTCACGGAGGATGCGGATGCGCTCGCCCGTGCTGAGGGAGTCGGGAAGGTCGGGCATGCTGGCCCCCTGATGGCTCGGTAGTAGCTCTGACGCTACGCCCCGACCCGCTTCCCTGGATAGCAGCATGGTCCTGTGGTACGGGTGCCCGGCTCGCCCCCGGAAGCGCTGAAGCGTCCAGGGGCGAGGGCGTGTCAGCGGCTCCCCACGGTCTCTTCGATGACGCTGGCCATGGTGGCTTCCGCGCGGCCGTCGATGTAGGCCGGGAACTGCTGGCCCTCCACGGTGAGCGTCACCGGGCCGGTCAGCTCCAGCGTGCCCCGCATGAGACCGCCGCCGCGCCCGGCCGCCGCGTTCAGCATCCGCTGCGTGTCCTGCGCGTTGAAGACGCGGTCCCCGCCGCTGGACGCCACCAGCTCCGGCCCGGCCTCGCCGACGATCGAGAGGCCCGGCGCCATGATGCCGCCGCGCTGGTACCCGCCGGGGCGGGCCATCCGCGCCGCCCAGCCGGAGCCGTAGCGCGAGCGCGCGTACCGCACGGCCGCGTAGATGTTGGCGTACGGGTCGAGCTGGCCCTTGGACTTGTACTTGCCCGCGTAGGCGTTGAACGTGGTCCTGATGACCTGGAGCAGACCCTTGGAGGGGTTGCCGTTCCGGGCGTTGATGTCCCAGTTGTTGACGGCGTTCGGGTTGCCGCCGGACTCCTTCTGGATCGCCTTCAGCACGTTGCTGAGGTTGGAGGAGCTGTAAACGCCCAGCTCCCGCAGAACCGCGCTGACGGTCTCGGACCAGCGCCCGGCTCCGCCGCCGGTGCCGATGGACGGCTTGTAGCCCCACTCGCTGCTGAAGAGCCCTGACTTGGTGCCGCGCGCGCCCTTGCCGACGATGACGCCCCGGCCGCCGCGCGATTCGACGTTCGTGCCCGCCAGGGTGCCCGCCGTGTGGCCGACGCCCGCGTTGGTGATGCCGACCGTGAAGGGAGCCTTCAGGTTGCGCTTCCAGCCCTTCGGGCCGGGCGGGAAGGCGCCGGTCGCCCACCGGCGGTTGTACGGGCTCTTGCCGTCGATGACGTTCTGGATCGCGCTCATGAAGCCGGAGCAGTCGTACCCCTTCGGCCCCACGCCTCCCCAGATGTACGGCTTGCCCTCCTGGCTCTTGGCCCACGCGAGGGCCTTCGCGACGTTGGCCCCTCCGGCGCCGTAGGTGGCGTCGTCCTTGCTGATCCAGTCCATCAGCATGTCGATAGGCGTGGTCGCGGTCCCGGCCGCGAGATCCTGCCACGGCGGGCTGCCAGGGATGACCGCGTTGATGCCGGTCTTCACCCCGGCCTTGATCCCCTTCAGGATCGGGAAGGCGACCTGCCCGAGCGCGCCCCGGGTGGCGTCGGCCAGGAAGTCCCAGCCCTTCTTCACCCAGCCGCCGATGCTCTTGGCGCCGCCTGCGAGCGCGGAGCCGATGCCCTGCGTCTTGTCGCCCAGCCAGTCGATCGCGCCGCCGATCGCGCCGCCGAGGTCGTAGCGGGTGCCGATGCCGGAGCCCTTGGTGAAGTCGGCGCCGGGCGCCGTCGTCCCGGCCATGGAGACGTTGCCCTGTCCGGGCGCGAGCCGCGCGCGGCCTGTGCTGGAGAAGGCCGCCCGCATGGCCGCCATGGCGCCGTGGCCGCCCGCGTTGCGGACCTCTTCGGCGGTCCAGATGTGCTCGCCGGGCATCGCCCGTACGGACACCGAGTCGAGCCCGGCCATGCCGCCGGTGATCTGGCCACCCTGCGCGTACTTGATCTCCTTGGCGGTGCCGAGCCGCATCTTCTTCAGGCCCACCGCGTCGGCGATCTTGTTCCAGACCTTGACGACGCCGCCGTTGTAGACCTCGCGGATCACGAAGTTGATCGGGACGGCGGCGATCTTCTTGATCGCCTTCCAGGTCTTCGAGATCCCGTCGACCATCTTGTCCCAGGTCTTGACCATGGCGTTCTTCAGCGCCGTGGTCCCGTCCTTGATCTTGTCCCAGAAGGGCGAGATCCCCTTGTCCCAGAGCCACTTCGCCCACTTGCCGACGGTCTTGAAGCCGTCGGTGATCCAGCCGACCGGGGGCTTGATCCCCTTGTTCCAGAGCCACTTCGCTCCGTCGGCGATCCAGTTGAACGCGGGCTTCAGGGCGTTGGACCAGAGCCACTTGCCCCACCGGCCGATGGTCTTCAGGCCGTTCACGAAGTGGTTGAAGACGATCTTGACCCCGGCCCAGAGCAGCTTCGCGCCGAGCTTGATCCCGTTCCAGGCTGGCTTCAGCGCGTTGTCCCAGAGCCACTTCCCCCAGCGGCCGACCATCTTCAGGCCGCCGACGATGAAGTTGAAGGCTGGGCGCAGGGCGTTGGCCCACAGCCACTTCCCGGCCGCCGCGATGCCGTTGAAGGCGGGCTTGAAGGCGAAGGTCCACAGGGCCATGACGCCGAGCCGGAGGAGTTTAAACGCCAGGTACAGCGGGGTGAAGAGGATCGTCCCGAGGATCACCACGAGCAGGCGCGCGCCGGTCCAGATGAAGCTGAAGGCGGGCTTGATCGCGTTCTTCCACAGCCACATGGCCGCATCCCCGACGGCCTTCAGCCCGATCTTGATGCCGTTGAAGGCAGGCTTCAGCGCGTTGTTCCACACCCACAGCGCGGCCGTCTTGATGCCGTCCCAGGCGAACTTCCAGGCGGTCTGGAACCAGGTGGTCTTCGTCGCGATCAGGTAGATGGCCGCGCCGACGGCGACGATCCCGGCGACGATCCACGTGATCGGGCTGGACCAGATGGCCAGATTCAGCACCCGCTGAGCGATGGCCCACGCCCGGGTCGCCCCGGTGGCGATGGCCTGCCCGGCGGCCCAGGCGGCGGTAACGGCCGTCGTGACCGCCATGACGGTCTTGAGGACCGTGAAGGCGATGATCAGGCCCTGGAGCACCGGCACCGGCGTGGCCGCGATGATCTTCAGGAACGTCGTCGTGAGCCCGAGCCCGAGGGGGCCAAGTCCCTCCAGCGCCGCAAAGAGCTGCTTCGCAGCCGCGCCCAGCGCGCGGAAGAACTCCTTCACCTGCGGGGCGTTGGCGCGGACGTACTTCAGGAAGCGCTGGAACCCGCCCTCGTTGGACCACTGGGCGAGGTCACCCGTCATGCGGCGGATGGCGTCCGACATGCCCCGGGCGTCCGGCGCGAACGCGCGGAAGAGGTTCCCGAGGACGGTCGCCACGTTCGCGCCTGCGAGGCGCAGATTGTGGAAGACCGGGACGCCGGTGGTGACCAAGAAGTCCACCATCCGCTTCAGGCCGCCGTCGTTGACCCAGCCCTTGAAGGTCCCGGCCAGCTCCTGCATCTCGGGGGCGAGCGCGTTCACGACGGGGCGCAGCTTGGGCAGCGCGTCCGTGATGCCTTCGATGGCCGTCTTCGCCACCCCGAGCGTCTTCGGCTCGGTGGCCTTGATGAAGTCCGCCCAGGCCGATTTCATGCCGGAGAGCGCGGTGTTGAAGCGCCGCTGGGCGGGAGTGAAGGCTTCCTGGGCTGCGTTGACTTCCTTCTGCGCCTCTTCGACCTTCTTGAGCTGGAGGGCATACGCGTCGGTGCCGGGCTTCAGCCGGTCGAGCGCGGCGCGCTGCGTGTCGAGGTTGGCCTTCGCCTTCTCCAGCGACTTGTTGAGGTCGGTGACGTTCTTGATCGCGCCCATCGTCGCGATCCCGAAGATCCCGACGGCGCCACCACCGGCCACGGCCATAGTCGTCAGGGCCGCGCCCGCGCTGAGCGCAGCAGCGCCCAGCGGGATCAGTGCAGCAGCCACCAGCGGCGTGATCGCGCCCCGGAGGCTCCCCAGCGTTGCCCCCGCTCCTGCGGCGGCCCCTCCGAGCGCCCCCAGGCGGACGTTCGTGGTGGTGGTCTGGCCGTCCAGCAGGGCGAGTTGGGCGCGGAGCGCGGCGAGCTGCGCGCGGGCGGCTCCGGTGTCCACGTCGGCCCGGATGGTGATGACCCGGCCGTCCAGGGCGTTCACGAAGCCCGTGATGCGGGACAGCTCGGAGGTGACGGCCGCGCCGCCGCTCATGCGGATGCTCAGGCTGGTGTCGCTGAGGCTGGCCATCTGCTGCCGCATGGCCTGGATCTGCGCGGTGTTGCCCGAGACGCCGATGTTGACGTTGGTCCCGCGCAGGGCGTTGATCTGCGTGCGGAGTTGGGCGAGCCCGGTACGGACTTCAGAGGCGTCCAGGCCCAGCTTCACCTTGGGGCGCTCCCGCTCGAAGCGCTCCACGTCCGCGCGGGCGTCGCGAATGCCCTCGTGGAACTGTGTGCCGTCCAGCTCCAGAGTCGCCTGGATCGAACCGGCGTCGAAGGTGGGCATGACGAGATCCCCTGACCTCAACGGAGCCCCGTCCGGCGGATTCCGGGGGGCTGCGTGATCGGTGTTGGGGATCGTCCTGGCGGGGCCTTGGGAACCTCCGCCTGCTGGGACCAATTCTACCGTGCGAATCGGCCCGTCTTGCGCCGCTCACCTGCGGCTTCGGGTGCTGCGAGCAGAGCCCGCGGCGGTACTGTTGGGCCGTAGTACCGCAGTGCTCTGGTACTTGCCGGCTCGGGCGTTTACACGGTCTCGGCCTCGGGCTTGGTCCGAATCTGCCGGATCAGCTCCGGCATGATCTGCGGCACGCGCCGCTGCTGCTCCTCCGTCAACTCCAGGGCGTCGAACGCCCGGTTGATCAGCTTGAACATGATCTCGGTCTGGGCTTCGGCCAGTTCCGCCCGCTTCGTGTCCAGGCCAAGGCGCCCCGCCCGCTCGATCATCGAGAACAGGCGGTCGCGCTCCCGGCCGTACTCCGCCACCCAGCCGTGGATACGGGCCGCGTGCGTGGTGTCGATGCCGGGGAACTCCCCGCCGTCGTGCTCGGTTTCGGACTCCTTGGACCAGACGAGCGCTTCAGCCTCGGTCTCCTGCACCCGGTCCCGCAGCCACTTCACGTGACCGGCCGCCCAGCGGATCTCGCGCTGCATGATCGACCAGATGTCCCCGGCGTCGTCCTGGGCGCCGTAGGACGCCTCCCAGTCGGCACGGGCAGCCTTCTGTTCGGCGATGGCCGCCCTGCGCTCAGCGGCGGCCACAGCGTTCGGAGAGGCACCCCCGTGGAGCTTGCAGCGGATCGCGCCCGGGGCGGGCCACCGGCGGCACGTCCCGCCGTTGCGGGTCTTCGCGCCGCACGGCTTCGACTCCAGGTAGTCGTTCACGCCCTCGCCCCCTTCAGGGTCCGCGTCCGGCGGGGCTGTGCGCCCCTGTGCGCCCTCGCGGGCGTCTCCAGTGTCTCCCGGGACCGCTCAGGGGCTCCCAGGGCTTCCAGCGGGCGCAGGGAGGCTGCACGGGCCGTCAGGGCGGCCTGTGAGGCGTCCAGTTCGCGGCTGCGTGCGTGGAGGGCGCGCAGCCTGGCCCGTGAGCGGACGGCGACGCCCGCCACGGAGGCGGCGGTGCCCGTGCTGGCCCCCGCGCAGATGGTGATCAGTTCGTGTGTCATGGCCGGTTCCTTGTCTCGGGTGGGTCGTGTCAGGCGGTGTCGCCGCCCGCTTCCTTCGTGATGGCGTCCTCGGCGTCCAGGACGGCGAGCGTCGCGGCGTTGAGGGGGTCTGCCGCCCAGTCGGCGGCCTCCCGCACGGCGGCGGGCACTTCGGTGCCGGGGGGCGCCCAGAGCGTCCACAGGCCACTGCGTACGGCGTCGGCGGCCTGCGGGTGGTCCAGGGGCATGGCGGGCACGTCGCGCCCGTCACGGCGCACGCGGGTCCGCCCGCCGACGCGATAAATTCCCGCCCCGGCCTCGCCAGGGATCAGCTCCCGGTAGTAGTGGTCCGCGCCGGGGTGCCGCTGGAACCAGTTGCGGTCCGCTGCGGCGGCCTGTTCCTGCGGCGTGCTCACCGTGCGCCCCTCTCGCGCTCGTGCTCGATGGCCTCGCCGACGCCGTGCGCGAGGCGGCGGGCGATCTCCGCCGTGGGATCGACCACACCAGCCGCCACCGGGCAGCCGGGCGAGTGCTGCACCTGGAAGGTCGTGCGGCCGAAGCCGCCGCTGCGCGCGGTCACTTCGGAGGCGCAGCTTCCACAGCGGTAGGCGGCGAGGACGGCCGGACCGATGGGCTTCGGGATCTTCCTCTTCATGATCGTTTCCTCTCCTTATGACACCTGATCAGACGGCGGTCAGGCTGTCTGTGCTGATCAGAGGCTTACAGGGCCTCTTCAGGGGCCCTGCTCTCACGGGCTCTCTCACGACGGGCCCCGAAAAGGGCCTTGTTGATCTTGAAATCAGGGGGTCAGCCGCCACAGCGCACAGCAGCCCTCCCAGGGGTCGCGCTGAGGCCGGGGCGTCATCTCGACGCGCCCGGCATCCCGCAGGCCACGCAGAGCGCGCAGCGTCCACCGCAGGTGATCCACGGCGCTCCCCTGGCCCTGGCACGGCGTCCGTTCCCACCGGATGACGGCGGAGAGGACGTGCGCGGTACACGGACGCCCCCACTGCTGAAGGGCAGCGGCAGCTTCCTCTTCGGTCGACTCGGGGTCCGGCTCTCCGGCGAGCACGGCCGCCCAGGCAGCTTCCAGACTCTCGGTCATGATCTTGCCTCTCGGTGTAAGGGTCGTTCATGGGTTCAGGGGCTTACCTCCCATCTCCATGGGGTCAGGCGGCCTCGGGGGTGGACTTGGCCCGTGCGATGATCACGCCGCCTTCTTCTTCGCCGCGTCATAGGCGGCGGCGGCTTCCGCGAGAGGCCGGAACTCGGCAGGGACTCCGAGGACGTACACGCACCGGCCGTCGCTCGGGCGCTGAGCGGTGAACGACGGCGGCCCGTCAAGACCGTTGGCGGCCCACTCGACGGCCAGGGTGTCGGGCACGACCAGCAGCCCCTCCTGGACATAGACCGCGTTCCCGGTGTCCAGCGCTTCGTCGGCCGCCTTCGTCATGGCGGCTTCGAACGCCGCATTCGGACGGCTGCTCTTGAACCAGTTCTCCCTCTTCGGCAGCTTCGGCATGATCTTGTTCTCCTGTCGTGTTGTGGATCTTGGGACTGGGGCTGTCACGGGGTGTCACGGGGTGTTTCGTCGTTCTCGCGAGGAGAGGTTTTTCTCTAGGGAACCGACGAAGACCCCCGTGACACCCCGTGACACTTGCCGTTTCACAACGCTCAGTAGAGCGTCAGCTACTTTCCGTTGAAGAGCATCGGATCGGGTCCGGGCTCCTCGCCGAGCAGCCGGATGCCGGTCACCAGACGCTCCCGGTCCTTGGCGCCGCCGTAGACCGTCCAGTTGCGGGTACGCACCACGCCGTTGGTCTTCTCGGCGTCACCCGAGAGGAACCAGGAGTGCTGCTGTGCCCGCGACCAGAACACCTGGTCGTTCCACGGCCGGACGCCGCGCGCTTCCGCCCACGCCTTGAACATCTCGAACACGTCGGTGCTCCGCACCGCATGGCCGGTCGCGGGCTCGAACGTCTCGTCCAGGAACCGGATCGCGTCGTTCGCCTTGGACTTCCACGCCTGCGTGTCCCGCCGCACGCGCTCCGGCACCGCCGGGGCCACCCGGCCCGCCTGGTACCAGCGCTTCGCGCCCTCCACCAGCCAGGCCAGCGCCGCTTCGTGCTGACCGTCCTCCCCGGCCTTGATGCGGTCCCGAAGGTTCGGGTCGCCCTTGCTGCCGGTGAAGGTGAACGGGAAGGTCACCAGGACCAGACGCCGCCACGTGCCGTGATCCACGGCGTCCACCTTCACGTCGTAGTTGGTGGTGACGAACAGCGTGTGCGAGGTGTCCCACGTCGTCGTGTCCTGCGCGATGTACCGGGCCGTCATGGTCTCGGTACCGATGATCTTCTTCAGGCGCTGCGCGTTCAGGTAGTCGCCCTCCGGCAGCTCCTCGATGTAGGCGAAGCGGGCGTCCTTCAACGTCATCAACTCGGTGGTGTGATCGTTGGCGTTGCCCAGCAGCGCCTTGTCCGGGACGGCCACGGCGTAGCCGCCGTCCAGCCCCTTGCCGATGGCGCCGTTGATCGCGCCGATCACGGTGGTCTTGCCGTTCTCGCCGCCTCCGGAGAGGAACAGCACCTTGTCATCCGTGCTGGTCCGGCCCGAGAGCGCCTGCCCGAACCGGACCTGAATCCAGCCGTGTTCGTCCTCCGGGAGTGCCTTCAACGCCGTGTCGAAGTCCCTGTGGCGGGCGCCCGGCATGAAGTTGGTCTTCGTCAGCCGGGTCAGGTACAGCCCGGGGTCGTGCGGCCGGAGCGCGCCGGTGCGCAGGTCGATCACGCCGTTGCCCGCGTTCAGCAGGTCGGGATGCGCATCGAACTGCGCCTGGTCGATCTCGACCAGGCCGCGCGCGACACGGCGAACGGCGTCGATCTTGCCCAGGTTGAAAAGCGTCTGGAGTTCCTTCAGCCGGTCACTGAGAGCCTTGTTGGCCGCTTTCACGGCGTCCTGCTGCTTCTCGTTGTTCCCGAGCCGGTAGGCGGCCTCCAGAGCCCGCTTGTTGTCGTCCCGGGCCGCCTGCGTCTCCCGCTTGTGCACGTCGATGACCGCCCGGCGGACTGCTTCCAACACGGTCGTGTCGGTGCAGCGCTCCCAGCGCTTGCCGGTCCAGCGGGACCACGCACTCTTGCCCCACGCGACGAACGAACCCTCCAGGTACTCCTTCGCGACGCGTGCGCCGATGTGGGCGTCCCGGATCGACCGGTTGACCTCTTCGCGGTCCTTACGCTGCTCCGCGTTCCAGATCGAATCGGTGGTCTTGTCGAAGTCGTACACCTTGATCGGGTTCTCGGACTGGCCGTTGTACTCGGCGCACTCCGCGCGATAGCCGTCCTTGTCGCCCGAGTGCTTGAGAGCGACGTGTCCCGCCACCGTCGTCAGCCAGTTATTGCCCCGGCGGTGGTCGTCCGGCGGCAGGTTCACCAGCTCGTCCAGGGTCATCCCGACGAAGTGCATGCCGCCCGCCAGGATCGTGGAGCCGTCGGCCCGCGTGATCGTGCGCGGGGTCTTGCTCTGCGCCAGCTCCGCGATCCACTCCGGCAGCAGGGCTTCCCCGGCCTCCACGGTGACCGTGTAAACGCCGACCGTCTTCGAGCCGGGAACCAGGACGTACTGGTTCGGCCCCGTCTTGAAGTCGACGGCCTCACCAAGTCCGTTGGTGTAGTCGTCCTGCGCGCCGCCCTGCTGCCCCTCGGGCAGCCTGAAGACGTGCTGGACGCCGCCACGGCCGGTCTTGTAGGTCAGGGTGTCGGCGGACCACCCGGAGGGCGCCAGAGCGGCGCACAGCGCCTCCCACGTGCCGAGTCCCGGCTTGCCGTCCGCCACGTCGATGTCCGCGACGGCCCGGCCCTTCAGGGTCTGCCCGAAGTTGAGCCGTCCCCGCTTCCCGTTCTTCGACATGTTCCACCAGGCGCGGATCTGCTGCTCGTCGGTGGTGGCGTCCTTGCTGCCGTTCTTCGAGCGGGGGTGCTTGCCGGGGCTCTTGCACGGCTTCCCGCACGTGCACTCGCCGTTGTCGACGCCGTGCAGGGGGAAGATGCCGATCCCGCGCGCCGCCAACGCCAGAGCGTTGGTCAGCAGTTCGGGGTCGGGGTCGCCCTCGGCCTTGTGGCCGTTCTGAGACGGCGTGGCCGGGGTAGCACCCTTGATGTAGCGCACCATCACGCACCCCCGCGCAGGTCGGAGGCGTTCCGGGCAATCGGCCGGCGGGGTACCGTGGTACTGCCGGGAGGAGCCGAACTACGGCTGTCGCAGGCGGTAGAATTCATCACAGCTTCTTTCGGTTATGCGGCGCCCAGGATTCGCGGTCCTACGGGCGCCGCAGCTCTTTGCGGGTGGTCTGCGCGGCGCTCACGCCGGGACCTTCTCCGGGTAGACGATGCGGGCCTTGATCCAGGCCATCAGCTCCGTCCGGGGGTAGCGGACTGCGCCGCCCTTTCCGGGGGCCAACTTGATGTAGGGCGGCCCCTCGTTACGCCACCGCATATCCGCGAGGTGCTGTACCGACCATCCGGTGATCTCGGATGTCTCGCGTGCGGTGAGCAGTTCCTTTTCCACTGCCAATCTCCTCTGCGTCGGTTGGCTTCGGAATAAGTCTCCCACCGCCCGAGGGGTGCTCCGCCGCAGGTCAGGCTCAGATCTGGAGTACCAAGCTGCCATTGGTACTGTGGTACGCCATTCCCTGAACTGCGGTGATCGTTTTGGATCTTGAATTCACGCGAGATTCCATGTGATGCAGATCACATCAGCGCTCATTAGGCACCGTTTAAACGCCTGAATTCACCGCCGCAAGGGGCTCCATAACTCACACGCGGTCGTCATCAGTTCCTCGGGCTTCCCTTTCTCGCATTCCCGCAGGTCAGCGTGTTATGACCCTCTCCGCGGTTGGAAACTTCGGTTTCACATGGAAATTCCGGTGCTCCACTAGCGGCACGAAGAGATTCCACAGCCCGAGAGGAGAAAGGGATGACGGCGAAGACGACGCTGGCGGAGATCAGCGCCACCTGGGCGCCGACTGCCAGCGTGCGCGAGGCGGCTCGCGTAGCCGGATACAGCGACTCGGCTCTGTACGCCGCGATTGCGCGCGGCGAGTGCCCGTTCCAGACGATCAAGGTTGGGGGCAAGACGCGGATCTTGACCGCCAGCCTCGTCAGGGTGCTGTCCGGCGAGCCCGACCCCACGCCCCCGGCCAGCGCGCTCCAGGCGGCCTGAGATGCCCACCCTGGACAGCCGCTGGCTGGTCTGCCGGGACGGCGACGGGCGCGTGGAGATCACCACGCACCCCGAGCACGGCCGCCGCGTGTGGGCCTGCTCCGGCTGCTTCACGGCGGGGACGGGCGAGGACAAGGCCCGCGAGCACGCGGCGCGCTGCGACACCCGCAGCCCCCTGCGCGACCACTTCATTCTGTGAACCGAAAGGAAACGATCATGACCAGCTTCATCAAGGACCGGGACGGCCGGATCACCGCTGCACCGAGCGGCGACGACTGGCGCCCCACGCGGGTCGACCTCGCGAACGCCGCCACCGAGGACGCGCTGTTCTCCGACCGGATCGGCCACGACGAGGCCGCCGGGACGGGACCCGAGCCCGGTGACCGCCTGCTCCGCTCGTACCAGACCCTCGCGGGCAACTACCTGGGCGTGTACGAGATGCAGACCGGCGAGGGCACGTTCCTGTTCTGCCGTGGCTGCCGTCTCCGCGAGGAGCACGGCTACGGCTGGGACGAGCGGACGTACGAGGCCGCCAACGAGCACGCGGCGCAGTGCAGGGTTCTGGACCGGAACTGACATGCCCCAGCGCCTGAACCAGTGGACGCCGCTCCCGCCCCGGCAGGACGACGCCCCCGTGTACGGGACGCAGCACGGCCACCGTGTGACCGTCACCGGCGACCACTGGTCGTGCTCGGGGTGCGGCAAGCAGGAGACCGCCCAGGACGCCCACCACTCCGCCCAGCAGCACGCGGCGGCCTGCGTGGCCGTCGGGCTTCACGTCGAACAGGAGAAGTGATCATGGAGACGAAGACGCAGGCGGAGACCTTCCGCTGTGCTCACACCGGGCGGAAGGTCACCGCCACCGAGTCCCGCTGGGACTGCGACGGCTGCGGCAAGGGTCGCGACGAGGAGAACGCACAGGAATTCGCCGAGCGGCACGCGCAGCTCTGCACGATTTTTCCGCTGGGCTGACCCGGCCCGGAAAGCGCTGAAGCGGCGCCCCGGCCATGGCCAAATGGGAGAGGCGCCGCTTCAACTGCTGACACCCCCAGAATACCCGCTTCCCAAGGCGCGCAGGACGATCCCCTTCCCCCGGAATCCCAATTCCCAAGAGGAGAGAATCATGATCGTTCTGCCTGAGACCGACGACGTGGTGTTCGTCGGCGGAGAAGAGAGCTGGAGCCTGTACGCGTGGCCGGTCCTCGGCTACGACGCGGCGGGGCGGGCTCTGATCGAGACCAGGAAGGGCGCCGCCCCGGTGGACGGCCCGGGGGCGCTGATCCCGCGCGCTCTGCTGGTGAAGCTTGCGGCCCTCTCCGGCTTCGATCTCGTGAACCCGGAGTACGCGGGCGTCGGGCGCTGGTACCTGAACCCCGATCTTCTGGAAGCCGAGCTGGGCGGCTGACCGCCCGAGAACGCGAAAAGACCCCCGGTCGCTCCCGGCCGGGGGTCTTTCCATTCCCAAGGAGAGGACAGCGCTTCAGCCTCCCCACCAGGATACCGCCTTGGAGAGTCCGGCAGCCCCTCCTAACTGGGCGTTTAAACACCGCCTATTCCGATATGGAATAGAGCTGTGGTACCTTTCTTCCATGCCGCACTCCCCTCGCACCGGCCCGGTCACACACCACGTGGCCGCCCGCCTCCGTGACCTCCGCGAACGCGCGGGACTGTCCACGCCCGAGCTGGCCCGAAGGCTCACCGCCTCGGGCTGGCCGACGACACAGCCGACGGTCACGAAGACGGAGATGGGTCAGCGCCGCATCGACGTGGAGGAACTGGCCGCGCTGGCGCTGGTGTTGGGCGTACGGCCCGCCGACCTTCTGCCTCCGGCTCCGCCGGACGCGCGGGAGGACGGCACCCCCAAGGAGAAGGAGAAGTGATCATGTCCAACCCGATAAAGAAGCTCCCTCCGAACGCGAAGGGGCAGGTGAGGTACCGCTTCGTCGTGGACGCGGGCACCGACCCGATCACCGGCAAGCGGCGCCAACTCACCGTCACCCGCAACACCTTGACGGAGGCCAAGAACGAGTACGGGCGCATCGTGAACGAGCGGGCCACCGGGCAGCTCGTCCTGCCGTCCAAGACCACCGTCGCCGACCTGATGACTGCATGGCTGAAGGTCTCCACGGCGGACGTGGAGGCTGCCACGAAGCGGTCGTACGAGGACGGCGCGCGGTACTCGGTGACCTTCTGCGGCCAGAAGCCTGCGCAGCAGCTCACCGAGGACGATGTGGACGCCCTGGTGGCGTGGATGCTGACCAGCGCGCGCCGCTTCGGCGGGAAGCCGGGCACGGGGCTTGGTTCCCGCACGGTCGCCCTCGCGCTGTTCTGCCTGCGGTCGGCGCTGAAGCTCGGTGTCCGGCGCGGCGTCGTGGCACGCAACGTCGCCGCCGATACGAAGATCCCCAAGGCCGCCAGGAAGGCCACCAGGGCGAGGGAGCGGGCGCGGAAGCCCTGGAACGAGGACGAGGTGCGCGTCTTCCTTGCGCACGTCGCCGGTGACCGGCTCCACGCGCCGCTGCTGCTCTCGCTGTGCGGCCTGCGTCCGGCGGAGGTCTGCGGTCTGCGCTGGTCCGCCGTGGACCTGGAGGCGGGCACGCTGTCCGTGGAATTCACCCGCACGTTGATCGCGGGCGAGGTGATCGAGAAGGACACCAAGTCGGAGGCGGGGGAGCGGGTGCTGCCTCTGCCCGCCGTCGTCGCGGCGGCACTCAAGACGTTCCGCCGTCGCCAGAAGGAAGAGAGGCTGGCCGCCGGTGAGGGCTACGAGCCGTCCGGCTTCGTGCTCGTGGACGAGCTGGGGCGCGCGGTCACGACCGAGTGGCTGCGACACAGCGCGTACCGGCTGATGCGCAGCGCGGCCGTGCGGAAGGTGCGGCTCTACGACGCGCGGCACGCCTGCCTGTCGTGGATGGCCAACAACGGCGTGCCCGACGTGGTGGTCTCCGCGTGGGCCGGTCATGCCGACCTGTCGTTCACGAAGCGGCGGTACGTGCACTCGGACCCGCAGTCGTTGGCGGCGGGGTCTGAGAAGCTGGGCGAACTGCTCGGCTAGAAGAAGATCAACAACTCCATAGCGAGCGTGATTGTTAGAGATTGTGAGAGCTGGCCTCTCCGGGCAACGGAGAAGGCCCCGATTCACAGATGGAATCAGGGTCCTGACCTTGGGTCTTGCAGTCATCCTCTGGCGCGTCCGGCGAGGCTCGGACTTGTTCTCTTCTGCATCGGGTACATACGAGCGAGTAGCACTGTCCGGTAGTGCACGGCGATCCCTGTCCCCATCCACGCGGCGAGATGAGTGAGATGACTGTCTCCGAGCGCGAAGCCCGAGAAGTAGCCGAGGCCGCACGCGAACAGGACTGGCGCAAGCCCAGCTTCGCCAAGGAAATGTTCCTGGGCCGCTTCAGGCTGGACCTGATCCACCCCCATCCCGAACCGCCGGCCGAGGACGTACGGCGCGGCGAGGACTTCCTGGCCAAGCTCCGCGACTTCTGCGAGACCTCCGTGGACGGCGCGCGGATCGAGCGCGAGGACCGCATTCCCGACGAGGTGGTCGCCGGGCTGAAGGACCTGGGCGCCCTCGGCATGAAGGTCGGCACCGAGTACGGCGGGCTCGGCCTGACGCAGGTCTACTACAACAAGGCGCTGGCGCTGGTCAGCAGCGCGAGCCCCGCCGTCGGAGCGCTCCTGTCCGCGCACCAGTCCATCGGGGTGCCGCAGCCGCTGAAGATGTTCGGCACCAAGGAGCAGAAGGACGCGTTCCTGCCCCGCTGCGCCCGCACCGACATCTCCGCCTTCCTCCTCACGGAGCCGGACGTCGGCTCGGACCCCGCGCGGCTCGCGACCACGGCCGTGCCGGACGGCGGCGACTACGTGCTCGACGGCGTGAAGCTGTGGACGACCAACGGCGTCGTCGCCGACCTCCTCGTGGTCATGGCCCGCGTCCCGAAGTCGGACGGGCACCGGGGCGGGATCACCGCATTCGTCGTGGAGGGCGACTCGGAGGGCATCACCGTCGAGAACCGCAACACCTTCATGGGTCTTCGGGGCCTGGAGAACGGCGTCACCCGCCTCCACCAGGTGCGCGTCCCCGCTGCCAACCGCATCGGCAAGGAGGGCGAAGGGCTGAAGATCGCCCTGACCACGCTGAACACGGGACGGCTCTCGCTGCCCGCCACCTGCGTGGGCGCCGGCAAGTGGTGCCTGAAGATCGCGCGCGAGTGGGGCGAGGCGCGTGTGCAGTGGGGCCGTCCCGTCGCCAGGCACGAGGCCGTGGGCAGCAAGATGTCCTTCATCGCGGCGACGACGTACGCGCTGGAGGCCGTGGTCGACCTCTGCGGTCAGATGGCCGACGAGGAGCGCAACGACATCCGCATCGAGGCCGCGCTCGCGAAGCTCTACGGCAGCGAGATGGCGTGGCAGATGGCCGACGAGCTCGTGCAGATCCGCGGCGGACGGGGCTTCGAGACGGCTGAGTCCCTCGCGGCACGGGGCGAGCGGGGCGTGCCCGCGGAGCAGCTGCTGCGGGATCTGCGGATCAACCGCATCTTCGAGGGCTCGACGGAGATCATGCATCTCCTCATCGCGCGGGAAGCGGTCGACGCACACCTGTCCGTCGCCGGTGATCTCATCGACCCGGACAAGACCTTGTCCGACAAGGGGCGAGCGGCCGTCGCCGCCGGAGGCTTCTACGCCCGCTGGCTGCCGAAGCTCGTCGCCGGCGCCGGCCAGCTCCCGGGCGCGTACGCCGACTTCGGGCAGCTCGCGGAACACCTGCGGTACGTGGAGCGCACGTCGCGCAAGCTGGCCCGCTCGACCTTCTACGCCATGTCCCGCTGGCAGGGCCGGATGGAGACCAAGCAGGGCTTCCTCGGCCGGATCGTGGACATCGGCGCCGAGCTGTTCGCCATGAGCGCCGTCTGCGTGCGGGCCGAGAAGGCGCACCGCGACGCGCTGAGCAGCTCGATCGAGGACGGCAAGGCCGCGTACCAGCTCGCGGACGCCTTCTGCAGGCAGTCGCGCGTCCGGGTCGAGGAACTGTTCGGGCGGCTGTGGCACAACACGGACGACCTGGACCGCAAGGTCGTACGCAACATCCTCGACGGCGCGTACACCTGGCTGGAGGAGGGCGTCGTCGACGCCTCGACCGAAGGCCCGTGGATCTCGGAGGCCGCCCCGGGCCCGTCGAAGAAGGAGAACGTGCACCGCCGCATCCGCTGAGGGGCGCGAGAGGCGATGCGAGGGCGGGCGCCCGGCACTGGACAACCCGGTGCCGGGCGCCCGCGCCGTCCCGGCAGGCGTGCCGGATGTGCGCGTGCTGCCACGGGCGGTGACTCCCGCGTCTCCGAGTGCCGTCAGAATGGGGCCATGACGGAATCCCTCGCCGACCCGCACCTGCGCCCCGGACCCACGGACGTGGACGTGCTGGCAGGCCCACGCGACATCGTGATCCTCGGTTCGACCGGCTCCATCGGCACGCAGGCTGTCGACGTCGTACTGAGCAATCCAGGCCGGTTCCGCGTGACCGGACTCTCCGCCGCGGGCGGCCGGGTGAAGCTCCTGGCCGGGCAGGCGCACCGGCTGCAGGTGCGCACCGTCGCGGTGGCGCGGGAGGACATGGTCGGTCAGCTGCGCGAGGCGCTGCGCGCGGAGTACGGGCGGGGGGAGCCGATCCCCGAGGTACTGGCGGGCCCCGACGCCGCCGCAGAGCTCGCCGCGAGCGACTGCCACACGGTGCTGAACGGGATCACGGGCTCCATCGGCCTCGCCCCCACCCTGGCCGCCCTGGAGGCCGGGCGGATGCTGGCGCTGGCCAACAAGGAGTCGCTGATCGTCGGCGGTCCGCTGGTCAGGTCGCTGGCCCGGCCCGGTCAGATCGTCCCGGTGGACTCCGAGCATTCGGCGCTCTTCCAGGCCCTGATGAGCGGCACCCACTCCGAGGTGCGCAAGCTGCTCGTCACCGCGTCCGGGGGCCCCTTCCGCGGGCGTTCGAAGGCGGAGCTCGCCGATGTCACGCCGCAGGAGGCCCTCGCCCACCCCACCTGGGACATGGGCCCGGTGATCACCGTCAACTCGGCGACGCTGGTCAACAAGGGACTGGAGGTCATCGAGGCCCATCTGCTCTACGACGTCCCCTTCGACCGCATCGAGGTCGTTGTCCACCCGCAGTCGGCCGTTCACTCGATGGTGGAGTACATGGACGGTTCGACCGTCGCGCAGTGCGGCCCGCCGGACATGCGCCTGCCGATCGCGCTGGGCATCGGATGGCCCCACCGCGTCCCCGACGCCGGACCGGTCTTCGACTGGTCGCGTGCGATGTCGTGGGAGTTCTTCCCGCTGGACGCCGAGGCGTTCCCGGCGGTGCCGCTCGCCTTCCGGGTGGGGCGCTCGGGCGGCACCGCGCCGGCGGTCTACAACGCCGCGAACGAGGAGTGCGTGCAAGCGTTCTTGGAAGGAAGGCTGCCGTTCTCGGGCATCGTGGATACGGTTGCCGCTGTGGTCGAGGAGCACGGGACGCCACGCGCAACCGCGTTGACGCTCGCCGATGTCCTCGACGCGGAGACCTGGGCGCGTCGGCGCGCCCGTGAACTGGCGACGGCAGCAGCGGAGGCCCGCGCATGACGACCCTCATGACGATTCTCGGCATAGTCGTCTTCATCGTCGGTCTGCTCTTCTCCATCGCCTGGCACGAACTGGGGCACCTCTCCACGGCGAAGATGTTCGGCATCCGCGTACCGCAGTACATGGTGGGCTTCGGGCCGACGATCTTCTCCCGGCGCAGGGGAGAGACGGAATACGGCGTGAAGGCGGTGCCGCTCGGCGGCTACATCCGCATGATCGGCATGTTCCCGCCTGGGGAGGACGGCGCCCTCCGCGCGCGGTCGACGTCCCCGTTCCGGGGCATGATCGAGGACGCGCGGGCCGCGGCGTTCGAGGAGCTGAAGCCCGGCGACGAGAAGCGGCTCTTCTACACGCGCGCTCCCTGGAAGCGCGTCATCGTGATGTTCGCCGGGCCCTTCATGAACCTGATCCTGGCCGTCGTCATCTTCCTCGTGGTGCTGATGTCGTTCGGCATCAACACCCAGACCACCACGGTCTCCTCCGTCTCGAAGTGCGTGATCCCCGCGTCGGCCAAGAGTGACAAGTGCCCCGCAGGCGCCAAGGACTCGCCCGCCAAGGCGGCAGGCATGCTGCCAGGCGACAAGATCGTCGCCTTCGACGGCAAGCGCGTCACCCAGTGGGAGACCCTCCAGCAGCAGATCCGCGACACCACGGGCCCCGCCACCATCACGGTCGAGAGGGACGGCGCCCGCAAGACGCTGACGGCGGATCTGATCTCGAACAAGGTGGCCAAGTCCGACGGACGCGGCAGCTACGTCGAAGGCGAGTACGTCACCGCGGGCTTCCTCGGCTTCACGCCGGCCAGCGGCGTCGTCCAGCAGTCGTTCCCGCAGTCCGTCGACCGCATGGGCGACATGATGGCCTCCGGTGTGCAGGCGCTCGTCGCACTCCCCTCCAAGGTGCCCGACCTGTGGAACGCGGCCTTCGACGGTGCGGAGCGCAAGCAGGACTCCCCGATGGGAGTCGTGGGCGCGGCCCGCGTCGGCGGTGAGGTGTTCTCGCTCGACATCCCTCCGACGCAGCGGGTGGCGACGATGCTCTTCCTCGTCGCCGGCTTCAACCTCTCGCTCTTCCTCTTCAACATGCTTCCGCTGCTGCCGCTGGACGGCGGCCACATCGCGGGCGCGCTGTGGGAGTCGGTGCGGCGGGCCTTCGCGAAGGTCTTCCGGCGCCCCGATCCGGGCCCGTTCGACGTGGCGAAGCTGATGCCCGTCGCGTACGTGGTCGCCGGGATCTTCATCTGCTTCACGCTGCTCGTCCTGGTCGCGGACGTGGTCAACCCGGTGAGACTCGCGGGGTAGTACGTCCGGCGGGCGGCCGGACGAGGACGGACACAGGAGCACCCGGGCGGCATTCGCACCCGGGTGCCCTGCTTTGGGGGAATACGTTCCGCGGATGTGCTCGTACGGGTGAAGGTGCCGTAATCTCAGGAGCTGGAGCCCGTCGATCTATCGGGACTTCTCGATCCACACCTTGGGGTTGCACGCCTGATGACAGCGACAGCGATTTCGCTCGGAATGCCGGACGTACCGACCAAACTCGTCGACCGCCGCATTAGCCGCAAGATCCAGGTCGGCCCGGTGGCCGTGGGCGGCGACGCACCGGTGTCCGTCCAGTCGATGACCACGACGCGCACCTCGGACGTGGGCGCGACGCTCCAGCAGATCGCCGAACTGACCGCCTCGGGCTGTCAGATCGTCCGCGTGGCCTGCCCGACGCAGGACGACGCGGACGCGCTCGCGACGATCGCGCGCAAGTCGCAGATCCCCGTGATCGCCGACATCCACTTCCAGCCGAAGTACGTCTTCGCCGCGATCGACGCAGGCTGCGCCGCGGTGCGCGTGAACCCCGGCAACATCAAGCAGTTCGACGACAAGGTCCGGGAGATCGCGAACGCCGCCTCCGCGGCCGGAACGCCCATCCGCATCGGCGTCAACGCCGGCTCCCTCGACAAGCGGCTGCTGCAGAAGTACGGCAAGGCGACCCCGGAGGCGCTCGTCGAGTCGGCGCTGTGGGAGTGCTCCCTCTTCGAGGAGCACGGCTTCCGCGACATCAAGATCTCGGTCAAGCACAACGACCCCGTCGTGATGATCAACG
The DNA here is from genome assembly GCF_900090125.1 of Streptomyces sp. WMMB 714. Taxonomy (NCBI): domain Bacteria; kingdom Bacillati; phylum Actinomycetota; class Actinomycetes; order Kitasatosporales; family Streptomycetaceae; genus Streptomyces; species Streptomyces sp. WMMB 714. The sequence continues at coordinate 345,035 of NZ_FMHJ01000007.1, forward strand.
CCTACCGGCAGCTCGCCGCGCAGTGCGACTACCCGCTGCACCTGGGCGTCACCGAGGCGGGCCCGGCCTTCCAGGGCACGATCAAGTCCGCCGTCGCCTTCGGCGCGCTGCTCTCCGAGGGCATCGGCGACACCATCCGCGTCTCGCTCTCCGCGCCCCCGGCCGAGGAGTGCAAGGTCGGCATCCAGATCCTGGAGTCCCTCGGCCTCCGGCAGCGCCGCCTGGAGATCGTCTCCTGCCCGTCCTGCGGCCGCGCCCAGGTGGACGTCTACAAGCTGGCCGACGAGGTCACGGCGGGCCTGGAGGGCATGGAGGTTCCGCTGCGGGTCGCCGTCATGGGCTGCGTGGTCAACGGGCCCGGTGAGGCGCGCGAAGCGGACCTCGGCGTCGCCTCCGGCAACGGCAAGGGCCAGATCTTCGTCAAGGGCGAGGTCATCAAGACCGTCCCCGAGTCCAAGATCGTCGAGACGCTCATCGACGAGGCGATGAAGATCGCCGAGAAGATGGAGAAGGACGGCGTGGCCTCCGGCGAGCCCCAGGTCGCGATCGGCGGCTGAGGACCTCTCGTTCGGATCTCCGGGGGTCCGCGACGCCGGCTACGGCACCTTACGGGCGTGGCGCGAGGCCCCGGGAGGGGCCGGTTCCGTCCGGCAGGTGTGCCGCTCGCCCGGGGTAGGCTCGGAGAACGTCCCCTCTCCCCATCCCCGAGCCCTCGGGGCCGTCCCGGTGAGGCAGCAGACACCTTGTTGACCACCACATCCACCAGGGTCGTCGACCCCGCCGAACTCGACGACGTCCTCTCCCTGCTCGCCCGTGAGCCGGTCAACAACGCCTTCATCGCCTCCCGGGTGCACGCAGCCGGCCTCGACGCGGTGCGCCTCGGCGGCGAGATGTGGGGCTGGTACCAGCGGGGGCGTCTGAAGGCGCTCTGCTACGCCGGCGCGAACCTCGTGCCGCTGTGCGCCGGTCCCGAAGCCGTACGCGCCTTCGCCGAGCGGGCCCGGCGGCAGGGCCGGCGCTGCTCGTCCATCGTCGGCCCCGCCGAGCCGACCGCCGCTCTGTGGTCGTACCTCGAACCGCACTGGGGGCCGGCCCGCGACGTGCGCCGCCGCCAGCCGCTGATGGTGACCGAGGAGGTACCGCACGATGTGCGGCCCGATCCACTGGTGCGCCGTATCCGCAAGGACGAGATGGACCTGGTGCTGCCCGCCTGCGTGGCGATGTTCACCGAGGAGGTCGGGGTCTCCCCGCTCGCGGGGGACGGCGGTCTCGTCTACCAGTCCCGCGTCGCCGAACTCGTCGGTTCGGGCCGCTCGTTCGCCCGCGTGGAGAACGGCGAGGTCGTCTTCAAGGCGGAGATCGGCGCCGCCACCCCGCACGCCTGCCAGATCCAGGGAGTCTGGGTGGCTCCCGCGCACCGCGGCAAGGGCCTCTCGGAGAGCGGTATGGCCGCGGTCCTGCGCTACGCCCTGAACGAGGTCGCTCCGCTGGCGAGCCTCTATGTCAACGACTTCAACGAGACGGCCCGGGCGACCTACCGGAGAGTGGGCTTCCGTGAAGTGGGCGCCTTCATGAGCGTGCTGTTCTGACGCCCGTACCGGCTCGTGCACCCGGGCCGTGCTGTCCGGGCCCCGGCCGCCTGTAGCCTCCCGGCATGCTGCATTCTGCCGGGGGACCTGAGCCCCAGGACCCCCGCGGGGCCGTCATCTCTCCCCTGGACCTCGAAGCACACGTGGACGAGGCGCTGGCGGTGCAGGCGGTCGCGTTCGGGCTCGGCGACGACGAGATCGCCGTACGCCGCCACATCGTGCTGAGGCACCTGCGCACGCCGGGGGCGCGCGCCCTCGGCGCCTGGTCGGACGAGGGGCGGCTGGTGGGTTTCGTGTACGGGATGCCGAACGACCGCACGCACTGGTGGTCCTCGGTCGTCTCCGGGTACCTCCGCGCAGCGGGCCACGAGGCATGGCTGGACGACGCGTTCGTCATCACCGAACTGCACGTTCACCCGCTCTACCAGCAGCGCGGCATCGGGCGCCGCCTGATCACCCTGCTCACCGACGAGGCGGACGAACCACGCTCGCTGCTCTCCGCGATCGACACCGACAGCCCCGCCCGCGCCCTCTACCACCGGCTCGGCTACGTGGACCTCGCACGCGAGGTCCACTTCCCCAGCGCCCCCAGCCCGTACGCCGTGATGGGGGCGTGGCTGCCGCTCGGGCGGCGTTGAGGAACGCGTTTCCGTGGCGTGTGCGGCGCCGGATAGGCTCTGCCCAGTCACTTCCACCACCGCACGGAGAATTCCATGGCAGCCCGAGTCCAGCGTTTGTCCCGGTCGATGCTGAAGACACTGCGCGACGACCCGGCCGACGCCGAGACCGTCAGCCACAAGCTGCTGGTGCGCGCGGGTTACGTGCGCCGCACGGCCGCGGGCATCTGGACGTGGCTGCCCCTCGGGCTCCAGGTCCTGGAGAACGTCACGCGGGTCGTGCGCGAGGAGATGGACGCGGCGGGCGCCCAGGAGGTGCTGCTCCCGGCGCTGCTCCCCAAGGAGCCGTACGAGGTGTCTGGGCGCTACGACGAGTACGGCGACCTGCTCTTCCGCCTCAAGGACCGCAAGGGCGCGGACTACCTGCTCGGTCCCACGCACGAGGAGATCTTCACCCAGGTCGTCAAGGACCAGTGCTCGTCCTACAAGGACCTGCCCGTCACGCTGTACCAGATCCAGACGAAGTACCGGGACGAGGCCCGGCCCCGTTCGGGCATCCTCCGCGGCCGCGAGTTCACGATGAAGGACGCCTACTCCTTCGACCTCAGCGACGAGGGCCTCGCCGAGTCCTACCGGCAGCAGCGGGAGGCGTACACGCGGATCTTCGAGCGCCTCGGTCTCGACTACCGGATCGTGTCCGCCGTCAGCGGCGCCATGGGCGGTTCCGCCTCGGAGGAGTTCCTCGCCCCGGCCGCCGCCGGTGAGGACACCTATGCGCAGTGCCCGTCCTGCGGTTTCGCCGCGAACACCGAGGCCCTGTCGGTCGCCGTCGTGCCCGCGCCGTCCGCGGACCACCCGGAGACCGAGGAACTGGACACCCCGGACACCCCGACGATCGAGACGCTCGCCGAGCACCTCGGCGTCCCGGCCTCCGCAACGCTGAAGAACCTGCTGGTGAAGGTCGACGGCGAGATTGTCGCCGTGGGCGTGCCGGGCAACCGCGAAGTGGACATGGGCAAGCTCGCCGAGCATCTCGCGCCCGCCGAGGTCGAGTTGGTCACCGCGGAGGACTTCGTCGGCAGGCCCGACCTCGTCCGCGGCTACGTCGGCCCGCAGAACGGCATGGCCGGCAAGGCTTTCCGTTACCTCGCCGATCCGCGCGTCGCCCCCGGCACCGAGTGGATCACCGGCGCCAACAAGGCGGACAAGCACGCGCGGCACGTCGTGTGCGGCCGCGACTTCGAGGTGGACGACTACCTGGACGTGGTCGTCGTGGAGCCGGGCGACCCCTGCCCGTCCTGCGGTGCGGGCATCGAGCTCGGCAGGGCGATCGAAATCGGCCACATCTTCCAGCTCGGCCGCAAGTACGCCGATGCCTTCGAACTCGACGTCCTCGGCCAGAACGGCAAGCCCACCCGCGTGACGATGGGCTCGTACGGCATCGGTGTGACGCGAGCCGTCGCAGCGCTCGCCGAGCAGACAGCCGACGAGCAGGGGCTGTGCTGGCCGCGTGAGATCGCTCCGGCAGACGTCCACGTCGTCGCGGCGGGCAAGGCGATGCAGACCGAACTCGCCCTGGAGGTCGCCGAACAGCTCGGTGCCGCCGGTACGCGTGTGCTGGTCGACGACCGCACGGGCGTCTCACCGGGCGTGAAGTTCACCGACGCCGAACTGCTCGGCGTCCCCACGATCCTCATCGTGGGCCGCGGAGCGAAGGACGGCCTCGTCGAGGTGAAGGACCGCCGTACCGGGGAGCGCGAGGAGCTGCCGATCGCGGAGGCGGTCTCGCGGCTCTCCCTCGCCTGACGGCGGCGCACCGCCGCGTGGCGTCCCGGCCCGGCAGGTTTCTGCCGGGCCGTCGGCGTGCGAGCAGCGCACGGCAGCTGGGCGGCCAGGCGGACGCGGCACCGGTGCGGGGGTCACGCAGAGGCGTCCCGCGCCCTCCGCCGCTCCAGGTCGAGCGTCTGCTGAGCCGTCGCCGCCATGGCCTCGTCGACCATCTGCCCCTCGAAGGCCACGGCGCCTCTGCCCCTGCTCTGCGCCTCCCGCACGGCGGCCACCAGACGTCTGCAGCGGTCGAGTTCGGCTGCACCGGGGGAGAAGACGTCGTTGACGACGGGGACGTGCGAGGGGTGGATCGCCATCATCCCCGTGTAGCCGAGGGAGCGGTTCTGCTCCGCGAAGCGGCGCAGCCCGTCGAGGTCGTCGATCTGCGTCCACAGGCCGGCCACCGGATGGGGGGCGCCCGAGGCCCGGACGTCCAGCAGTACGCGTGAGCGCAGCGCGAGAGTCTCCAGCCCCTCCGGGCTCCACCGGTAGCCGACGGCGCGTTCGACGTCCCCTCCGGCTCCGGTGAGCGCACCGAGGTGGGCGACGCGGGAGGCCGCCGAGCCGATCTCGTACGCGTTGCGCAGCGACAGTGCGCTCTCCAGAAGCGGGACCAGGCCGATGCTGCCGGGTGCGAGGCCCTCCTCGCGTTCGCACCAGCCCAGCAGCCGGTCCGCGAACCGGACGTCTTCCTCGTCCCGCACCTTGGGCAGGACGACGCCCGCGAGACCGGGAGCTGCGACCGTGCGGAGTGCGTCGGCCGCAGCCCAGCTCTCCAGGGCGTTGACGCGCACGAACAGGGCCATGCGCCCCGCGTCTTCGGCGCGTGCGCCCCTGGCGGCCACGGCCTCGCCCACTTCGGCGCAGGCTGCCGCCTTGTCCTGCTCCGGTACGGCGTCCTCGAGGTCGAGGATCGCGGCGTCCGCTCCCGCGGCCTCGGCCTTGGCCAGCCACTCCGTCCGGTTGCCCGGCACGAACAGCAGGGAGCGCAAGGGGAGACGGCTGGTTCCTCCCTTGTCCGTACGGCCGGCCGCGCTGCTGTCAGACGACACCCTGCTGCTCCAATTCCGCCAGCCGCTCGTCGTCGAGGCCGAGCCACTGCTGGTAGACGAGGCGGTTGTCCTGGCCCAGCTCCGGGCCCGTGCGCCACACCTTTCCGGGCTGCTGCCGGAAGTGCGGGATGACGGCCTGCATCCGCACCGGGCCGAGCTGCGGATCGTCGACGGTGACGATGTCCTCGCGTTCGGCGTACACGGGGTCCTCCGCGATGTCCGCGGCGTCGAACACCCGGGAGGCCACCACCTCGCAGCGTTCGAACTCCTCCAGGCAGACGGCCGTGGGCCTCTGCGCGACCCACGCGCGCAGTGCGTCGTCCAGGCGTCCGCGCCCGGCCTGCTGCTGTTCGACCGTGGCGAACTCCTCCTCCGGCAGCCCGAGCAGACGTACGACGTTCAGCACGGACCGCAGCGTCGCCGACGTGACAGTGATCCACTCCTCGTCCATGGACCGATATGTGTTGATCACGGCCGCCGGTGCGATCGCCAGCTGGTTGCCCGAGCGCTGCGGCACTGTTCCGAGCTGATCGTGGACGATGACCTGCCACTCGACGAGCCGGAAGAGCGGTTCGAAGAGCGCGAGGTCGATCCACTCGCCGTCGAAGGCGGGGTCGTTCGCCTTGCGGTGGAGCGCCGCCAGGACCGCGTACGCGCCCATCAGCCCGTTGACCGCGTCCCCGTGGGAGAAGCCCGTGTGCACGGGTGGCCCGTCGGGGAAGCCCGTGAGGTGCACGACTCCGCTGCGGGCCTCGCCCATCTTCCCGAAGCCCGGCTGATCGGCCTGCGAGGAGGTCGCTCCGTAGCCCGAGATCTGCAGCATCACGGCCTCGGGGTTCAGACGGTGGACGCTTTCCCAGTCCAGCCCCCACTCGCGCAGCCGCCCGGGGCGGAAGGTGACGATCACGACGTCCGCCCAGGCGACGAGCCGGTGTGCGAGTTCCCGTCCCTGGTCCTGGCGGAGGTCGAGGGTGACCGACCGCTTGTTGCGCCCGGCCACCTTGAACCACAGGGGGACGCCCTCGCGCCGGGGACCCATCGAGCGGGCCGCGTCCCCCGTGCCGGGCGGCTCGACGTGGACGACGTCCGCACCCTGGTCGGCGAGCATCGAGCCGGCCAGCGGCCCGGCGACGACATGGGCGAACTCGACCACTTTCAGGCCGGTCAGCTGGCCGCTTCCGGCGCCGGCGTGGTGGTCCTTCGGCACGGCGGTCTCTCCCTTGCTCGGTCCGCTCGGACTGCGCCCGCGCCGGTCGCGGGAACGGCACGGGGCTTCAGGCTCCGGCCTCAGCGTCTCCGACGGGAGAAATGCCTGTCCAGCAAGAAAGAACCATCAATCGATGCGCTTTTCGCATGACCGATCATCCTGGGGGCGTCACGCCCAGCTGACGTCCTCCGGCAGCTGTCCGCCTTCCTCACGGAGCGCGTCGAGCGTCTCCAGGAACCGGTGCGCGGCCAGCGGCACCGTGCGCCTCGCGCGCCTCACGACGTCGAGCCGGCGGTGGACGACGGGCCCCACCAGCGGACGCGAGACGAACGGCCCGGACCCGAGGAGGGGGAGGACGAGCGCCGGCATCGCGGAGACGCCCAGCCCCGCTGCCACGAGCCCGCCGACGGTCGCCACGTTCCCGGCCTCCGCCGACGGAGCGATCCGGGCGTCGATCTGCGCGAACGCGGCGTCCGCCAGCCGCCGCACGCTGGAGTCCCGGCCGACCGCGAGGTAGGGGTGCGCCGCCAGCTCCTCCCAGGAGACCTCGTCCTGCCTGGCGAGAGCGTGCTCCGGCGGGAGGACGGCGATGAACCGGTCCCGCGCCAGCGGCCGGTGCTCCAGCTGGCCAGAGGTCTCTCCGAAGGTGGTGATCGCGAAGTCGGCGTCGCCCGCCAGTACCCGGTCCAGTACGGAGCGTTCGAGACCGTCCATGATCCGCATGGCGACCTGGGGACGCTCCCGGCGGAACCCCGAGATCACCCGCGGCAGCAGCACGGCGGCCACGGAGGGGAGGGTCGCCACCGCGACGGTTCCCGACTCCCCGAGCAGGAAACGCTGCAACTCCTTCATGCCCGCCCGGTGGGCGTTGACGATCTGGTCGGCGATGCGCAGCGCTTCCACCCCTGCCGCGGTCAACTGCACGTTCCGGGTGTCCCGTTCGAGCAGCTGAGCGCCGAGGAGCCGCTCGAGATCGGCGACAGCGCGGCTCAACGACGACTGGGAGACGTGCAGTTCGGCGGCCGCAGCGGTGAAGCTCGCCGCCCGGGCGACGGCCGCGAAGGCGGACAACTGCCGGAGGGTGGCATCCATGACCGCGGAGCATAGGTGCTTCCCTGACGAACTGATGCGCATCTCGCATAGATGAATCCCAGTTCGATGCTGGACAGCGATCCGACGCGCCTTCGACACTGCCGGGCAATGCGGCAGCACCCCCACCACGTACGCCACCGGCCGCCACGACAGAGGAGCGAGAGACCATGCTGGCAGCGCTGGGATTCACCACGATCGGGCTCTTCCTGGTGCTGACCATGACCAGGCGACTGTCCGTCCTCGTCGCCCTGGTGCTGCTGCCCGTGCTCGCGGCTGTGGCGGGGGGATTCGCCGGGGAGCTCGGCGACATGATCCTCGAAGGCCTGACGACGGTGGCACCCACCGGCATCATGATCGCCTTCGCCTACCTCTTCTTCAGCCTCATGGTCGACGCCGGCCTCTTCGACCCCCTCATCCGCGGCATCCTCCGCTTCGGCCGCCGTGACCCGCTGCGAATATGCACGGGCACGGCAGTGCTCACCATGTGCGTGGCCCTCGACGGCGACGGAGCGTCCACGTTCCTCATCACGGTCTCCGCGCTGCTGCCCGTCTACCGGCGGCTCGGCATGCGCCCCCTGGTGCTCAGCGGGATCATCTGCCTGGGGGCCGGTGTGATGAACATGATTCCCTGGGGCGGACCGACGGTACGGGCAGCGGCCGCCCTCAAGCTGGACACCTCGGAGGTCTTCCTGCCGGTGCTTCCCGCCATGGGCTGCGGCATCGCATGGGTGCTGGTCGCCTCGTACCTCATCGGCAGGCGCGAGCGGAACCGCCTGGGCGCCCTCGCAGCGCCACCCGGTGCGGGCGCGGAGAAGGCGGCGGACGGGACGGCCGGGCCGCCGCCCGGCACGGCCACCGGGTCCGGACGGCAGGCGGGCGAGCAGGGTGCGCAGCCCCGGACGACCGCCCCCGGCGCGGAGGAGGAGCCCGTCGCGCTCGCCGTCGGCGGGCGCCCCCGCACGTGGCTGACGGTCTTCAACCTGGTGCTCACGCTGACGCTGCTGGTCGCCCTGGTCCTCCAAGTCATGCCGCTGGAGGTCCTGTTCGTCATCGGCTTCGCCGTCGCGCTCCTCGTCAACCACCCCAGGTGGGAGGACCAGCAGGCGCTGCTCGACCGGCACGGCAAGAACGTCGTCCTGGTCACCACCATGATCTTCGCAGCGGGCGTCCTCACCGGCGTACTGACCGAGACCAAGATGATCGACGAGATGGCGAAGGCCCTCGTCTCGGTCGTCCCCCCGTCCCTCGGCGGGCACCTGCCGGGCGTCGTCGCCGTCACCGGAATGCCGCTGAGCCTCGCCCTGACCCCCGACGCCTACTACTTCGGCGTCCTGCCCGTGCTCTCCGAGACGGCGGGAGGATTCGGCACGGGACGGGCCGAGATCGCCAGGGCCGCCATCCTCGGCCAGATGACGACGGGCTTCCCCCTCAGCCCGCTCACGGCCTCGACGTTCATCCTGGTCGGCATGGCGGGCGTCCAGCTCGGGGAGCACCAGCGCTTCATCTTCGGATGGGCCTTCGGCACGACGGTCGTCATGACGGCCGCCGCGCTCCTCACCGGCGCCATCGGGCTCTGACGGCGGCTCCACGTCCTCCGGGGCGGCCCCGCCCGGTTCCGCGGGCAGCGGTCAGAGCCACCCGGCGAACTCCAGCAGCAGCTCCCCGTCCTCACGCTGACCGCTGCTCATGTGCCGTACGCCCGATTCGACGGCCCGGTAGAGCGCCCATCCGCGCAGCCGCTCGCGGTCCACCTCCAGGCCGTCGGCGAGCTTGTTCAGACGCCTGCGGGTAGCCGCGGCGGCGCCGGGCGAGGCGACGAGGTCGTGCAGCCTGTCCCGTACGAGCCGCGCCAGGTCGAACGTGCGCTCGCCCAGCAGCGGATCGGGACCCGCCGCCAGCCACGGAGCGCGTCCGGCGTCCGACGCCAGCACGGCCCCCTGACGGAAGTCGCCGTGCAGCAGCACCTCTTCCGGCTGGTCGGACAGCAGCGCCTCCCGCAGCTCCAGCGCCTCGTCCCGGAGCGGGCGGACGTCCTCCGGCGCGGACGAGCGGAGCAGAGCGCTGCCGGCAGCGGTGTGCTCGGCGAGCGTGGCGAGCGCGGCAGCACCGTCCGGCGCCCCGGCCCCCACGCTCCCGGCACCCATCTCGGCACCGGGGGCCACCCACAGCCTGCGCACCGCCGAAGCTGCCTCCAGCATGGCCTTCGCCTCCGGCAGCGAGCGAAGCGACGTCTCTCCGTGCAGCCGCTCCAGCAGCAGCGCGCCGTCCTCGACGTCCGAACGCAGCAGGCGGACGGCTCCTCCGCCGTCCCACAGCCGCAGGGCGGCGCACTCGCGCTCGGCGCGCTCCCGCGCACCCGCCAGATACGGAGCGAGCAGCTTCAGCGCTGCGGGGGAGCCGTCAGCCTGCCGCACGAGCACCACGAGGCTGCTCCTGCCCCCGGGCGAGACGATCCGCTCCGGCGTCAGCTCCCAGCGGTCGAGCATCAGTCCCAGCAGTGCGGAGAGCCCGTCGAGCCACTGCTCACCGGCCTTGCCCGTCTGCTCGCCGACGTGGCCGTGCTGCGAGCGGAGGGAACGCACAAGCCGCTGCGGGGGGTCGAGAGGCAGTGCAGAAGGCATACGGTGAGGTCGGCCTTTCGAAGCGGTGGTCGAAACGTTCCGTCACCGGCACCTCGACGGCTGCGGACGGTCAGAGCGGATCTGACGTCGCGCTCTCCGTCGGTGAGCCCGAGGGGGCGGCGTCCTCGCCGTCGGAGTGCTCGGTGAGACCAGGGAAGGCTACGCCGCTGCCCCGCCACCGCGCCGACCGGACCGCCGCCTCGCGCAGCGCGCCCGCGGCCTCGCGCCTGCGGGCCCCCTCGCCGGCCCGTACGAGATCCGCGTACGCGCCGGCCAGCCGGTCCTCCAGCTCCGCGGCGAGGCGTACCGCCGCCGCGCTGTCGGGCACCGCGAACGGCAGGGCGTACGCGGCGGCCGCCGCTTCCGGCTCGGCGCCCAGGTCGCGTGCCTCGCGGCGCAGCGCGTCCCGCCGCGCCCGGTGCGCGTCGTGCGCCTGACGGGCTTCGTCCCGCCGGTCCTCAGCGATGCGCCCGCCCACGACGCCGTAGCCGTAGACGGTCGCGTGTTCGGCGGCGAGCGCCGCCTGCACCGCGTCGACCAGCTTCTTCATGCGCCCTCGTCCTCCCCGTCCTGCTCGCCGGCTCCCAGCAGATACGCGTGGACGGCGCCCGCGGCGGCCACCGACGCCAGCAGGCGCGCGAGTTCGGGAGGCGCTTCGGCGAGCGCCGCGTTCCGCTCGTCCGCCGTGCGCCGCTCCGCGTCCCCCAACGCGGCCAGCGCCGCCTTCTCCTTGCGGGGTACGGCGGCGCCCTTGCCGTCACCGCCCTCGGTGCCGCCGCCCCCTGCCGCGCCGTCCTTCCCGCGCCCGGCGTCCTTCTTGCCCGCGAGGACCTCGGCGTGCCGGAGGGCCACCGCGTGCAGGGGACGGAGCTTGTCCGCGAGCCCGGAGTGCGCGTCGATCGTCGCCTCGTAGCGCGCCGCCAGCGCGCGGCTCTGCCCGGCCGCCTTCTTCCGCAGGCTCTGCTCCCTGCGGGCGGCCTGCGCATCGTCCTCGTCGGCGCCGTCCGTGCACCCCGTGGCCGCGCCCAGCGCTGCGAGGGGGCCCAGGGCGCTCAGCGTCCCGGTCAGCATCGACCGTCTGCGCGGTCCGGCTGCCGGTGACGGCGTGAGCGGCATGGGGGCACTCCTTGGACACGAGTCGGCGCTCGAACATCTGCGGTGAGCACCGCGTACGGTGATCATCGCCACGCGAGCGTACCCGCGCGCTGTCGAACGCACCGCCGGGCCGCCCCTGTTGCCCCATGCGTACCCGAACGTTCCTGACTTCCCGCGCGGATCCCCCATCTGGTCGGCGGTGCGCGCGCCAGACGTTAGGCTTGGAGCGGCGAACGCCCCCTGTCACGAGGCCCCCTACAACAGCACACGCGGCCGAGGAGTCACCCGGATGAGCACCACCCAGAGCGAGAGGCTGCGCGGGCTGCTGGAACCGCTGGTCGGCAAGAAGGGGCTGGACCTCGAAGAGGTCGAGGTGACCCCCGCGGGCAAGCGCCGCGTCCTCCGCGTCGTCGTCGACTCCGACGACGGAGTCCAGCTGGACACGTGCGCGGAGCTGAGCCGCACGCTCTCGGCGGCGCTGGACGAGACGGACGTGATGGGCGGCAGCCCGTACGTCCTGGAAGTGACCTCCCCCGGCGCGGACCGCCTCCTGACCGAGCAGCGGCACTACCGCCGCGCCTCGGGGCGGCTGGTCAAGGCCGATCTCACCGACGCCGCCGGGGGCGGCGAGGTCACCGCCCGTATCACGGCGGTGGACGACGAGGGCATCGATCTCGAGGTCCCCGGCGTGAAGGGCCGCAAGCCCACCCGCCGCAGGCTCGCCTTCGGCGACATCGCCAAGGCCCGGGTGGAGATCGAGTTCAACCGCAAGGCCGCCGAGAGCAGAGCGCAGGACGGGTCCGCGGCCGCTGACGAGGAAGGCAAGGAGGAGGCGTAGCCGTGGACATCGACATGAGTGCCCTGCGCGGGCTGGTGAGGGAGAAGGAGATCTCGCTCGATCTGCTGATCGAGGCGATTGAGTCCGCTCTCCTCATCGCCTACCACCGCACGGAGGGCAGCCGCCGTGACGCCCGCGTCGAACTGGACCGCAAGACGGGCCACGTGACGGTGTGGGCCAAGGAGAGCCCGTCGGAGCTGGAGGAGGGCGCCGAGCCGCGCGAGTTCGACGACACCCCCAGCGGCTTCGGCCGTATCGCCGCGACCACCGCCAAGCAGGTCATCCTGCAGCGGCTGCGGGACGCCGAGGAGGAGGTCACCTTCGGCGAGTACGCGGGCCGCGAGGGCGATGTCGTCGCGGGCGTCGTGCAGCAGGGCAAGGACCCCAAGAGCGTGCTCGTCGACATCGGCAAGCTGGAGGCCATCCTTCCGCCGCAGGAGCAGGTGCCCGGCGAGGACTACTCGCACGGCACCCGGCTGCGCACGTACGTGGTCCGGGTCGCCAAGGGCGTGCGCGGTCCGTCCGTGACGCTGTCGCGCACCCACCCGAACCTCGTCAAGAAGCTCTTCGAGCTGGAGGTGCCGGAGATCGCCGACGGCTCGGTCGAGATCGCCGCCATCGCCCGTGAGGCCGGTCACCGTACGAAGATCGCCGTTCGCTCCACCCGCTCCGGCCTGAACGCCAAGGGCGCCTGCATCGGCCCGATGGGCGGCCGGGTGCGCAACGTCATGGCGGAGCTCCACGGCGAGAAGATCGACATCGTCGACTGGTCGGACGACCCGGCGGATCTCGTCGCCCACGCGCTCTCCCCGGCACGTGTGAATCAAGTCGAGATCGTCGATCTCGCCGCACGCTCCGCCAGGGTGACGGTGCCCGACTACCAGTTGTCACTGGCCATCGGCAAGGAAGGCCAGAACGCCCGTCTCGCCGCCCGGCTGACCGGCTGGCGCATCGACATCCGCCCGGACACGGCGGACGCCGGCGAGCCCGTCTCCGCAGAGCCCGAATCGGCCTCCGGACACGCTGCCGAACAGGGCTGAAACCATAAGGGTGCCGCTTACCCCCGAAGGGGTGCAGCGGTGCGGGGAGGTAGACTCAAGGGTGTCTGGCCGGACGCAAGTCCGAGCATGCCCACAGCGCACTTGCGTGGGCTGTCGGAAGCGCTCGGACAAACCCGATCTGCTGCGTGTGGTGCTCACCGCGGGACGGTGCGTTCCCGATCTTCGGGGTACGCTGCCCGGCCGGGGTGCGTATCTGCATCCCACGTCTGCATGCCTCGAGCAGGCAGTGCGCCGGCGGGCGTTCAACCGGGCCTTCAGAGGTCCGGGCCCGTTCGACGTGGCGGAGCTTCGCCGGCAGGTGGAGCAGATCGAGCAGACGAAACCGTAAGACAGTCCGTTCGGAACCCTCCGTTCGGAGAGGTACCTCGCGAGTCGGAAGTAGGTCGAGATTGCGATGAGCACTCGATGAGTACGCGTGAGTACGCCCATGCATAAGTAGCGAAGGTCCGGCGGAGAGCCCCCCGGACCGTAAGGAGCGAAGTGGCTAAGGTCCGGGTATATGAGCTCGCGAAGGAGCTCGGAGTCGAGAGCAAGGTCGTCATGGCCAAGCTCAACGAACTGGGCGAGTTCGTCCGCTCGGCGTCCTCGACGATCGAGGCGCCGGTGGTTCGCAAGCTGACTGACGCATTCGACGCGGGCGGCGGTGCCGGTGGCGGCGCCGCCAAGAAGTCCGCGGCGAAGCCTGCGGCGCCGAAGAAGGCCGCCGCCAAGCCCGCCGCCCCCAAGCCGGGCGGCGCGGCCAAGACCGGCGCGGGCGCCAAGCCTGCCAAGGCACAGGCCCCCAAGCCCGGCGCACCGGCGCCGGCACCGGAAGCTCCGTCGTCCCCCGCCCGGCCCGCGGCCGGCGAGGCCGGCGGTCCTGTCACGCCCGCTGCTCCCGCCTCGGAGGCCCCCAAGCCGGGCGCCCCCAAGCCGGGGCCGGCGAAGCCGGAGTTCACCGCTCCCGCGGCGGAGGCCCCTAAGCCGGGTGCGGCGGCACCGAAGCCCGGTCAGGCTCCCAAGCCGGGCCAGCAGGCACCCCGTCCCGGTCAGGGTCAGGGCCAGAGCGGTCGGGGCCAGGGCGGCGCGCGCCCCGGCCAGGGCGCCCCGAAGCCGGGCGCGAGGCCCTCGGGTCCGCGTCCCGGTAACAACCCCTTCACGTCCGGCGGTTCGACCGGCATGGCGCGCCCGCAGGCGCCGCGCCCCGGTGGCGCCCCGAAGCCGGGTCAGCCCCCGAAGCCCGGGCAGGGCCAGGGCGGCCCGCGCCCGCAGGCTCCGGGCGGTCGTGCGACTCCGGGCAACATGCCGCGTCCGCAGGGCGGCGGCCAGGGCGGCCCGCGTCCGGGTGGCGGCGGCAACCGCCCCAACCCGGGCATGATGCCGCAGCGTCCCGCTGCCGCTCCGCGTCCCGGTCCGGGCCGCGGCGGCCCGGGCGGCGGTCCTCGTCCCGGCGGTGGCGGCGGTGGCCGTCCCGGCGGTGGCGGCGGCTTCGGCGGCCGTCCCGGCGGTGGCGGCGGTGGCCGTCCGGGCGGTGGCGGCGGCTTCGGCGGCCGTCCCGGCGGCGGTGGCCGTCCCGGTTTCGGCGGGCGTCCCGGCGGACCCGGCGGCCGTGGTGGTACGCAGGGTGCCTTCGGCCGTCCCGGCGGTCCGGCGCGGCGTGGCCGCAAGTCGAAGCGGCAGCGCCGTCAGGAGTACGAGCAGATGCAGGCGCCGTCGGTCGGCGGCGTGATGCTGCCGCGCGGCAAGGGCGAGACCGTGAGGCTCTCGCGCGGTGCCTCGCTCACCGACTTCGCGGAGAAGATCAACGCCAACCCGGCGTCGCTGGTCCAGGTGATGTTCAACCTGGGCGAGATGGTCACCGCGACGCAGTCCGTCTCCGACGAGACGCTGAGCCTGCTCGGCGAGGAGATGAACTACGTCGTCCAGATCGTCAGCCCGGAGGAGGAGGACCGCGAGCTTCTCGAGTCCTTCGACATCGAGTTCGGCGAGGACGAGGGCGGCGAGAAGGCGCTCATGCCGCGTCCGCCGGTCGTGACCGTCATGGGTCACGTCGACCACGGTAAGACGCGACTGCTGGACGCGATCCGCAAGACCAACGTCATCGCGGGCGAGGCCGGCGGCATCACCCAGCACATCGGTGCCTACCAGGCGTCGACAGAGGTGAACGACGAGGAGCGCAAGCTCACCTTCATCGACACCCCCGGTCACGAGGCGTTCACCGCCATGCGTGCCCGCGGTGCGAAGTCGACGGACATCGCGATCCTCGTGGTCGCGGCGAACGACGGCGTCATGCCGCAGACGATCGAGGCGCTGAACCACGCCAAGGCGGCCGAGGTGCCGATCGTCGTCGCGGTCAACAAGATCGACGTCGAGGGCGCCGACCCGACCAAGGTGCGCGGTCAGCTGACCGAGTACGGCCTGGTCGCCGAGGAGTACGGCGGCGACACGATGTTCGTCGACATCTCCGCCAAGCAGGGCGAGAACATCGACGCGCTGCTCGAAGCGGTCGTACTGACCGCGGACGCCGCGCTCGACCTGCGGGCCAACCCGGAGCAGGACGCACAGGGCATCGCGATCGAGGCCCACCTCGACCGCGGCCGCGGCGCCGTGGCGACGGTGCTGGTCCAGCGGGGCACCCTGCGCGTCGGCGACACGATGGTCGTGGGCGACGCCTACGGCAGGGTCCGCGCGATGCTCGACGACAAGGGCGAGAACATCAAGGAAGCGGGTCCCGCGACCCCCGTCCTGGTCCTGGGTCTGACCAACGTCCCGGGTGCCGGCGACAACTTCCTGGTGGTCGAGGAGGACCGTACGGCCCGGCAGATCGCCGAGAAGCGTGCGGCCCGCGAGCGGAACGCCGCGTTCGCCAAGCGCACCCGCAGGGTCTCCCTGGAGGACCTGGACAAGGTGCTCAAGGCGGGCGAGGTGCAGCAGCTCAACCTCATCATCAAGGGCGACGCATCCGGTTCGGTCGAGGCCCTGGAGTCCTCGCTGCTGCAGCTGGACGTCGGCGACGAGGTCGACCTGCGCATCCTGCACCGCGGCGTCGGTGCGGTCACCGAGACCGACATCGACCTGGCGACGGGTTCGGACGCCATCGTCATCGGCTTCAACGTCCGCGCCGAGGGGCGCGCGACGCAGATGGCCGAGCGCGAGGGCGTCGACGTCCGCTACTACTCGGTGATCTACCAGGTCATCGAGGAGATCGAGGCGGCCCTGAAGGGCATGCTCAAGCCGGAGTACGAAGAGGTCGAGCTCGGCACGGCGGAGATCCGCGAGGTCTTCCGCTCCTCCAAGCTCGGCAACATCGCGGGTGTCCTCATCCGCTCCGGCGAGGTCAAGCGGAACACCAAGGCCCGCCTGCTGCGCGACGGCAAGGTCATCGCGGAGAACCTCAACATCGAGGGGCTGCGGCGCTTCAAGGACGACGTCACCGAGATCCGTGACGGTTTCGAGGGTGGTATCAACCTCGGCAACTACAACGACATCAAGGTCGACGACGTCATCGCGACGTACGAGATGCGGGAGAAGCCCCGCGGCTGACGCCGCGGTCGTGCTCGACCCGCAGTGCGCGCAGAGCGCATGAGCCGGTCCGGGGCCGGTCGGCGGAGGAAACTCCGTCGATCGGCCCCGGCGGCATCTCGTACGATCACCGTGTGTATGTGGGGACTCTCTCGATCGACCTGCTGCTGGGCGACGTTCACTCGCTCAAGCAGAAGCGCTCCGTCGTCCGGCCCATCGTCGCAGAGCTGCAGCGGAAGTACGCGGTGAGCGTGGCGGAAGTGGCCGACCAGGATCTGCACCGGCGTACCAGGCTGGGCCTCGCCACGGTGTCGGGGGACGCGGGGCATGTGACGGATGTACTCGACCGGTGCGAGCGGCTCGTCGCCGCCCGGCCGGAGGTGGAACTGCTGTCGGTTCGGCGGCGCTTCCACGGAGAAGACGACGATTAGCAAGGAGACGGACCAGTGGCCGACAATGCACGGGCTAAGAGGCTGGCAGACCTCATCCGTGAGGTGGTCGCGGAAAAGCTGCACCGGGGGATCAAGGACCCGCGGCTCGGCACACATGTGACCGTCACGGACACCCGCGTCACCGGGGACCTGCGGGAGGCGACCGTCTTCTACACGGTGTACGGGGACGACGAGGACCGCAAGGCAGCCGCTGCCGGGCTGGAGAGCGCGAAGGGCGTGCTGCGTACGGCAGTCGGGGCCGCGGCAGGTGTCAAGCACACCCCGAGCCTCACGTTCGTCGCGGACGCCCTGCCCGAGAACGCCCGCACGATCGACGATCTGCTGGCTCGGGCGAAGGCCTCCGACGAGGAGGTCCGCAGGGCCTCCTCGGGCGCGGACTACGCGGGCGGGGCGGACCCGTACCGCAAGCCGGGCGAGAACGAGCAGGCCGGCGACACGAACGAGGACGAGAGCGAATGACCTGTGGCGCGTAAGAAGGACAACGGACCGGGCGGGCTTGTCGTCGTCGACAAGCCCGCCGGTTTCACGTCGCACGATGTGGTGGCGAAGCTGCGCGGAATCGGCCGCACGCGGCGGGTCGGTCACGCCGGGACGCTGGATCCGATGGCGACCGGAGTGCTCGTCATCGGCGTCGAGAAGGCGACGCGGCTGCTGGGGCACCTGGCGCTCACGGAGAAGGAGTACGTCGCGACGGTGCGGCTCGGGCAGACCACCGTGACGGACGACGCCGAGGGCGAGGTCACGGCCTCCGAAGGCGCCTCCGGCGTCGCCCGCGAGGCCGTCGACGCGGCCGTGGCCCGGCTCACGGGCGAGATCCAGCAGGTGCCGTCGAAGGTCAGCGCGGTCAAGGTGGACGGCAAGCGGTCGTATCAACGCGTCCGCGAGGGCGAGGAGTTCGAGCTGGCCGCCCGCTCGGTGACCGTCTCCTCCTTCGACGTGCACGACGTGCACGAGATGAAGGCCGAGGACGGCACGTGCGTGACCGACCTGCTGGTTTCGGTGGTGTGCTCCTCCGGGACGTATGTGCGTGCGCTGGCGCGCGACCTCGGCGGTGACCTGGGGACCGGAGGGCATCTGACGGCGCTGCGGCGCACCAGGGTCGGACCGTACCGGCTCGAGGACGCGCGCACGCTGGACGAGTTGCAGCAGGAGGTCGACGGCGGTGCGCCGCTGTCGGTGCTGCCGCTCCACGAGGCCGCGGCCGCGGCGTTCCACCGCTGGGACGTGGACGCGGAGCAGGCGCGCCTGATCGGCAACGGTGCTCAACTGCGCATGCCCGCGGGTGAGTTCGGTGCACCCGGTCAGGAGCCCGAACCCGTCGCCGTGTTCGGTCCCGACGGTTCTTTCGTGGCTCTCGTCGAGGAGCGGAAGGGACGTGCGAAGAGCCTGGCCGTCTTCGCGTAGACCGCCTCGCCCTCGCACGGGTTCGACAGAGGAAGGCTGCACTGCGCGTCTGCCCTGTGAGCTGCGTTCACTCGAATGGCCGGGCGCTCGGTGCGAGTCGGCGGCGTGGCAGGGGGCGCGTTCTCCCGACAGCCTGTCCTTACTGATCAACTCCCGTCTACCGTCAAGGAGTCGGGGGAGGGTCGGCAGCAGGTACGGGCGAGTTGGACGGTGCGCAATGGGAGCGGGAGCGGTGCTGACTGAGCCCGTGTCGGTGAGGATCTGCGATCTGGCCGGGCGCCCCCGGGGCAGCGGTTTCTTCGCAGACCACGACGGCACGGTGATCACCAGTCACGAGGCCGTCGACGGCCTCGGCCGCCTGGTCGTGCACTCCCCGGACGGCCGGAGCCATCTAGCGAAGGCCCACCAGATCACTCCGTTCCCGGAGCGCGACCTGGCGCTGATCCGGACGGAGGGCCTGAACGGAGCCCCCCTGGTCATCGGGGACGAGCGGACCCGCGCCGTGGGTGCGGCCGTGCGGCTGCGCACGGGGCAGACTCCCTCGCGGGCCTCCTCCGTCCGGTCCGGAAGTTGGACGGAGGCGCAGCTCTCCGGCAGGACGCAGGTCACCTACACCTCGACCGAGCGCGTCTACACGCTGGACGACGCGGTGGAGCTGGCTCTTCCGGAGGCGGAGGCCGTCGAACTGCACCTCAGCAGCAGGGCCTCGGGATCCCCGGTCGTCGACGCGTCGACCGGCGCGGTGCTGGGCGTGCTGGGCACCGCACTGCACACCCCCGACCGGACGGCCTGCTTCGCGGTGCCTCTCACCGACGACGAACTGTGGGAGTGCGAAGGGGAGTTGCGGGACGTCCTGATGCGCAACGCGCAGACCGTCCCCGGATTCGGTCCGGATCTGAACCCGGCGGGTGTACTGGAGCTGACGCAGGCGTCGTTGAAGCCCGTGGCCGAACGCGCCCGGCTGCACGTACGCCGGTCCCATGTCTCCGACGCGCTGGGCCGGTTCCCCGGCAGCGAGGCCTCCGTCGCCGCCCTCGTGGGGCGGCCGGGCACGGGCCGCAGCACGGAGTTGGCCGCTCTCGCGGCCCAGTGCTCGGCCGAATCGGCCCCGGCTGTGTGGCTGCGCGGTGCCGTCCTCAAGGAGGGCGACGGCAGCGTGCGCGAGGCGGTCGGGCGGGCGCTGGCGGAGGCCGCGCGCTCCGTCACCGGGGCGGGACCACGGTGCGCGAACGGCCCGCTCGACGCCGGACTTCCGACCGGTGCCGAGGGCGTGCCGAGCGCGGACGTCGTGGCACGGCTGGCCCGGGAGGTGCGGCGTCCCCTCCTCGTACTCCTGGACGCGCCCGAGGAGATGCCTGCCGCGCTCTTCCGCGAGCTGAGGCAGTGGATCACGGGCACCGCGAGCTGGCTGCGGGCGTCGGGAGCGCGCATGGTGCTCGCGTGCGGCAGCGAATTCTGGGAACAGGCAGGCGGGTTCTTCCCACACGAGATGCTTCACACCGGGCAGCCGGAAGCCGGCGCCCGGAGCGCTGCCGACGAAGTCGCGGGGCCGGAGCTGCCGCCGTGCGTGCGGCTCGGTGCCATGCCGCCCGTCATCGCGGCACAGGCCCGCGAGCGGTACGGACTGGACGGGAACGCGCTGTCGGAGGCGGACTCGGGGCATCCGCTGGCGATGCGGATGCTCGCCGAAGTGCGGGCCGCACTGGGAGTCGGCACCCGAGGGCAGAGGCACGACGCCGCCGATGCCGCTGGACCCGCCGGACCGTCCGGGACTGCCGACCCCACCGTGGCCGTGGACGCGGTCGGAGGTTCGGAAGAGGCCCAGCCCGGCATGCGTGCCGTCCCCGTACCGCCGCCGGTGCGCCGTTCCGAGCTGTTCTCGGCGCATCTCGATCTGACCGCGCTGCGGATCGCGCGCAGGCTTGCCGTCGCACAGGGCTGTACGGAACGCAGTGGTGACGTCCGGAGGCTCGCGACTCGGGCCGCGGGAGCCCTGCACGAGGCGGCACGGCGGTGCCTGGGCAGAGGCCGGGGCGGCGTGGCCCGCGCGGACCTCGCAGAGGTCTTCCCGCAGGCCGGCGGCTGGGCCTCCGCGGTGCTGACCGAGGGAGTGCTGGAACCGGCGGGAGACGGATTCCGCTTCGCTGACGAGGAGTTCGCCGACTGGCTCCAGGGGCGCCACCTCGATCTGGACGCCTCCCTGGAGACGCTCGTACACAGGGGGAATGAGGGAGCGGCAGCCGTGACCGTCCCCCGGCACCGCATCGGGCCGGTCGTGCAGGCGCTGCTGCAGTGCTCCGAAGCCGCCGGTCCGGAGGCGCTCCAGCAGCGTCTCCTGCCGTTGACCAGCGTCTGCTTCGCCTCCGGCAGGACGGAGAGCGCCTGGTGGGCGTCGCGTCTGCTGCTGGAGACAGTGCTGCGCGTGCCGGACGCTCAGCCGTACAGCCGTGTGCTGCGCGAGCTGGCCGAACGCATCGGCGGGGGCGGGCGGACCGGCGTGTTCGGCCCCTGGTTCTGGCGGGCGATCGCACTGCCCGCAGCCAGGAAGACCGAGCTGCTGCGTCTGATGCTCCCTGCCGACCCACCGCACAGCTCGGACGACGACCCCGGCCCGTGCCGCTTCATCGACGTGGTCGGCGACCTGCTGGCCGCCGAGCCCAGGGCCGTACAGCCGCTGCTGTGCGCGTGGTTCACCGACCGGCGCAGCCTGGGCTGCCGTGCAGGCTCCCGTACGGGCGCCGAGTCCGCGCCCACGGTGGCCTCCGCGGCACAGGCTCTTCTCTACGCGCACCGCACCGCCGCTCCCGGGCAATTGCTGGACCTGCTGATCGACGCGTGCCATCCGCACGCCGACGAACTGCTCGGTGAGCTCGGCCAGGAGGAGCCTGCCGAACTGTGCCGGGCAGTCGAACGCTGGGCGGGGGACGACCGCTGCCTCCGCCGCGCCGCGGCCGCGGAGTACGGGCTGCGACTTGCGGTCCGCGCGCTCCGTCCGGCTGCCGGCGAAGACCGTCCGGGCGACGGCGGCGAAGCAGCGCGACGCCGCGCTCTGCAGCGAGCAGCCATGGCACTGCTGGAGCGGCCGGGCGAGCAGTTCCTGCACGAGTCCGCGCTGGCACTGCTCCTGCGCGTCGATCAACGCTGGGAACAGCATCTGGACGCAGCGCTCGAGAGGCTCGCCGCCACCGGGGCGCCGGTGCTCTCCGAGGCGCTCACCGCGGCCCTCCGGGAGCGGCCCGAGCCGGTGCTCGCCGCCTTCCGCAGGCGCCTGTGCGAACCCGGCAGCGGCGCGCACCACCTGGTAGGGGCCCTGGCGAACGTCCGTGAACCGGGCCTGGCCCAGCCGACTGCCGACCTCGTCCGCCAGTACGCGGAGCTGCGTCCAGAGCGGGCGGGCGAGCCGCTGGCCTCCTTCGTCCGTCTCCGGCTGACCCATCGCGACGGAGGCCGAGCCGGGCTGGAGGCGCTGGTGGACGCCCTGCTGACCTCGCCCTACGGGTCGCTGCGCGCAAGCCTCGCCCGCATGCTCGCCGCGGCACCGGAGGACCCGGTACGGGACGAGCTGCTGGACGTGCTGCTCCTCGGCGAAGGCGACCTGGACGTCCTGGACGCAGCACTGGAGGGGGCCCTGGAAGCGGCGTCCCAGCAGGGTGCCGCAGAGGCAGCCGAGCGGCAGGATTCCGGGACAGCGCAGGACCCGCAGCCATGCGGAACGGCCCAGTCCCGACAGGGTCAGGGGGAGCTCGTGCGGCGCCTCGGTCTGCTGATGGCCCGCACGCCTGAGGGCGCGGCCTGCTACGACCGCCGCCTGACCGGGCTGGCGCACGAGCAACCGGACTTCGGGCGCCTCCTGCGGGCCTGGACGGCAGCGGAACCAGCCGCGTGGACGGCCGTCGCCCAAGCCGCACCGGGCGCTTGGACCGCACTGGCCGGGCCGGAAGTGCGCGGCGCGAGAGAAGCGCTGGCCGACTGCGTGTAGTCGCGGGTCCGGTGCGGGTGCCGCCCAGGGGCATGGCACCCTTGGACCGGCGAAACACATCGGCATCGGCGAGGAGCAGGACGTGCAGCGCTGGCGTGGTTTGGAGGACATCCCGGAGGGCTGGGGGCGCAGCGTCGTCACCATCGGCTCTTACGACGGGGTGCACCGGGGGCACCAGCTGATCATCGGCAGGACGGTGGCACGCGCACGCGAACTCGGCGTACCCGCTGTGGTCGTCACCTTCGATCCCCATCCGAGCGAGGTCGTACGGCCGGGCAGTCACCCGCCGCTGCTGGCTCCGCACGCCAGGCGCGCCGAACTCATGGCCGAGCTGGGTGTGGACGCGGTGCTCGTACTGCCGTTCACCGCCGAGTTCTCCCAGCTCTCTCCCGCGGACTTCGTGGTCAAGGTGCTGGTCGACAAACTGCACGCGCGCGTCGTCGTCGAGGGGCCCAACTTCCGGTTCGGGCACCGGGCGGCCGGTGACGTCGCCTTCCTCTCCGAGCTGGGTGCGACGTACGACTACGACGTCGTGGTCGTCGACCTGTACGAGCGCGGTACGGCGGGTGGAGGCGAGCCCTTCAGCTCGACGCTGGTCCGGCGGCTCGTAGGCGAGGGCGACGTGGCCGGCGCCGCAGAGGTCCTCGGACGTCCGCACCGCGTCGAGGGCGTGGTGGTGCGCGGTGCTCAGCGCGGGCGCGAACTCGGTTACCCCACCGCGAACGTGGAGACCGTGCCCCATACCGCCGTCCCGGCCGACGGGGTCTACGCGGGCTGGCTCACCGCGGACGGCGAGCGGATGCCGGCGGCCATCTCGGTCGGCACGAATCCGCAGTTCAACGGTACGGAGCGCACTGTCGAGGCGTATGCGATCGACCGCGTCGACCTCGACCTGTACGGGAAGCACGTCGCCGTCGACTTCCTCGAATACATCCGCGGGCAGGAGAAGTTCGACACCCTCGAAGCATTCCTGGAGCGCATGGCCGGCGACGTCGACCGTTGCCGCGACCTGGTCGCCCGGGCCGAGGAGGGCCCGGCGGCCACGCGTTGACCCGCTTCTCCCGCTGTCGGCTTGCCGACGGGGCGGGGCGCGAGACGCGAGCAGCGCACTCCGGGCTGGAGTCGTTGTCCGCACAGGAGGGCCGGTCCGGATCATCGGACCGGGCCATCCCGGCGTCGTCCGGCCCAGCCTCGTCAACTCACGGACTGATGATCTTCAGCTCGGACTGATGCTCACTGGCCCTGCGGCGGTGTCTGACCGGGCTGTTGCTGCTGCCAGCCACCTTGCTGCGGGTAAGGCGGCTGCTGCGGAGGTACCTGCCCCGGTTGCTGCGCGTACGGCTGCGGCGGTACCTGACCGGGCTGCTGCGCGTACGGCTGCTGAGGGGGGAACCCCTGCTGGGGGCCGGGCAGAGGCGGCGGCATCTGGGCGGGCGGGTTGTTGCCGTTGCCCTGCCAGAGGCCCTGCTCCTGCTGCTGACGCGCGAAGTCCTCGGCGATCAGAGCGGAGAGGGTGAAGTAGGCCTCCCGGGTCTTCGGCCGCATCATGTCCAGCTCCAACTCGGCACCCGCGGACAGGTGTTCGTCGAAGGGAATGGTCACGACGGCCCGGCAGCGTGTCTGGAAGTGCGACACGATGTCCTCGACCTTGATCATCTTTCCGGTCTCGCGGACGCCCGAGATCACCGTGATGCTGCGCTGCACCAGATCCCCGTAACCGTGGGCCGAGAGCCAGTCCAGCGTCGTGCTGGCGCTGCTCGCGCCGTCCACGGACGGAGTCGAGATCACGACCAACTGGTCGGCCAGATCGAGCACTCCGCGCATCGCCGAGTAGAGCAGGCCCGTGCCCGAGTCGGTGAGGATGATCGGGTACTGCTTGCCGAGGACGTCGATGACGCGGCGGTAGTCGTCGTCGTTGAAGGTCGTCGAGACCGCCGGGTCGACGTCGTTGGCGAGGATCTCCAGCCCGGACGCCGCCTGCGAGGTGAACCGGCGGACGTCCATGTAGCTGTTGATGTACGGGATCGCGGAGACGAGGTCGCGGATCGTCGCACCCGTCTCGCGGCGTACCCGGCGGCCGAGCGTTCCCGCGTCGGGGTTGGCGTCGATCGCGATGACCTTGTCCTGGCGCTCCGTCGCGAGCGTCGAACCGAGGGCGGTGGTGGTCGTCGTCTTGCCGACACCGCCCTTCAGACTGATCACCGCGATGCGGTAGCAGGACAGGACCGGGGTGCGGATCAGATCCAGCTTCCGCTGCCGCTCGGCCTCCTCCTTCTTCGAACCGAACCGGAACTTCCCGCCGAGAGCGGGGTTCTGGGAGCGCGGCTTCCTGCGGTTGTTGACCAGCCGGTCGGACGACAGCTCCACCGCGGCCGTGTAGCCCAGCGGATTCCCGCCCTGGCTCTGACGGCGCGCGTCCTCGCCCGGGACATGGCCCGCTCCCGCGCCCGGGTCGCCGACCGGCGGCTGCTGCGCGTGCGGGGCCGGACCGACGGGACCCGGCTGTCCCTGCTGCTGCCAGGCCGCGTTCTGCTGGGGTTGTACGGGCTGTTGGGGTTGTCCGGGCTGGGGGTAGCCGTATCCGGGTTGGGGCTGCTGGGTGTGGGGGGCGGCGGGGTGCTGGGCCTGCGGGGGTTGCTGGCCCGGTTGTGCCTGTTGGGGTTGTGCGGGCTGCTGGGCCTGGCCGGGTTGGGGGTAGCCGTAGCCGGGTTGGGGTGCGGGCTGCTGCTGGGGCAGCGGCTGTCCCTGCTGCTGCCAGGCCGCGCCCTGCTGCGGCTGCCCGGGCTGTTGGGGCTGTTGGGGTTGTCCGGGTTGGGGGTAGCCGTATCCGGGCTGGGTGTGAGGGGCGGCGGGGTGCTGGGCCGGCGCGGGTTGCTGGCCCGGCTGTGCCTGCTGGGGCTGCTGAGCTTGTCCGGGTTGGGGGTAGCCGTAGCCGGGTTGGGGTGCGGGCTGCTGTTGGGGCAGCGGCTGTCCCTGCTGCTGCCAGGCCGCGCCCTGCTGCGGCTGCCCGGGCTGCTGCTGCGGCACCTGCTGTCCCTGTTGCTGGCCGGGCTGGGGCTGCTGCCCCTGCTGCGGGTAGCCGTATCCCCCCTGCGGAGGCAGCGAGAGCACGGTGGTTCCGTCCGCCGGCATCGGTGCCCGCGCGGGGGGCGTGTCCGCGGGATCGGCCTCGGCTGCGGCAGGCTCGGCGCCAGCGGCGGGCTGTGCCGCCGGTGGGGTCTGCGCCTCGGGCTGGGGGTCGGCGGGCGGGAAGTCCGGGGGCAGGGGCGGCAGTTCGGCCGACTGGCCGGCCGGAGCGCCGCCACCGCCGGTGGTCGGCGGCCAGGACGGCGTCTGCGACGGAGGTTCGGACGCCTGCGCGGACGCACCGCCTTCCGGGCTGCCCGACCCCGCGGCCGGGGTCGTACCGCCGGCCTCGCCGCTCTCGTCCTGTTCCGTCGCCGTCGCCGTCGCACCGTCCGCTACGTCGCCCGACGCGTCGGTGTCGCCGCCGGAGTCGCGGTCCTCCTGCGGGCCGTCGGGGGCCGGCCCCTCCGGCTCCGCGGGCGTCTCTGCCTCTGCCGCCTGCGAGTCGCCGGGAGCACTGTCGTGGTCCGGCGCGTCCGTGTCCGCGGGCCCGTCGCCCGCCTCAGTGCTCCGCTCGGATTCGCCGGTCTCCTCATGCCCTGATCCAGGGCCCTCGGAAGAGGACGGCGACGCGGGGGCGAAGGCGTCGAAGGTACCCGAAGCCGCTATGGAGCCGGACGAGCCGGCGTCCATCCGGCCCGCCTCCGCGGGGCCAGGGGGGAGCGTGAACTCCCCCGTACTCCGCGGGTCCTGCTGCGCGGGAGGCTCGGCCAACGGCGGGAACGCGGGCGGGGGCTGGACGGACGCGTCCGAGCTCCCTCGCGGCTCGGCGGGCGGAGCGGACGGCATTCCGTGCGAGAAGTCGCCCTGCGCGGCGGGATCCTGTGCCGGAGGTGCGGGGGTGCCGGGCGCGACGGCAGGGAACTGGGGCGGTTCGGGGGCAGGCGCGACATGCTGCTCGGGAGGCGTACCCGGCAGCGGCTGAGGAGGACCGGGGACCGGCGGAGGCGGAGTCATCGGGCCGCTCGGATTGCCGCCCACACCAGGGGTGTTGGGGGCGGCGGCGCTGTCGGCGTCCTGCGTGTACCAGGCCGGAGGCGTGTAGTCGATGGTGAACTGGCCCGTCGACTCGTTGTCCTGCTCGGGCGCAGAATCAGCATCGAACCGATCGGTATCGGGCGCCGTCCTGCCCCAGCGGATCTCGTCCCGATCGCTGCTCACAATGCCTCCTGCTGTGTGGTCACACACCCCGTTTGTCGCGCACGGCCCAGCCTAATCAACATGGCATTGGGCACGGCACTGAGGCCCCGTCCGCACACCGTGCCCGGAGGCCGCCTCTGTCGATACGACCCGACTCAACCAGTCGAAGGTCTCGGTCCAGTCTCGGAGCGCAGGGTTCTGGGGTCAACTCCGCTTGTCGGAGGCCCTCTCAGGCCCGGGGATCCGCGTGCGCCCCTGCCGCCCGGTCGTGATGCCGCCGGGGCCCGGACCTCCGGCGGCGTCAACCGCGGCATCGCGCCGGCGGAGGCGGCGCCGCACTCAGTCGAGACGCCGCGCGGTGCCCAGCAGTCCGGCCTCGGCGTCGGTCGGTGTCGTCAGGGAGTAGTAGCGGTCCTTCCGCGTGCACCACAGGGTGACGCCGTCGCCCAGCGTCGAGAGGGTCTCCGTCTCCTCCCGCGGGAGACGCATCGTCCGCGACAGATGCGCGGCCTCGTCCGGAGAAACACGCTGGATGCCGACGAGCGAGGAGGTCTGCAGCAGGCGGGGGGCCGCCGGGCTCAGGTAGGGGAGCAGCGTGACGACCGACTGCCACGGCGCCGAAGTCACCCGCCCGCGCGGCGGCTTCATGCCGCAGTCGCGGATGATGATCACCGGGCTGCTCGAGGACGGGCCGAGCGAGGGGACCTGGCCGACGTCGTGCATGGTGATGCACTGCTGCTCGGCTCCGGCCGCCCGCACCAGCGACGTCCACACGTGCGCACGCCCCGTCTCGACAGCCACCCGCGCACCTGTGCCCGCCGCCCGCAGGGCCAGCACCTGCGCCGTCCACAGACCGCCGATCAGCAGCACGTCGTACGCGGTCCGCCTGCTCAGCCCGAGGACGGCGGGCTGCTTCTGCGCGTCGGTGCCGATGACGACACCGTCATCACCCAACGGCACGCCGACAGCGGCAAGTTCGTCGAGGGCGACCCTGTGCCGGAGATGGCGGGGGCCGCGCAGGCCGAACCCGGGGCGGCGGGGGTGCGGGGACTCCTGGTCGGCCTCGTCGTTGCGGCCGAAGACGGGGATCATGCCCGTGTCCGTCGCTGTGGCGACGTGACGCGGCTGCGTAGCCGGCCCGCCGTCCTGACCGAGACCGCCCTGCGGTTGCTGACGGCCAAGGCCCGCGCCGGGCATTCCGGTCTGCCGGGGCATCATCGGGGTGGACATCAGCTGGTGCCTCCGAGGGGCAGAGTGGCGAGCACGCCGGGCACCTGCTCCCGGTCCAGCGGAACGAGACCGGTCTTCGCCCGGCTCGCCGTGCGCTGCAGTTCGCGACGCGCGGTGGACAGGTCGTCCTCGCTGCGGGTGACGACCCGCACGTGACCGGCGATGGACGCCGAACGCCCGTCGCCCGGTCCGAGTGTCAGGCTGAAGACGGACGTGAACACGCGCAGCGACGTGAGTATCGACGCCAGGTGCGCCGAACTCACCGCGCTCGGGCCCACCTGCGGCCAGCGACTGATCCAGTACGTGGCATGCCAGCGGTCGTCGCAGCGCCAGCCGCGGACGGACTCCTCCGTGCGCCGCTGGAGGGTGCGGCCGTCCGGCGAAGTGGGGTTGTTCGCACGGGGGTTGAGGCAGGTGGAGGTGGCGAGCGCCTGGATGACCTCCGCCTCGTTGAGCACCGAGGCGCTGAAGCCGGCGCCTTCGAGCCGGCTCGCGAGCTGATCGGCGGCGCGCACGAGTGATCGCTGCGCGCCCCCCAGTCCGCCGCCGCGGGCCTCGACGGCCTCGGGGGTCAGCTCGGGCGTGAGCTTCAGCGCGACCCACGTCATCCGCAGCGAGGGGATGCCCGAGGCCTCCTGCAGCATCCCGTACGACCGTGCCACCACGGACTGTTCGGGCAGATGCGGGGCCGGGGCGGGCTGGGTGTGCTGGACGACCTGGACGGACTCCAGCCGGATGTCGTCCGTCGTCAGCGCGTCGTGCAGGACGTTCAGCGGCAGCGGGCGTTCGACCCGCCCCAGCCGCCCGGGCTTGAGCGGAGCGTCCCTGCCCTCGACCGCGATCAGCGCCGTCAGGAACGTGCCGTCGCCGACCATGCCGACGGCCCGGTCCTCACGCGTCACGTACGTGGACGTCTGGATCGCCGGGTCGCACTCGACGACGGGCGCGAGGCTGGGGTCGGTGCCCTGCGGGATCGGATGCTTCTCACCGCGTTTGCGTCGCCGCAGCGAACGCTTCAGCTCGTACCACTCGGACAGGGGGTGCTGCCTGCGGCGCACGAGCGCGAAGAGGGTCAGAAGACCCGCCACCACCGCGGCGGGCACCAGCAGCCACTTCTGCGAGATCCAGGCGACGACCAGAAGTCCCGCCGCGATCTCGATCAGGACCAGTTGCTGCAGCCGCACCGGGCCGAAGCTGCCCGGCTTGCTGCTCAGCCGCAGCGTCGCGGTCGTCGGTGCCGGCGATGCCGCCGGGGCCTGTTGCCCGTCGTTGCGCTGGGACGGGACGCGCCGGTCCCGGGACCGGCTGCGGGTGGCGCTCGTCATCCCCCGTACTTCCCCTTCGAGGTGTCATCTGCTCGGCTGCTGACCGCGGTCGCCGCTTCCGCGCGCGGTGCGCCCGTCGTGCTGACAACCGGAAGCGCTCCGGCTGCACGGCGTTTCCGCCCGCGTGCCTGCGTAATGCTTTCGGTGAATTCCCGCTCCGGCGATTCGCCGCCGCGGAGTCTGCGGTCGCCCCCTGCTTGCCGTCGTTCGCCGGTCGCGGTGTGCCCTGCTCCGGCCCCGGCGCCGTACGCGGCCGGACCGGCCTGCACCGCAGCGGATACCGGCCGGGTCAGGATACTCATCGCGAACGCCGTCCCGCATGCGGCCGACAGCAGAGCCCGTGAGGGCATTGTGCGGATACCGCGACCTGTGGCGCCACCCGGGCGTTTGCGTGAGCACGGTGGGGCGGCATAGTAGTGCCGCCGGGGGAGGCGGACTCGGGGACGGCGCGAAGCCGTATGCGACGGCGCGAGGCGCGGGACGTGAATTCGGCACCCCGCCAAAACACCACCACCACCGGGTATTTCACCAGCACGGGAACGGGAGAGACGGGGACCGATGGCGACGCGGCGGGACGAGCTCAGCGCCCACACCTTCGCGCGGAAGCGCACGCTTGCAGCCTTTCTGCAGCCGGAATCGAGAGTCTCGGACGAGGAGGCTCCGCGTCCGGTACGGGCGATGATGCCGAGTGCCGTCATGGGCATCGTTCTCGTGGCCGGATTCGTCGCATGGGGCGCCATCGCCCCCAGCGCGCCTCCCGGTTGGGACGACGTGGGCGAGCACATCATCGTCGACAGCGATTCCACGACGAGATACGTCGTCCTGCAGGAGAACAAGAACAGCAAGAAGCAGCTGCACCCCGTCATGAACTTCGCGTCGGCCAAGCTCGTGCTGGACAAGGGCAAGGGCGAAGTCATAGAGGTCTCGGGCAAGGACATCGACGAAAGCCCGATCGCCCGCGGCGCCACCATCGGCATTCCGTACGCCCCCGACAGGCTTCCCAGCAAGGCCGACGCCGAGGCGCCCAAGGAGTGGGCCGTCTGCGAGAAGCCCGGCGGGCGGGGAGAGCCCCAGCAGGGGGTCTTCGTGCTGGGCGGCCGCGACAAGGACAAGCTGAAGAACAAGTACCGGCTGGGCGACGGCGAAGCGCTCTACGTCGAGGACAGCAAGACCGGGGACCAGTACGTGGTCGACGGCACGGGCACGAAGATGCTTCTGCACGGGCGCATGCAGAACAACAGGGTGTTCCTGGAGGAACGCAGTCTGCTGACCAGGATTGCGATGAAGAAACCCGAGAAGCCGCAGCAGGTGTCCACCCAATGGCTGAAGACCCTGAACAACGGGGCCACGCTCGCCTTCCCCAATCTCGGTGGTGAGGTGGGGAGCCCCGCACGTTTCGAAGGGGTTGACCAACTTCCCTCCGGGGCACGCCAGATCGGCAGGGTCCTGAAGTCCACGGACACGGGAACGCCGTATCACTACGTGGTGATGAAGGACGGAGTGAAGAGGGCGAGCCCGCTCGTGGCGAAACTCGCCATGGGCGGATCGACGCTCGGTCAGCGCAAGCCGATCCCCGTCAACGACATCCAGGCCACCAACGCCGGCGCGGAGGGCGAAGAGGCCACCGGAGGCAAGGGCTGGCCGGAGGATGTACTGACTCGCGTGAACCGCAAGGCCGAAGGCATCAACTCCACCAGCCGCACCGTCTCCTGCAGCGTCTACACAGGGAAGACTTCCGGCGACAAGCAGCCGCAACTGGCCGCGTGGGCCGGGCCCGAGTACCCCGCGAACATCGTCGACGGCGCGGCCAGCGCGTACGTCAGCTCCGGATCCGGGCTGCTGTACCAGGAGTTCAGCGGCCGCGGCGGTGGCGGCGCCCGCTACCTGCTCACCGACTCGGGTCTTCGCTACGCCCTCCCCAAGGGAGGCGACGGCGCCCAGGGAGGCGGCGGAGGCCAGGAGGAGAGCCCGACGGCGCGCCTGGGCTACGAGAAGGTCAAGGAGCCTCCGGTGCCGGAGAGTTGGTCGTCGCTCCTTCCGAAGGGCCCGACGCTGGACACGGACAGCGCGTCCCAGGAGCAGGGCCTGTAATCGGCAGCCGACAGTCGGCCGTCCGAGGCATCGAGGGTCGGCGTCGTGGGTAGTACGTAACTCTCCCCGAACGGGGAGAGTTACGTCTTTCTCGGGGGCTAGCGGCCAGGGGCGCAGTTCGGCGCCCATTTCGGGCTGATTCTGCAAAGCACCGGCCACGGTGGGATAACAAGTCGGTCGCGGCGGTGTGTTGAGCAGGTGACGGTAACCCCATGCGAACGGTTGTGTCGGTGCGGCAGGATAGTGTTCTCACGGTGTCAGCTGACGGCCCGTTCTGTACGTGGCATAGGGTGACCCACCAGCCCGATCCGGGCTGCTGAGACGTTCACAGAATGAGCATGGGGGAAGGTGCGCCATGGCAGGACAGTTTCGGGTAACAGAGGACGAGCTCCGAGCTCTGTCGTCGAAGATCAGCGAGGTCAACAGCTCCGTCCAGGGTGAGGTCAAGCGCCTCGACGGTGTGATCAGCCAGATCGCCGGCGGCTGGCAGGGCCAGGCCGCCAGTGCTTACCACCGGCTGCAGCAGCAGTGGAACGAGGATGCCCGCAAGATGAACAACATCCTCAACGACATCAAGGAAGCCGTCGACTCCACGCGCAAGAACTACTCGGCGACGGAAGAGCAGCAGAACTCCGAGGTCAGCAAGATCATGTCGGACTTCGGCTGATCCAGGCCCACCAGGCCGATCAACCGGCGCCCGCGCCGTACGAGTTCATAGCTACTACTACCGAAGAATCGCTGAAGGAGGAGTCGTAAGTGTCCGGAATTCTCGTTAATTTCCAGACGGTGTCGCAGGCCTCGCAGGACGTGAGGTCCACTGCCGGCCGCATCAAGAGCCAGCTCGACGACCTTGAGGCCATGGTCAAGCGCGTCGCCAACACCTGGGAAGGCTCCGCTCAG
This sequence comes from Streptomyces sp. WMMB 714, assembly GCF_900090125.1. Taxonomy (NCBI): domain Bacteria; kingdom Bacillati; phylum Actinomycetota; class Actinomycetes; order Kitasatosporales; family Streptomycetaceae; genus Streptomyces; species Streptomyces sp. WMMB 714. The sequence goes on from NZ_FMHJ01000007.1 coordinate 377,182, forward strand.
GAGGGCTACCAGGCCAAGCAGCGTCAGTGGGACCAGACGGCGGACCACCTGCACCAGGTGCTGCTCAAGATCGCGACCGCGCTGCAGAACTCGGCTGACAACTACCAGTCCACCGAGAAGAGCAACGCGAGCGTCTGGGGCAACTGAGCAACCGGCAGCGCTCGTTCGGGAGTGGGTCGGCCACTATCGTTGGCCGGCCCGCTCCTGCAGTTGCGTCCGGGTGTACGACTGGGGCCGGGGAACGCCCCGCATTCGCCGGCCTCCCCGGGGGAGAATCACGATGGCCATTGCCGCCACTTCGAATGAACAACGCCTCAACGCAGAAGCGGTGACACCGAGGCTCCGGCGAACGCGCCGCGCCCAGCGGGTGCTCGTCGCGCTCGCGGCTCTGAGCCTGACCGCGGTCGGCTCCGTCGCACCGGTCGCCGCGGACTCCGCCGAGCCGTCCGACGGCGGCAGCCCGTCCGAGGGGCGTACTCAGGACGGCCGGATCCCGGACTTCGGCCTCGACAGCGGCGAATGCAAGTTCGGCGGCAAGAACATCAAGAGCACGCCGTGGTCGCTCCAGCGCGTCCTCCTCGACGAGTTGTGGAGCGAGGCGACTGGCGAGGGCGTCACGGTCGCCGTCATCGACACGGGCGTCGACAAGGGCAACCGTCAGATCCGTCCGGCTCTGGAGAGCAGCGGCAAGGGCTTCGTCGGGAAGTCCACCGGCGCGACGGACACCAACGGCCACGGGACACGGGTCGCCGGCATCATCGCTGCCCGAAAGGTCAAGGGCACAGGCTTCTCGGGGATCGCGCCGGAGGCGAAGATCCTCCCGCTTCAGTACACGGGTGGCGACGACCCCGAGAAGCAGGGCGACGCCAAGACGATGTCGAAGGCGATCCTCCACGCGGTCTCCAAGAGGGTCGAGATCATCAACATCAGCTCCGACACCGTCAAGAAGAACTCCGACCCTGACTTGGCTGCCGCTATCAGCAAGGCCGTCGACGCGGGCATCCTCGTCGTCGCAGCAGCCGGGAACGACGGTGCGAACGGCAAGTCGGAGAGGACCTATCCCGCGGCCTACGACGGCGTCCTCGCCGTCGCAGCCTCGGACCGCAACAACGAGCGGGCCTTCTTCTCCCAGTCGGGGGACTTCGTGGACATTGCCGCGCCCGGCGTCGGCATGGTTTCCACCGTTCCCAAGGGCGGCCAGTGCCCCGCCGACGGCACCTCGTTCTCGGCGCCGTACGTCGCGGGCGTGGCCGCGTTGATGTACGAGAAGTACCCGAAGTGGACCGCTGACCAGATCTCCGCGCGACTTGCCCAGACGGCCGACAGGCCCGGCGCCGGCCCCGACGAGCAGCTCGGCTGGGGCGTCGTTGACCCTGTCGCGGCTCTGACCGGGGACGACACCCCGCAGGACGAGCCCGTCCCCGACAAGGCGGACCAGGACCGGCACGTCACGCCGATGAAGCTGACCGTCGGCGAAAGCAAGACGGAACGCACCCAGCGGATCTCCGTCTACGTCATGACTGCCGGCACTGTGCTGACGCTCCTCATCGGCGGCACCGCGATCGCAGCCCGGGACTACCGGCGGAAGCGGTCGGACGCGCGTGCCACGGCGGACGCCGGGACGGCCGGAGGGCGGTAGCCGCAGGGGGAAGGGCGGCGGTCGCGCGGTTGATGGAGGTCCGCCTTGAGTCCAGGAGGCCGCGAACCGTTTGGTCGAGAGCGATCGAGCCCGCCCTCCTAGGCGATTGGCGAGACCTGCTGTCTGCTGGCCGAGCTGGCGGGAAGAGGTGGCAGGAGTCTCTGTGAAGCCCTCATTGGAATGAAGGGTGCGATTCGCGGGCTATGCCACAACGTTTCGAGGATTCGCGCCCCGTCACCAGACGAATCGAAGCAGGACACCGGCTCGCTTCACCGCTGCTGCGGTCCGACGACGCCAACCGAGTCGGGCGCGGTCGTCAGAAGGTTAGCTGAAGGCTATGCATGCCGGGCTCGCTCATAGCTGCCTGACCATCTCCATCGCATCCTTGAGGGACAGTCGCGGCTCCTGGCGACGCAATTCCTTCACCGCGCTGACCTCACCCTTGCTCGCCTTCACGGAGCGCACAGCGTCGGTGTCGATGCGGTCGCGAACGTCGTCGAGGGACATTGAACCGGCTCGTTGCTTCTGACGGCGAAGCCAGATGTTGATTCCCACGGCGAGGGGAACGAAGATCCATGCCACGATGTTGATCGCTGTCTCGGTGGTGCTCCCCGTGAGAGAGAGCAGAAGAACTCCCGCTACCGCCAAGGTCAGAAGAGACACAAACGAAATCAGTTCGAGCTTCTTGAGGGAACGTACGTCGGTAGTGCGACTGTTCCCGGCCTGGTTCATCAACGCGGAACCCTTCTGCATCGTCGGCGGCAGTCCATGGAGGGCGGATCCCGCCCTTGCCATACGGTACGTGGGCCGGGCCCTCGCACCACACGGAGGTGTGGAGTTCCTGTGGAGCTTCCCTCGAGCCGCTATCAAGGACCTCGGCTGCTACGAGATCGCCGTTGCCTCAAATCCCCTATGGTGCACGGCAGTAACCTCCCTGTACAGGCGACGCCAGGGAGTGCCCGGAGCCTCGGATGGCTACGCTCCTGCTCATACAATCAGCGCTGCTGCGGGAGTCGTCATCGTCGCGGGGGTTCGCTCGACTGATGTACCTCGTGCAACTCGTTCGTTCCCTTGATCACCGAGGAGAGGCTGCTTGATGGGGAACCATCTCAAGACGGATATCGGTCAACTAGACCAATTCGTACATACCTTGAACGATAGCGTCAAAGATCTCGAAGAAGCCCGTTCGGCACTGGAGCACGTTCGAGGGGATCAGATCGGCACATCCCGGCTCGACCAGGCCTGCGACGACTTCCAGAAACGCTGGAAGTATGGCTCCGAGCAGCTGAGCGAGATGATCGGCGCCATCAAAGAGGGCGTGAAGGCGAACAAGCTGAGCTATGAGGAGATGGAAACGAACCTGGCGAAGGCGCTCAAGCAGATGGAGCAGCAGGGCACTTCGGCTGGCGGGGGCAAGTGATGGTGGCTAATCCGTATCCGAACCTCGGCTGGAACCCGGTCCCAGGTATCCCCTCCGAGGTGCAGGCACTCAAGACGAAGGTCACCAAGGCGGCGTCGGTCCTTCGGAGTTGTCATACCCAGATCGAACGGCTTATCGGCGAGAGCAGCCACTGGGAAGGCGACGCGGCAGAAGCCTTTCGGGATGAACTGGACGGTGACTTGCCGAAGTACATGAAGAACGCGGCGACCTCGCTCGAGAAGGCGGCGGCCCAGCTCAAGAAGTGGGACGGCGACCTGACGTCCAACCGCGAACTGGCGAAGAAGTACGACGACGAGGCGAAGGAAGCCAAGGCCGCCCAGGGCTCGGCCAAGACGCAGCAGGACGAGGCCGGCAAGGACCCCGACCTGAAGCTCGGCGGCAAGGAGTTTCCCAGCCAGGCCGAGGCCGACGCGGCGACCGCGCGCCTGCGTGCCGCGGAGAGCCGCCTGAAGTCTGCCTCCGCCAGCCTGGAGAAGGCCAACAAGGCGTACGAGAGCGTCATTTCGAAGGCCAAGGAGCTGGAGAAGGAACACGAGCGCGAGGCCAACTCGGTCGCCGACGCCCTGGACGAGGCAGACGACGACCTCGCACCGAAGGAGCCGGGCTGGCTCAGCAAGACCCTCAGCGCCATCGGTGACGGCTTGAAGGCCGTCGGTGAGTTCCTTCTGGAGCACGCAGGAACTATCGGCGCGATCGCCGGTCTGCTGGCTCTGTTTCCCACCCCGCTTGCGCCGGTGTTCGCGGGGATTGCCGTAGTCGCCAGTGCCGCCTCCATAAGCAAGAATCTCGCGAGCGAGGACTTCCGAGATTCGCTATTGGGTGAGCACGGGTGGGGGGAGGGTCTGGCCGCTTGGGGCTCCGTCGCTGGTGATGCCCTGGGCGTAGTGCCAGGTCTGGGCGCACTCGCCAGGGGCGGGGGGGAGACCGCTATGTTGGCGGGGGCTGCCAGGGAAGGCGGGGAGGCGCTGTCTGCAGGCTCCAAGGTCGCCACGTTCGGACGGGAGACGGTCGAGGCCTTCAATTTCAAGGCGCTCGATACCGCCACCGACCCGGCCACCGGTCTTTACGACTACGGGCTCAACGGCGCCAATGTGGTGGCAAATACGGTCTCGTCCCTGGAGTCGATGGACGTGTTGCCCGACGATGGTGCGGGACACTACGGCACGGAGGTGACCAAGGCTGGCATCGCTGGTGTCGGGGCACCGGGGAACATCGGGGATCTCACCCACGGCATCACGGAACTCATGACGGGGCTGTCGCTGCGATGATCAGTGTCCGAGAAGATGTCACGATCAAGCCGCAGCCGCAGTTCTGGTACGAGCTTCCGTACGGGTACGCCCAGTTGGATGTCTATCCCTCCGCGCAGCGGATGGAAGATTTGGCACGTCAGATCCTTGCCCTTCCGGATGACGTTCGAGAGCGTGCGGATCAGGTCTTCCGGCTGTACGCCATGGTGATGTACGAGATGCAGAGGCATCGCGTACAAGGGTGCGCCCTCGGTATGCACCCGGATGAGCGAGACGGCGCGGCGACGTCCGTCCTTACTGTTTCGAGCGTTGACTCCCCTGGGGTTAACCCCAAGGCTGTACTGGCGACATTGTTGGCCTCGGGGGCCGGGCAGACAGGGGAGAGCGGGATCGTCCCCGTCGAACTGCCTTGTGGTCCGGGTTTCCTCACCCAGACCGTGCAGCGTCCCGTTCCGCCCAGCGCGACGCCTACGCAGGGGGGAGACGACGTGGACGAGACCCCGGTCTGGCGAGGCCTCCTGGCAATTCCGGACACCCGTTCGTCGGCGATCGTTGCTCTCCAGGTTGTGACGCCGTCTGTGCACCTCGCCGACAACTACCGGGGTGTGCTCGTCGGAGTCGGACGTACGGTCACGTTCACCGATCCGTCGCCGGGGCACGCCGAGCCCGAGGAGGGGTCGGTCGCCCACGCCGTGCGGAGCGACTTCGGGTGAGCACGGGGCAGCCGGTGGGCAGCGGAGGAGCGGGGCGCGTGGCGCGGCGGGGCAGCGCGCGGCAGCCGTCCCGGCCGGGGCTGCTGCTGAAGTGGGCCCTGGCGTTCGCCGCCGCCTACGGGCTCTCCCTCACAGTCCTGACCGATCATCTCGTGGTACTCGCGGTGCCGGGGCTGATCGCTCTCCTAGCGCTGAGCGTCACCGCGACGCTGCTGCTGGTCTACGAGCCCCTCCGCGGCGGGGTCCCTTACGCGACGGACGGGTCGGACCGCCGCGGCGTGGTGCGCCACCATCGCAACGTCGTGCTGAGGCGTTACGCGCTGCTCCTGGGGTGCGTCGCCGCGGTGGTGGCTGCGGTGCCGTTGAGCAAGTCCGACTACGCCGTGATGGCTGCTCCCGCGGCAGTGGTCACCTTCTTCACCGGGACGGGCTTCTGCGGGGCGCAGATGCGCACGGTGCGGCTCGCCGCCCGCGTGCTGGAGGAGTACGAGTTCACCTTCCGCAGCCCGGTGGAGAAGCTCAACCTGCGTGCGTCCGGCAAGCGTTCGCTGCGGCTCGGCGGTCGGGACGGGAGCAACGGAGGCTCCCCGGAACTGGCCGCCCATCAGCCGGTGGGCAAGCTGTGGCCGAAGAACATCGAGAACGGCGTGTGGTTCGCGGGCGACGAGATCTTCGGGGGAGTCGTGATGGTCCCCGGCTCGGGCGAGTTGATGCTGGTACAGCCGCTGAAGTGGGACGAGCTCGCCGCAGCGCGCGGTCGTGCCGGCGCCGAGCGCCTGGAGAAGGCCCGTCGTGCGGGACTCGACCGGCGATCGCTGTAGCACGCGCACGCTACGAGGCGCGCACGGTCCAGGACAGGTGGACGAGGAGAGGAACTCCGGAAGTGGGAGACAGCGGGGTTCAACTGCCGTCGGAACCGGTGGCCTTCGATGAGCCGGGTACCCGGGCCGCATGGAAGGCGACGCGTCGCCGGGTCGTGGCCAAGCTGTGGGTGTGGAGCGTGCTGTTCGTCGCGGCCCTGGTACTGAGCGGCGTGTTCGCCGAGGTGCGGTGGGGCGGCGACGACGCCCGGGACGGGAACAGCGTCGGGGGGCTCATCGGTGCGCCGGCCGTCCTGGCGTACCCGCTCGCGCTGTACACCTGCCGCGGCGCCCTGTCCCGCTTGACCAAAGCCCGCAGGATCCTGGAGGCGTACCCCTGGCAGCCGCTCCCCGCGGTGCGGAAGCTGTCCGGAACGAAGGAAGCCGGGGGCGTTCCCGTGCAGCTCTGCCTTCCCGACGGGCACGAGCGGGACGGCAAGAGCACGTACGTGGACGACGACGGATCAGCCTGGTCGGAGAGCATGTGCGCCCGCGATCCCCTTCGCTGGAACCGCTGGGACGAGTCGATGGAGCGGGGCGCCTGGTACGCCGGGGACCTCGGGCTGGGCGGAGTCCTGGCGCTGCCGGGCGGCAACGCGCTGATGACCGTGCAGCGCAGGACGCAGGTGCTCTCGATGGAACGGCGCTCGGCCGGCGCTGACTACGCCTGCATCCTCGCTGCTGCCCCGGGCCGGGACTGACCGGCGCTCTGCCGGGGGCTACGGCGAAGTCCCACCGCGTCCGCCGCCTCACTCCCGGCCGTTCTCCGGTGCCGGTTCGAGGTCGAACTCGCCGTCCCGCGCGCCGAGTACGAACGCACGCCACTCTGCCTGCGTGTAACGCAGCACTGTGCCGGGGTCCTTGGAGTTGCGCATCGCGACGGCGCCTCCCGGGAGATGGGCGATCTCGACCCGCTCCTCTTCGGGAGCGCCGGGCGCCGACTCCCAGACGGCGTCGGAGATGTCCATCGCGTACAGCTCGTCCTTCTCCTGCTGCGTCCCCATCGCCGCCTGCTCCTTCTCGTTCCCGTGCTGGTCTCTGCGTTCTGCGGCGGGCAGGGCGGCCGTCCGTCCGAACTCCGTGCGTTCTCAGCCCCCGCGCCCGTCCCTTCATCATCCCACGTGACGATCACGAGGTGTGACGGAACCAGTCGGTTCCGGTGAGGCCCGGTCCGGCCCCCGTACACGTGAGCCGGGCAGGGAACGCGTCCCTGCCCGGCTCCGATCTGCGTGTGCGAGGCAGCGTCGCCGCAAGCTCCGGCCGGCTCAGTTGTTCGCCGGCAGCCATCCCGTCTGGACGAGCTGACCGCCCCGGCGCCGCGTCTGGAAGTAGCCCCGGCCGGCGGGCAGTTGCGTGGGCGAGATGTTGCCCAGCAGGGCGCCCTCGGACCTGTCGCCCGAAAGGACGAGGCCCTGTGCGCCCAGCTCCTTCATGCGCTGCATCACCGGCTCGTACAGCGCGCGGCTGGCGCCGCCGGACGAACGGGCGATGATGACGCGCAGGCCCACGTCGCGTGCGAACGGCAGGTACTCCAGCAGCGGCATCAGCGGGTTCTGCCCCGTGGCCACCAGGTCGTAGTCGTCGATGATGACGAAGGCGTCCGGGCTGTCGTACCAGCTGCGGTTGCGCAGTTGCTCCGGCGTGACGTCCGGCCCCGGCATGCGCCGCGACATCGAGCCCGCCAGGCCCTCCAGCGTCTCCTGCAGTGCGGGCGCCGCCGCGCAGTAGCGCGACAGATGCGTCTCCGGCACTCCCTGCAGATGCGCACGCCGGTAGTCACCGACGACGATCTTCGCCTTGTCCGGCGAGTACCGCTCCGTGATCTTCTGGATGAGCAGCCGCAGCAGTGCGCTCTTCCCGGACTCGCTCTCGCCGAAGACGACGAACAACGGGTCCGTCTCGAAGTTGACGAAGACGGGCCGCAGGGAAGCCTCGTCGATGCCGAACGGGAGACCGAGCTCCGGGTAGTCCGACCCCTTGGGCAGCCGCGACGCCTCCAGCATCGTCGGCAGCAGCCGCACCGCCGGCGCGGGGTCGCCCTTCCAGTGGTCGTTCACCGCACGGATCGTCTGCTGGGTCGCGTCGGAGAGGTCCTCCAGGGTCGACGAGCCGTCGATGCGCGGCAGCGCCGTCATCAGGTGCAGCTTGTCGGGGCTGAGGCCCCGGCCGGGCAGCCCCGCCGGGACGTTCGCCGCCACCTTGCGGTCGATCTCGGACTCGGACGGGTCGCCGAGCCGCAGCTCGACGCGGTTCTGCAGCAGGTCCTTGAGCGCCGGACGCACCTCCGTGTAGCGCGACGCGGTGAGGATGAGGTGGACACCGAACCCGAGACCGCGCGTGGCGATGTCGGTGATGTCGCCCTCGAGCATCTCGTAGTCGTTCTTGAACGTCGCCCAGCCGTCGATGATGAGGAAGACGTCGCCCCATTTCTGGTCCGGCAGCTGCCCCGCGGCGCGGCGCTGGCGGAAGGTGGCGATCGAGTCGACGTTGTGGGCGCGGAAGTACTCCTCACGCTCGTTGAGGATCGCCATGACCTCGCTGACCGTGCGGCGCACCTTCTCGCCGTCCAGACGGTTCGCCACACCGCCGACGTGGTGGAGGTTCTCCATCGCCAGCAGCGAGCCGCCGCCGAAGTCCAGGCAGTAGAACTGCACTTCGGACGGGGTGTGGGTGAGCGCGAACGACGTCATCAGCGTGCGCAGCAGCGTCGACTTGCCCGACTGCGGTCCGCCGATGAAGAAGCCGTGACCGGCGGCCCCGGAGAAGTCGCGGTACAGCACGTCGCGCCGCTGCTCGAACGGCTTGTCCAGCAGCGCCACCGGCACGACGAGACGTCCGAGCGCCGTGTACTCCGGCGCCGTCAGACCGCGTTCCGGAGTGGGCGCCAGCGAGGGCAGCAGCTGGTCGATGGACGGGGCCTCCTCCAGCGGCGGCAGCCACACCTGGTGCGCCGAAGGGCCCTGCCCGACCATCTTCTGCACGATGACGTCGAGCACGGTGTCGGCGAGAGCGTCGTCGACGGTGTCGTTGTCGACGGTCTGCGGCTCCGGCGTCGCGGGCAGCGCGACGGGTGTGGCGGTGAACTCCACGGGCCGCGTCTGCGTGGACTGGCTGACCCGGGTCGGGCCCGCCGCCCGGTAGGCGCCGGAGACGTACGCCGCCTTGAACTGCACCATCGTCTCGGTGTCGTACTTGAGGTAGCCGGCGCCGGGCACGTTGGGCAGGTGGTAGGCGTCCGGAACACCGATCGCGGTGCGGGACTCCGCGGCGGAGAACGTCCGCAGACCGATCCGGTACGACAGGAACGTGTCCAGGCCGCGGAGCTTGCCCTCCTCCAGCCGCTGCGAGGCCAGCAGCATGTGCACACCCAGGGAGCGGCCGATGCGGCCGATCTGGATGAACATGTCGATGAAGTCGGGCTTCGCGGTGAGGAGCTCGCTGAACTCGTCGATGATCAGGACGAGGGAGGGCAGCGGGTCGAGCGCCGCTCCCGCCGCACGCGCCTTCTCGTAGTCCGTGATGTTCGCGTAGTTGCCCGCCTTGCGCAGCACTTCCTGCCGCCGGTTGAGCTCACCGGTGATCGCGTCGCGCATGCGGTCGACGAGCGTGAGCTCGTCGGCGAGGTTGGTGATGACCGCCGCCGTGTGCGGCATGTCGGCCATGCCCGTGAAGGTCGCGCCGCCCTTGAAGTCGGCGAGGATGAAGTTGAGCGTCTCCGAGGAGTGCGTCACCGCCAGGCCGAGCACGAGCGTACGGAGCAGCTCCGACTTGCCGGAGCCGGTGGCGCCGACGCACAGCCCGTGGGGGCCCATGCCTTCCTGCGACGCCTCCTTGATGTCCAGCATGACGGGTTCGCCCTCGCCGCCGATGCCGATCGGCACGCGGAGCCGCTCGTGCAGCGAGCGCGGCCGCCAGGTCCGGGACATGTCCACGGAACCCGCGTCGCCGATGCCCATGAGGTCGGTGAAGTCGAGGTTGGACAGCAGGGGTTCGCCCTCGTCGCCGCTGCCCATCCGGAAGGGGGAGAGCTGCCGTGCGAGCGCTTCTGCCTGCTCGTAGCTGAGCAGGTCGGGCTTGCCCGAGTACGCGGCCTCCCGGCCGACGTAGAGGTCGAGAGCCTTCTCACGTACGTGCACGGTGAGGCCGCCGGACATCTGGTCGTCCAGCGAACCGGGGGCCACCTCGATGAACGTGACGCCCTGCAGGCCCTCGGCGCCGGCGAGCTGCGAGTCCGGGGGGATCGAGCCGCCGTCGAGGACGACGACGATGTGCGGCTGGTCCGCCACGGGCGTCCCGTCGCGGTTCCAGCGCGCCCTGCCGTCGAGCTGGCTGGAGAGCGACTCCTCCAGCTGCCCGAGGTCGTCGTAGAACAGCCGGGCCTGGCCCGCCCCGTCGGACTGCGACGGATGCTGCGCGTGCGGCAGCCACTTCGTCCAGTCCCATTCCGCCATCGAACCCGGGTGGGCGACGACAGCGATCATCAGCTCTTCGGGTGAGTGGAGTGCGGAGAGCTGTCCGAGCGCCGCGCGGACATTGCCGTACACCTCGTCGGTAGTTCCGGTGACGACAACGTGGTAAAAGGCCCTCAGGCTCACCGCGATGGGGAGATCCGGAAGTGAACGGTGAATGTCCAGGAAGGACTTCATCGCTTCCGCCGTGAGCGGCTCCAGTTCGTCCTTGGGCGCTGTTTCCGGCGCCACGAGCGGAGTGCTCAACTGCTGCCAGCCGGTGCCGATTCGCACTGACGAGAAGTCGTTGTCGGACGGCCGGCGCTCCCACAGCCGTTTGCTGTCACCGGCGATCGCCCACAGCTGGTCCGGACTCGGGTGCTGATACAGCTGCGCGCTGCGTTGCGCCTCCGAGGTCTTGCGGACGTCCTTGCGGATCTGGTCGAGATAGCGGAAGTAGTCCCTCCGCGCCTGTCCCATCTGGGCGCGCCCCCCTCGCCGCGCCCTCACGACCTGTGCGATCGCCATGGCGACCGTGGAGACCGCCATCAGACCGCCGACGACCTTCATGTAAGGCTGCGAGCCCGGCATGAAGAAGAATGCGACCGAACCTCCCATGCCCATGACGGGCAGAAGATTCATCCAGATGTCGTTGTCCCCGTCGCGCGGCAGTTCGGGAGGGGATTCCAGCTTGACTTCCCCTTCGGGCACGGTCGGCGGCATGACCCGTGGCTGCCGCTTCACGATGACCACACTCACCGTTACATCAGTCCTTCACGATAATTTCGCAATTCCGCACCGACGCCCCCGCCCTCGCAACAGCTACCGGTCATGCAGACGCTGATCCTAGTAGGTGTGGGAGTCTCCGGTATCCGGGAGGACCGACTGTCCGCCGCGGACGGTAAGGTGACGCGCAATCTTCCCCAAGTGCTTCCACGGCGCGGGAGTTTGGGGCAATCCACATAGCCCGAGATGTCTTATTTCATCGTGACGCCGAGTCCGAGCAGTCAGCAAGGGGGAACAAGAAGGTGGCCACGACCGCAGCGACAGGCTTCTGCCGCGTCACGGTAGTTGCTCCCGGGGGGCGCATCGATGTGGCGCTGCCCGAGGACGTGCCCCTGTCCGACGTCTATCCGGAGATCGCCCGGCTCTCCGGAGGCAGCCCCGCCGAGGGCTCGCTCTCGGGGTATCACCTCGTGCGCCGGGACGGGCGGGTCCTCGAGTCGGGCCTGTCCCTGGCGGGCAACGGCATCCGGGACGGCGAGGTGCTGCTCCTGCGCCCCTTCGCCGACTCGCTGCCCTCCGCCGTCTTCGACGACGTGAGCGACGCCGTCGCCTCGGGTGTGCGGCGCGACCGCGCGCTGTGGAACGAGCGGCACATGCGCGCGGCCGGACTCACCGGAGGCGGCGTGCTGCTGGTGCTCATGGCCTTCGCGCTGTGGTTCGCCGATCCGGTCAAGCACGACATGCACGGGCTGCCCGGCATCATCGCCGCCGCGGCAGGAATCCTGCTGGTCGCGCTCGCATGCGTCCGTGCCCGCGTCTACGAGGACAGGGCGACGTCCATCGCCCTCGGGCTCGGCGCCATGCCGCACATCATGATCGCCGGGTCCGGCATCCTGCCCCTGGACGACGGGGAGGGGATCGGCCGGCTCCAGTTCCTGCTGGGCTGCGTCGCGGTGCTGCTCGCCTCGGCCGTACTGATCGCGATCACACCACGGGGCGACGGCCCGTTCGTGGCGTCCGCCATCGTCTCGGCGGTGGGCACCGTCTTCACCTTCATCGCCGTCATCGCCGACATCGGGGCAGTCGACGCGGCGGCGGTGGCGGCCCCCTTCTCCGTCGGGACGATCGCCTTCCTCCCCGGCCTCTCCGCGCGCTTCGCGCGGCTGCCCATAGGCTTCGAGCCCCGCGCGGGCGGCTACGAGAACTCCCGGGAGAGCGGACGCTCCGTCCAGGGCCCCGTCGACGCCGAGCGCATCGCCGCGCAGGCCCGCCGCGGCCACGAGATGCTCGTCGGCCTCGTGGGCGGCTGGTGCGCCGCAGTCGTGGGCTCGGCGGCCGTGCTGGGCTTCTCCCACAACGGCTGGGGGCAGCTCCTCGCACTCGCCACAGGCATCGCGATGCTGCTGCGCGCCCGCCTCTTCCGCTACACCTCGCAGGTCACGTGCGCGCTCGTCGCCGGCCTCGGCGCGCTCACCCTGCTGGCGCTCGGCCTCTCCCTCAACCCGCCCACGGAGCTGGTCCGCGACCTCATGACGGGCGACAGCGCCGGGCTCGACGTCCGTACGGTCTGGATCGCGGCGTCCATCGCCGTCGCCGCGGCGCTGGTCTCGGCCATCGGCCTGATCGTGCCGCGGACGGGCCTCACCCCCTTCTGGGGCCGTGTCATGGAGCTCACGGAGACGTTCGTCCTGCTGTCGCTGATCCCGCTCTGCCTCGCGGTGCTCAACGTCTACGCCGACGTCCGCGGCTCCGTCGGAGGCTGAAGCCGGGGCCGCCGTCCGCGCCGGTGCCTTCAGCGCCTCCGCCCGCCCCCGAGCAGTACGGGGGGCGGGCGGAGGCGTCCGGATGCGCTGGTAGGCTGGGCCGGCCCTCCGAGTAGCCGAAGCATCCCCTGAGACGAAGACCAGGGGCGCTCGCCGGGCAGATCCCCTGAAGGAGTACGTGTGTCGTCTCTCGATGCCGCGACCAAGAAGCAGATCATGTCCGAGTTCGCCACCAAGGAGGGTGACACCGGCTCCCCCGAGGTCCAGGTGGCGCTGCTTTCCCGCCGGATCTCGGACCTGACCGAGCACCTCAAGAGCCACAAGCACGACCACCACTCGCGCCGTGGTCTGCTGCTGCTGGTCGGCCAGCGCCGCCGCCTGCTGCAGTACCTCGCGAAGAAGGACATCCAGCGTTTCCGTGCGCTCGTGGAGCGCCTCGGCATCCGCCGTGGCGCGGCCGGCGCCCGCTGAACGTGAAGGAGGGAGCGGTTCCCGCAGCAGGGGGCCGCTCCCTTCGCCGTACCTGCGGGGTCCGGAAGGTTTGTAGGCTGGCCTCAGCACGACATGCGGCCGGCGCGACGGAAAGACGTACGGCAGGCCGTACGGAAACAGAACACATGCACGCTCACTACGCAGACTGACGCGGCAGGGGCGCCCCGCCCGTAGCCGGTCCTCGGTAGTGGCCCCCGGACACCCAGACGGTTCCGGGTGCTTCGATCGAAGACCGGCCCGCACACGGAGCGCTCCTCCGCAGCCGGTCCACCGCCACACGGGCGGTGGACGCAGACGAGGAGATATCCCTGGTGGAGAACGAGACCCACTACGCCGAAGCCGTCATCGACAACGGCGTCTTCGGTACCCGCACCATCCGATTCGAGACGGGCCGGCTGGCCAAGCAGGCCGCCGGATCCGCCGTGGCGTACCTGGACGACGACACCATGGTGCTGTCGGCCACCACCGCCTCCAAGCAGCCCAAGGACCAGCTCGACTTCTTCCCCCTGACGGTCGACGTCGAGGAGCGGATGTACTCGGCCGGCAAGATCCCCGGCTCCTTCTTCCGCCGCGAGGGCCGCCCCTCCGAGGACGCGGTCCTCACCTGCCGCCTGATCGACCGCCCGCTGCGCCCCTCCTTCAAGAAGGGCCTGCGCAACGAGATCCAGATCGTCGAGACGATCATGGCGCTGAACCCCGACCACCTCTACGACGTGGTCGCCATCAACGCCGCCTCCTGCTCCACGCAGCTGTCCGGCCTGCCCTTCTCGGGCCCCATCGGCGCCACGCGCGTCGCGCTGATCCGCGGCCAGTGGGTGGCGTTCCCGACGCACACCGAGCTCGAGGACGCCGTCTTCGACATGGTCGTCGCCGGCCGCACCCTCCCCGACGGGGACGTCGCGGTGATGATGGTCGAGGCCGAGGCCACCGAGAAGACCGTCGAGCTGGTCAAGGGCGGAGCCGAGGCGCCGACCGAGGAGGTAGTCGCCGCCGGTCTCGAGGCCGCGAAGCCCTTCATCAAGGTGCTGTGCAAGGCCCAGTCGGACCTCGCGGGCAAGGCCGCGAAGCCCGTCGGCGAGTTCCCGATCTTCCTGGACCACCAGGACGACGTGCTGGAGGCCCTCACCGCCGCCGTGCGCGACGAGCTGGCCCAGGCGCTGACGATCGCCGCCAAGCAGGAGCGCGAGGCCGAGCTGGACCGCGTGAAGGGCCTGGCGGCCGAGAAGCTGCTTCCCCAGTTCGAGGGGCGCGAGAAGGAGATCTCCGCGGCGTACCGCACGCTGACCAAGGAACTGGTCCGCGAGCGCGTCATCAAGGAGAAGAAGCGCATCGACGGCCGCGGCGTCACGGACATCCGTACGCTCGCCGCCGAGGTCGAGGCCATCCCGCGGGTGCACGGCTCGGCGCTCTTCGAGCGCGGCGAGACGCAGATCCTCGGCGTGACGACCCTGAACATGCTCCGCATGGAGCAGCAGCTGGACACCCTCTCCCCGGTGACCCGCAAGCGCTACATGCACAACTACAACTTCCCGCCCTACTCCACCGGTGAGACGGGGCGCGTCGGCTCTCCCAAGCGCCGGGAGATCGGCCACGGCGCGCTGGCCGAGCGCGCCATCGTGCCGGTCCTGCCGACCCGCGAGGAGTTCCCCTACGCCATCCGGCAGGTCTCCGAGGCGCTCGGCTCCAACGGGTCGACGTCCATGGGCTCGGTCTGCGCCTCCACCATGTCGCTGCTGAACGCGGGCGTGCCGCTCAAGGCTCCCGTCGCCGGTATCGCCATGGGCCTGATCTCCAAGGAGATCGAGGGCGAGACGCACTACGTGACCCTCACCGACATCCTCGGTGCGGAGGACGCCTATGGCGACATGGACTTCAAGGTCGCCGGCACCCGCCAGTTCGTCACGGCGCTCCAGCTCGACACCAAGCTCGACGGCATCCCGGCGTCGGTGCTCGCGGCCGCACTGAAGCAGGCCCGCGACGCGCGTCTGCACATCCTGGACGTGATGAACGAGGCCATCGACGTCCCGGACGAGATGTCCCCGAACGCGCCGCGGATCATCACCGTGAAGATCCCCGTGGACAAGATCGGCGAGGTCATCGGCCCCAAGGGCAAGATGATCAACCAGATCCAGGAGGACACGGGCGCCGACATCACGATCGAGGACGACGGCACCATCTACATCGGTGCCGCCGACGGCCCCGCGGCCGAGGCCGCCCGCACCACGATCAACGGCATCGCCAACCCGACGATGCCCGAGGTCGGCGAGCGCTACCTGGGCACGGTCGTGAAGACGACCACCTTCGGCGCGTTCGTCTCGCTCCTGCCGGGCAAGGACGGCCTGCTGCACATCTCGCAGATCCGCAAGCTCGCCGGCGGCAAGCGCGTGGAGAACGTCGAGGACGTCCTCGGCGTCGGCCAGAAGGTCCAGGTCGAGATCGCCGAGATCGACCAGCGCGGCAAGCTCTCGCTGATCCCCGTGCTGGACGAGGACGCCGAAGGCTCCGAGAAGCCCGAGGAGAGCGACGGCGCGTCCGCGGACGCCGCGGGCGACAAGTGACAGACACGCACCGCGCGACGGCCCGCCCCACCACCACGGAGGGGCGGGCCGTCGCCCGTACACCAGGGAGGGTGAAGCCGATGTCCGTCGGCGGACGCGTCGGTGGAAGCGGCGGCAGCAGCGCCGGCAGCGCGACGGGCGGAGGCGAGGTCCGCAAGACCGTGCTGCCCGGAGGGCTGCGGGTCCTGACCGAGAGAGTGCCCACCGTGCGCTCCGCCACCATCGGCATCTGGGTCCACGTCGGCTCCCGCGACGAGTCGCCCGCCCTCAACGGTGCGACGCACTACCTGGAGCACGTGCTCTTCAAGGGCACGGAGCGCCGCAGCGCGCTGGAGATCTCGGCCGCGCTGGACACGGTCGGCGGTGAGATGAACGCCTTCACCTCCAAAGAGTTCACGTGCTACTACGCGCGCGTCCTCGACGCGGACCTTCCCCTGGCCATCGACGTCGTCGGCGACATGCTGACCGGCTCCGTTCTCGATCCCGCCGAGATCGAGGCGGAACGCGGCGTCATCCTCGAAGAGATCGCGATGACCGAGGACGACCCGGGCGACTGCGTGCACGACTTGTTCGCCCACACGATGTTCGGCGACTCACCACTGGGCCGCCCCGTGCTCGGCACCGTGGAGACGGTCAACTCGCTGACCCGCGACCGCATCGCCCGCTTCTACCGCAAGCACTACGACCCGCCGCACCTGGTGGTCGCCGCCGCGGGCAACCTGGATCACGACACGGTCGTCGAGCAAGTGCGTGCCGCCTTCGACAGGGCCGGTGCCCTCAGCCGTACGGACGGGAGCACGGAACCCGTCGGGCCGCGCACCGGCACGCGGTCCGTGCGCGCTCAGGGCCGCGTCGATCTGTCCGACCGCCGTACCGAGCAGGCACATCTCGTACTGGGCATGCCGGGGGTCTCCCGGAACGACGACCGGCGCTGGGCGCTCGGCGTGCTCAGCGCGGCTCTCGGCGGGGGCATGAGCTCCCGTCTCTTCCAGGAGATCCGCGAGAAGCGCGGCCTCGCCTACAGCACGTACTCCTACACCTCCGGGTTCGCCGACTGCGGCCTCTTCGGGGTCTACGCGGGCTGCCGCCCCAGCCAGGTCTCGGACGTGCTGAAGATCTGCCGCGACGAGCTGGACCAGGCGGCCCGTCACGGCCTGCCCGACGACGAGCTCAAGCGCGCCGTCGGCCAGTTGACCGGCTCGACCGTTCTGGGCCTGGAGGACACCGGCGCGCTGATGCACAGGCTCGGAAAGAGCGAACTGTGCTGGGGCGAGCAGCTGTCGGTCGACGACATGCTCGCGAAGATCTCCGCCGTCACCCCCGACGACGTACGGGCAGTGGCACGGGACGTCCTCGACCAGCGTCCGTCGCTGGCCGTGATCGGCCCGCTCACCGACCGCCAGGCGGCGCAGTTGCACGAGGCCGTCGCCTGACGGCCCCGGCGTCATCCAGTCAGTCCCGCCGTCATCTCTGCAAGTCCGCGAAGGAAAGAACCATGAGCAAGCTGCGTGTGGCCGTCCTCGGCTCCGAGGGCCGAATGGGTTCCGAGGCCGTACGGGCCGTCGAGGCCGCCGACGACATGGAGCTGTCCGCCGCGCTCGACCGCGACGACAGCCTCGAAGCCCTCACGGGCGCCGGCACCCAGGTCGCCGTCGACCTGACCCACCCCGACGCCGTGATGGGCAATCTGGAGCACTGCGTCCGCAACGGCATCCACTGTGTCGTCGGTACCACTGGCTGGACGGACGAGCGTCTGGAGACCGTACGCGGGTGGCTCGGCGCCTCGTCCGGGACCGGTGTGCTCATCGCACCGAACTTCGGGATCGGCGCCGTGCTGACCATGCGGTTCGCACAGCAGGCCGCCCGATTTTTCGAATCGGCCGAGGTCGTCGAACTGCACCACCCCGGGAAGGCCGACGCACCCAGCGGTACGGCGGTGCGCACCGCCCAGATCATCGCCGGCGCCCGCGAGGAGGCCGGCCTGCCGGACCAGCCCGACGCCACCAGCACCGGCCTCGAAGGTGCCCGCGGCGCCGATGTGGACGGTGTGCCTGTGCACGCCGTGCGGCTGCGCGGACTCGTCGCGCACCAGGAGGTGCTGTTCGGCGGCGAGGGCGAGACGCTCACCATCCGGCACGACTCGCTGCACCGCAGCTCCTTCATGCCGGGTGTGCTGCTCGGCGTGCGGCGCGTGGTCTCCACGCCTGGACTCACGTTCGGGCTGGAGCACTTCCTCGACCTGGACCGATGACGAGCGTGCGCGCCGGACTCGGTTACTTCGCGCTCGCCGCGCTGCTGGTCTTCTACTTCGTGCTGGCCGGAAGCCGGGGGGTGCTGCTGATCCAGCAAGGCACCCCGGTGACCGTCGTGTTCGGGCTCGCGGTGCTCGTCCTGCCTGTGATCGGCATCTGGTTCCTCTGGCACACCACACGGTTCGCCCGGAGCGCCGGGCGCCTGGCCCGCGAGCTGGAGGCCGAGGGCGGCCTGCCCGTCGACGAACTGCGGCGCACACCCTCGGGCCGGATCGACAGGGATTCGGCGGACGCGGTGTTCGCGAAGCGTCAGACCGAGGTCGAGCAGTCGCCGGACGACTGGCGGTGCTGGTTCCGTCTCGCCGTCGCCTACCGCGACGCCCGTGACACACCACGCGCCCGCAAGGCCATGCGGCACGCCATCGTCCTGCACGACGGGTCCGAAGCCTCCGCCACTGCTGCTCAGCGGCGCGGCACACCTCAGGACGGAAGCCACGGCAGCGCCGACGAGGACGCCGGAAGCGACCAGGGCTGAGCGCCGCCGGCCGCGTCGCGCTACCGGGCCGCTCCGGGACGGGACTCGGCGGCCCAGCTCTCGATGACGTCCGCGGCACGGTCGAAGGCTTCCGGCCTCGCGAGGAAGTCGGCGTTGTGATCGGTCAGCAGGGGACGAAGCGGCTCGTCGTCACCCTGACGTACGACGGCGAGGGCCTGCCCCTGCACAGTCCGGGGCAGTCCGAGCCACTTGACGGGCTGCTGCACGGTGCGGACGGCCGCCACCCGGCGCCAGCTCAGCGACACCGTGTTCAGCAGCCTCACCTGGCGCATTCCGTAGGCGCTCACCCAGATCCCCACGCGCAGCAGCCGCAGCGCCAGAGCGATCACCAGCAGACCTGCGCCGAGGCACACGGCCATGCCGGACCACGCTCCGGCCAGCGCGATGATCAACGCTGAGAACAGCAGGTAGGAAGCGAGCAACAGCAGCAGCGCCGCCCCGCCGACCCGCCAGGGGCCGGGCCGGTAGGGACGGCGCCAGTGCTCGCGTGCGTCGTGCGGCAGCGGGGTCTGAGCCGCGTGGTCGCTGTCCGCTTGGCCATCGGCCGTCAGAAAGGGCAGTGGCACAGCTGATCCTCGCTCGCGATGGACTCGTTCGGGTGGTGCGCGAGGACATTAGCGAGCTATGCGGAACCCGGCCAGCCCGGCAGGTCGACGCGGCGCGTCGAACGTATGCGGGTGCGGGTGTGTCAGCGGCCCTCAGCCGCTGCGGGGCCACCCCGCTGCGACTGCTCGTCGGGGTCGAGAGCCGGAACGCCCAGGAGGAGGGAGCCGGCCAGCCCCGCGACCACGGTCAGGCCGAACAGCGCACTTCCTGCCCGCTGGGCGAGGCTGCGCTCGGCGCGAGGCGGCGGCGTGACATTGCTGCGGAACCGGTCGGCGTCGGCGATGAACGCGAACGGAACTGATTCTCCGCGGCGGGGCATGGGCAGGGGGCTCCTGTCTTGAGGTCGTGTGTTTGGCTGCGATGTGAAGAACGTCCGGGAGGGCGGAGAAGTGCCACGAGGCCCGGGATCGTCAGTGAAAAATACCAAGCGCCCTTGTGACTTCGTGCACCGGGGTGCCTTATCTCAAAAGGAAGATCTATTTGTCCTGACGAAAGGTTCTTATCGGGGCGAAACGCCTTCCTGATCCGTCCCGGGGGCGAGTCCACGTCCGCCGCCCTGCGTCATGTGGCCCCACCTCTCCACCCGGGAAGCGCGCGGCCCGGGCTGTCGGTGGGGCGCCGTAGGCTGGGCGCGCTCCGTTGCACTACCGGAAGGACCCGCCAGTGACCGAGACCCCCGTAGGGACCGCCGCCCCCAGCTTCCGCAGCGAAATGACCGTCGAACTGGTCAAGCACAGCGCCGCGGACACCGACGTGCTCTGGGCCGCCAGGGTCTCGACCGGAGGCGAGAATTCCCTCGAGGAGCTGCACAAGGATCCCGAGCGCTCCAAGGGGCTGATCAACTTCCTGATGAGGGACCGGCACGGCAGTCCTTTCGAGCACAACTCGATGACCTTCTTCATCAGCGCCCCCCTGTTCGTCTTCCGGGAGTTCCACCGCCACCGCGTCGGCTGGTCCTACAACGAGGAGTCCGGCCGGTACCGTGAGCTGCAGCCGGTCTTCTACACGCCTGACGCCGCGCGCAAGCTCGTCCAGCAGGGCCGCCCCGGCAAGTACGAGTTCGTGGAGGGCACCCCGGAGCAGCACAGCCTGACCGCCACGGCGATGGAGGAGTCCTACCGCCAGGCGTACGAGACCTACCAGCGTCTGCTCGAGGCCGGCGTCGCCCGCGAGGTCGCGCGGGCCGTCCTCCCGGTCGGGCTCTACTCCTCGATGTACGCCACCTGCAACGCCCGGTCGCTCATGCACTTCCTCGGCCTGCGCACCCAGCACGAGCAGGCGAAGGTGCCCTCCTTCCCCCAGCGTGAGATCGAGATGGTGGGCGAGTTGATGGAGGAGCAGTGGGCGAAGCTGATGCCGCTGACGCACGCGGCCTTCAATGCCAACGGCCGCGTCGCGCCGTAACTGTCTGGATTGCGGGGATTCGCGAAGTACGCCTACGCTGAAAACGAGGCTCGGTACTGCCTGAACCCCCGAGCAGGCAGTGCCGGGTCTCCCTCATGGTGAGGCCCGTCACGTCGCGGATGACCAGGACGATGGCCCCGAGGGCCCCCGCCGGGCCTGGCTGCGAGTAGCGTGGACCCCATGGCTCCGACCTCCACACCGCACACGCCCTTCGGGCGGGTCCTGACCGCGATGGTCTCGCCGTTCACCGCTGACGGTGCTCTCGACCTCGACGGAGCGCAGCGACTCGCCGTCCATCTGGTCGACGCAGGCAACGACGGTCTGATCGTCAACGGCACCACCGGCGAATCCCCGACCACCAGCGATGTCGAGAAAGCCCAGCTCGTCCGGGCGGTGGTCGAGGCGGTCGGAGACCGCGCCCATGTCGTCGCCGGAGCCGGCACGAACGACACGGCCCACAGCCTAGAGCTGGCCCGCGACGCGGCCAAGGCCGGTGCCCACGGCCTCCTCGCGGTGACGCCCTACTACAGCAAGCCGCCGCAGGAAGGCCTCTTCCGGCACTTCACCGCGATCGCCGACGCCACGGACCTGCCGGTGATGCTGTACGACATCCCCGGCCGCTCCGGTGTGCCCATCAACACGGAGACGATCGTCCGGCTCGCGGAGCACCCGCGCATCGTCGCGAACAAGGACGCCAAGGGCGACCTGGGCCGCGCGAGCTGGGCGATCGCCACCAGCGGCCTCGCCTGGTACAGCGGCGACGACATGCTGAACCTGCCGCTGCTGTCCGTCGGCGCCGTCGGGTATGTATCCGTCGTCGGCCATCTCGTCACCCCCGAGCTGCGCTCCATGCTGGAGGCGCACCTGAGCGGGGACGTCACGAAGGCCACGGAGATCCACCAGAAGCTCCTGCCCGTCTTCACGGGCATGTTCCGCACGCAGGGCGTCATCACGACGAAGGCCGCCCTCGCACTCCGCGGGCTGCCCGCCGGCCCGCTGCGGATGCCTCTCGTCGAACTCTCCCCCGAGGAGACCCAGCAGCTCAGGCATGACCTCGCCCACGGCGGCGTAGAAATCTGAACACCGACGCGACGACAGCACGACGGGCGTAGCCCGCAAAACGACGACATGATCAGAACGACCGAATACGCATAACGAAGCATTCACGGATATCGCGCGCGCCACGTGTCCCAGGGGGTTCCCCGAGCCGGGGGCCAGAGGGTCCCCATGCCGGAGGCCAGGGGGAGCGTGGCGCGCGTCTGGTGAGGAGAGTCTTTTGAGTCATCCGCATCCCGAGCTCGGCTCGCCGCCGAAGCTCGCCGAAGGCGGCCTGCGGGTCACACCGCTCGGCGGTCTCGGCGAGATCGGCCGCAACATGACGGTCATTGAATTCGGCGGCCGCCTGCTGATCATCGACTGCGGTGTGCTCTTCCCCGAGGAGGAGCAGCCCGGGATCGACCTGATCCTTCCGGATTTCAGTTCGATCCGGGACCGCCTCGACGACATCGACGGCATCGTGCTCACGCACGGCCACGAAGACCACATCGGCGGCGTCCCCTTCCTGCTGCGCGAGAAGGCCGACATCCCGCTCATCGGCTCCAAGCTGACCCTCGCCCTCATCGAGGCCAAGCTTCAGGAGCACCGCATCCGGCCGTACACCCTGGAGGTCGAGGAAGGCCACCGGGAGCGCATCGGCCCCTTCGACTGCGAGTTCGTCTCGGTCAACCACTCCATCCCGGACGCCCTCGCCGTGGCCGTGCGCACACCCGCCGGAATGCTCGTGCACACCGGCGACTTCAAGATGGACCAGCTTCCGCTCGACGGCCGCCTCACGGACCTCCGTGCCTTCGCCCGCCTCGGCGAGGAAGGCATCGACCTTCTGCTGTCCGACTCGACGAACGCGGAAGTGCCGGGCTTCGTCCCGCCGGAGCGTGAGATCTCGGGCGTCCTGCGGCAGGTCTTCGCGAGCGCGCAGAAACGCATCATCGTCGCGAGCTTCGCGAGCCACGTGCACCGGATCCAGCAGATCCTGGACGCCGCACACGAGTACGGGCGCCGCGTCGCGTTCGTCGGACGCTCGATGGTGCGCAACATGGGCATCGCACGCGACCTGGGCTACCTCAACGTCCCTGCCGGCCTCGTCGTCGACGTGAAGACGCTGGACGACCTGCCGGACGACGAAGTGGTGCTGGTGTGCACCGGGTCGCAAGGCGAACCGATGGCGGCACTGTCCCGCATGGCCAACCGCGACCACCAGATCCGCATCGTGCCGGGCGACACGGTGATCCTGGCCTCGTCGCTCATCCCCGGTAACGAGAACGCGGTCTACCGGGTCATCAACGGCCTGACGCGGTGGGGCGCGAACGTCGTCCACAAGGGCAACGCGAAGGTCCACGTCTCAGGCCACGCCTCCGCGGGCGAACTGCTGTACTTCTACAACATCTGCCAGCCGCGGAACCTGATGCCTGTACACGGCGAATGGCGCCACCTGCGCGCCAACGCGGAGCTCGGGGCCCAGACCGGCGTCCCCCGCGACCGTGTCGTCATCGCCGAAGACGGCGTCGTCGTCGACCTGTTGGACGGCAAGGCCAAGATCTCCGGCAAGGTGCACGCGGGTTACGTGTACGTCGACGGCCTCTCCGTCGGCGACGTGACGGAGTCCTCGCTCAAGGACCGCCGCATCCTCGGCGACGAGGGCATCATCTCGGTGTTCGTCGTGGTGGACAGCAGCACCGGCAAGATCGTCGGCGGCCCGCACATCCAGTCGCGCGGATCGGGCATCGACGACGCGGACTTCGAGCAAGTCGTCCCGAAGATCGACGAAGCCCTGGCCAAGTCGGCCCAGGACGGCATCGCGGAGGCGCACCAACTCCAGCAGCTGGTGCGCCGTACCGTCGGCAAGTGGGTCTCCGACACCTACCGCCGGCGCCCGATGATCCTCCCCGTGGTCGTCGAGGTCTGACGCCAACTCCGGGCGGGGCGCCTCGATTTGCATCGGGACGCCCCGCCCGAGTATGTTTGCTGCTCCACCTCGACGGGTACCGGACGAGCTTCGTCCGGTGGGCCTCGTCGGCCGGAAGCTTCTCCAAAACCAGATTACGGAGTAGGAAAGCAATTCTGGTAAGGTCGGATTCACCGAGAGGGAAGCGCCCGGAGTGGCCTGTGACAGGGTTGCGATGGAAGCGTCCGTTCTTTGAGAACTCAACAGCGTGCTAAAAGTCAACGCCAGATATGTTGATACCCCGTCCCCTTGATTGATGGGGGCGTGGATTTCTTTGATACAGACAGCGAGGATGCTGTGCACACTGGGACTATTCCTCCTGGTTGTGCCGCTCTCGTGTGTGCTGTTTGCAGCATTCACGGAGAGTTTGATCCTGGCTCAGGACGAACGCTGGCGGCGTGCTTAACACATGCAAGTCGAACGATGAAGCCCTTTCGGGGGTGGATTAG